>CAMNCG010000015.1 GCA_946534105.1 uncultured Verrucomicrobiota bacterium
AGCCGGGTATTTTATGGGAAACTGCGACGTGTACGTCAACGTCGCCGGCGGGCTGCGGATCGACGAGCCCGCGTCCGATCTGCCGGTCGCGCTTTCTCTGATTTCCAGCTTAAAGGATCAGGTGCTGCGCGAGGATACGATCGCATTCGGCGAGATCGGCCTTGCCGGAGAGATCCGTTCCGTCAGCTTTGCCGAGCTCAGGATCCGCGAGGCGATCCGTTTGGGCTTCAGCAAATGCGTGATCTCATCGCACAATCTCAAAGAGATCCCGTCGGCGCTGAGATCGAAGATCGAGGTCGTGGGCGTAAACAACATACGCAGCGCGTTCGACGAAGCCGCCCGTCGCGGGATGCTCAACCTCGAATATGTCGGGTGCGCCGACGCCGGACCGTTCCTTCTCAACGCGCGCGGCGAGCGTCTTGTCGGCGTGGGCGACCCCTTCGACCCCGCATTCCGCGAACGGCTGCGGGCCAAGCTCGCCACCGTCGCGCCGGACCTGAACGCCCGCCCCGCCGTCTTCGGCATCTGCGTCGGCAACGAGGCCCACATCGAAGGCAACTTCGCCGAGCGCAGCTCCTCGGGCTACGTCTATTCCGAGGCGTGCGGCGCCGAGTTCGTCCGCTGGCTCTCGGAGCGGTACGCCGGCGACGTGACGCTGCTTGACCGCGCGTGGTTCGGCGGCCGGACGAACGAATGGTTCTCGTCCTTCGACGAGATCCTCGCGCGCAAGCCCGACCCGCTTGGCGGGTTGCAGCCGTCGCTCGACGACCCCGAATACGTCGCCGCGATGGCGCACCTCGGCCGGACCGCGTCCGCGGCGGCCGGTGGCGCGAAGGGCGCCATGCGGGACGACTTCGACGCTTTTGCGGTCCGCACCGTCGAGGCATACGCCGACGCCGTGCTTTCGCTCATGCGGGAGTTCTTTCCCGGCAAGCTGATCGGTTCCAACCGCTTCCTGGGCGGCGCGACCGAGGAGATGTACCGGTGCTGGCACGGCTACGACTTCATCGCCGTCAACTCCTACCCGATGATGGTGCGCGGCGACGCGGTGTTCACCGACAGGCAGATGGAGGCCCTGCGGCTGGCGCACCGCGCCACCGGGCGTCCGGTGCTGCTCACCGAGTGGGGTGTCCAGGCGCTCGACGTCCGCATGCAGTCGCCATCCGCGCAGCTGCGCACACAGGCCGAGCGCGGCCGCGGCTACGGCAAGGCGCTGCGGCAGATTGTGGAAAACCTGCCCTTCGTCGCAGGAGTCGTCGATTTCGGCTTTCAGAACCTCGCCGATTCCGAGGGGCAGGGCTGGGGTCTCGTGGACAACGAGGGCCGCCCCTACCGCGACTATGTCGAAGGCGTGGCCGACGCAGCCCGCTGGCTGGACAAGTGCTTCCAACAACCAGTGGACACGCAACCATGAAAGACGCAACAATGGCAACTTTGAATCCAACGCCGCAGAACAGGATCCGGGTGACCGAAGCCATCCAATCGCAGATTGACGCCGCCGCGGCGAAGGGTGGCGGGCGGGTGATTGTCCCGAAAGGCATCCACCCCTGCCGCACGCTTTATTTGAAGAGCGGCGTGGAACTCCATCTTGAGGAGGGCGCCATCATCCTTGGCGGCCCGAAGCCGGAGGACTACGACGACGCGATTCCCGAGGAGATGGTTTACCGCTACGGCGACGCGAACACTGCGCCAACCGTCACGCGCAAGGCGCTCGTCTTCGCGGAAAACGCGGAGAACGTCGCCATCACCGGCAAGGGGGCAATCCAAATCGACGGCAAGGCGTTTGACGTGGAACACGCGCCGGACATTGTCTTCGGGAGCATGGATGTGACCGCGAGGTCGTAAGAAACGGATGGACCATACATGATTACGGCAATACTATTCCTTGTCGTCGCCGGATTCAGCTGGGTTTCCGTCGGGGCCGCCGTCGGCCATGTCGAGCGGCAGGGCTACAGTCTTGTGCGCTACCAGTTCCTGGTCTGCGCCGTATGCGTGACGCTTGGGCTCGTCGGCTGGGTGACCGCGCCGACCGCTTTCTTCCCGCACGACGGATGCCCGGCCATGACCTGGATTCTCGTTGTCGCGGGAATGCTTTTGTGCGGCGCATTCAACTACCTGATGGCCCTTTTGATGGGATGCGCGATGAAGCGGGGGCCGAACGCCATCGTCTGGGCGATTATCCAGTCGGGCCTGATCTACCCATTCCTTATGGGGTGGCTGATATTCAGAGTCCCGATGGGACCTCGGCGATTCTTCGGAATCACGCTCATCATTGCCAGCGTCTTCTTCTATGCGCTTCGGAGTGGGGCGGCGGAAGGGAATGCCTCGTCCGGGGCGCGCGCCCCGCTCCGCGAATGGCTTCCGGCGTCCCTGCTCGGCATGCTCTGCTGTGGCGTCAACCAGTGCGCCGCCAACCTGCCATCGTATCTTGAAAAGGGTCGCGATTTTTCGGGCACGTTCCGCACCTTCGCCATGTATTTCGGGTTGCTGATGGCGGCGTTTGTCCACGTTGGAATCCTGCGCCTGCGCGGCCATCGCGCAGAACCGATACGGCCTGGGGAGTTGCGCTCGCTCGCCGTTTGGGCCGGCTCCGTCGGGCTTGTATCCTTTTTCGTCGGAAAATATCTTACGTTTCCGGGTCTGGACAGACTGGAACGCCTCGGTGCCGGATCGATGGGGTATCCGGTGATGGTCGCCGCGTGCATCGTCGGCTTCTTCCTCTACGGGTTTTTCGTTCTGCGCGAGCGCATCAGCGCGTGCCAGGCCATCGGCGCCGTCCTTGGCATCGCGGGCATCCTGTTCGGATGTCTTGATTCCGCGGGCGGTGAGGTTGCGCTTCCGGGTGGCGTCACAACCTCCGCCCCCGGTTGGACATTCACCGAAGAGGAGGCGTCGGTGTTTTTCGTGGACCGCGGGGAACGGCAGGCGGACGACGGGAAGATGGAGTGGTGCCTCTTTGACTGGCGCTGGAACGAAGTCAAGCGAGGCGAATGGCCCGCCGACGGGCGGCTGGAGCTCGCCCCGCTTCCGCCGGGGTACTACCGCATGGAATCCGGTAGGGACGCGCCCACGGCGCGTCCGCGCGAAGACGGACGTTTCGTGGAAACGTCCCTACCGCCGTTCGACTTCTGCGTGGTGCGCCGCGATCCGTGTCGGAATCCCGACTCCCCCTTCGCCGTCGATTTGGCGCTGTCGCACCGCGCCGACACCTTCGACTGCCCGTGGTACGGCAGCGTCCAGATCGACCTCCTAATCCAAACGGAGCGCTCCGCCTACCTCGTGGAGATTAAGCGGCAAAACCGGATCGGGCGCGAAATCGAAGACGAGGTGGAGACGAAGATGTGGCGACTGCCCGTGCGCCGGGGCGTTTCCATCCATCCCGTCCTTGTCCATCTGGGCGAAGTGTCCGGCGAAGTTGACGGGGACGGCTTCTTCGACGCCATCATTCCCGCCGAATCCCTGCTGCAATCATGCTGACCATGCAAAGCGCCATGAAAGTGAAAAAAGGCGACTCCAGCGATGCCGTCATCGACATCGGCCCGTGCGACGGCAACGCGACGCCCGCCGTCGTCGCGGCGGCGTCGCGGCTCCGCGACGGCGGCACTCTCCGCTTCGCCCCCGGCGAATACCACTTCTTCGAGGAGGGGGCGAAGGACCTCTTCCTCGCCTCGCCCGGAAGCTCGACCGGGCCGAAGAAGGTCGCCATCCACATCGAGGGACGGAAGGACGTGACGATTGACGGCGGCGGCGCCCGCTTCGTCTTCCACGGCCAGACGTTCCCCATCGTCGCGCAGCGCTGCGACGGCCTCGCCATCCGCAACTTCACCTCGCGCGTCTTCCAGCCCGCGATCGCCGAGTTCACGATTCTCGAGAAGGGCGACGACGGCTTCCTCTGCCAGTTCGCCCCGGACTCCCCGCCCTACGAAACGACGGACGACGGCACGATCCTCTTCGACACCGACGAGGGGCGCATCGACTCCCATGCGCAGGTGCTCTCAGTCCACGCGCTTCGCTTCTGCCACATCCAGTATCTTGCGACGCCCAGCTGCCTTCACGACAAGGACACGCTCGCCTCGACGTTCTATTCCGTCGCCGCCGAGGACCGGGGCGGCGGCAAGGTCTTCTTCCGCTACTGCGGCGACCCCCACCCCAAGAACGCCGGCAAGTGCAGCTACCCCGCGGGCGAGCCGCTCTGCATCCTCCTCGGATGCGCCCGCACCCGCTCGCTGATGTCGATTTCCGACTGCCGCGACGTTGAGGTCGCCGATGTCGATGTGCGTAGCGGCACCGGCATGGGCATCGTCGCGGACCAGTGCGAGAACGTCCGCATCCTCCGCTACAAGGTCCGGCCCGACGAGGGGAGCCTCGTCTCGCTGACGGCCGACACGATGTTCCTCGTCGATACGAAGGGGCGCATCGAGATCGCGGGATGCGAGAGCAGCTGGAGCCTCGACGACGCCATCAACATCCACGGCAACTACACGGCCCTGGATTCGGTTGACGGGCGCCACGCCACGCTGAAGATCCAGCATCACGCCTACGCCGGCTACTTCCCCTACCGCGTCGGCGAGAAGGTGGAGTTCTCGCGCGGTCATGGTACCGGAAAGGCAATTCTCGGCCGCGCCGCCGTGGCGGAGTTCCCCGCGCCGGGCCGCGACACGACAAGCGCGCAAATCGTCTTCGACCGCGAAATCCCGCCCGAATGGGCCGGATGCGACGTGGCGAACGTCTCCCACGTGCCAACGATCTGGATCCACGGCAACCACTTCCACGACTTCCTGCACATCCGCCTCTCCGCCTTCGCGGACATCCTCTTCGAAAACAACCGGCTCTCCAACGGCCAGAGCGTGATGATGGTGGACGACCTCACGGGCTACTGGGGCGAATGCGGGCCCGTCCACAACCTCACCGCGCGCGGCAACGACTGCGCCGACATGCGGCACACCTTCTTCGACTTCCACGTGCCCTTCACCGGGCGGGCGGTCGTCGAGGGCAACAGGCTTTCCGGCCCCGGCTCGGACAACCCCTTCACCCTCGGCCCCGGCGTCGAGGTCGCGCGGGGGCGGAGGACGCGCCCACGGCTTCTGGCAGGGCCGCGTCCCGCGCACCCGCTCCGCCATCGCTTCCTCAGCCGTGCAAGGAAAGATAAAATGGACGTTCTCTGCATCTACTATCCGGAGTGGCACGTCTATCCCGAAGGCGAGGCGATCTTCGGCAAGGGCCGCACGGAGTGGGACTACGTCGATTCGGCCGTCCCGCGCTTCCCCGGCCACGAGCAGCCCCTGCGCCTCACGGCGGGCCATCCAGACGACTCCAACCCGGCCGACGTGGCGGGGGAGATCGACCTCGCCGCGGACGCCGGAATCGACGTCTTCCTCTACGACTGGTATTGGGCGGATGGCCATCCCATCGCGCACGAGGCGCTGGAGCGCGGCTTCCTGTGCGCGCCGAACCGGGGTCGGATGAAGTTCGCGCTCATGTGGGCGAACCACCACCGCTCCGATGTCTTCCGCACTGCGCCGGGCACCTGCAACGACCGCCTCTGGTGGACCCTCCGCTACGACCGGGAGGAGTTCCTCGACGCGATCGACTACTGCATCGCCCACTCCTTCGCGGCGCCGGAATACTACCGCAGGGACGGGCGGATATTCCTCTCCATCTACTCGGCGGCCGCGCTCGTCGATGGCCTCCGCGGCCCCGAGGCGGCGCGGAAGGTCTTCGCCGAGGCGCAGGCGCGGATGGCGCGGGCGGGGCTTCCCCCGCTGCACCTCTCGGCGATGGTGCGCGACCCGGAGACCGCAGTTCGCATGGCCGATGCGGGCTTCGACTCGACCTCCGCCTACAACGTCACCCCCTACGATTTCGACGATTCTCTGGTCGTGGAGGAGACGGGCGAGCGGCGGCAGCTCTTCACGCACGAGGAGTTCGCCGACCTGCATGCGACCTTCAACGCTAAAATCGCGGCCGGCTCGCCCGTGCCGTTCATCCCCGTCGTCTCGCGCGGCTGGGATCCCTCGCCGCGCTGCCGCCTCGACGAGCCGTTCCCGTGGAGGACGCTCCAGTACCCCTACCTCGGCATTATCCGGGACCTTTCGCCGGAGGTTTTCGGCCGATGCGTCCGCGATGCACTGCGCCTGGCCGCCTCGGACCCGAAGCGCCCTGGCGCGATTCTCGTCAACGCCTGGAACGAATACACTGAAGGCAGCTACCTGATGCCCGACCTCCACAACGGCGACGCCTACCTCCGCGCCCTCCGCCAGGCCTGTGGCGGCTATCAAGGAAACAGAGGAACTCAAGAATGAGAAATCCCAAGGAACGCAAGGGGCTACCCTTCCAGATAATCGTCGCGACCCTCTGCATCGTCCTCTGCGCCGACTCGGCGCTCTCATCTGCGGTCACCACGCCCGCCCCAGGCTGGACCTTCACCGAGGACGAATCGCCGGTGTTCGTCCTTTGTCCTTCGTCCTTCGTCCTTGACGGTGGAGGCGCCGACAGCGCCTTCACCGTCCTCGACTGGCGCGGGAACGAGGTGCGGCGCGGCGAATGGCCCGCCGATGGTCGGCTGGAACTCGCCCCGCTCCCGTCCGGCTTCTACCGCGTCGAAACTGGTAGGGACGCGCCCACGGCGCGTCCGCAAGGCGGTCGTTTCGTGGAAACGCCTCTACCGGAGGCGGTGGCCCCCTTCGACTTCTGCGTGGTGCGCCGCGACCCCTGCCGGAACCCCGACTCCCCCTTCGCCGTCGATTCGGCCCTCTCGCATCGCGCCGAGACCTTCGACTGCCCGTGGTACGACGGCGACACCTTCCGCGTCGTCTGCGAACTCATGCGCAAGTGCGGCGTCGCGCAGACGCGCGAGCGCATGGTGTGGAAGGGCATGAACCCCGAACCCGGCGTCTTCACATACAGGCGCTGGCTCGACAACGCCGCGCACCTCCGCGCAAACGGCCTCATCACGACCGGCATCTTCGCCGGGACGCCCGCCCACGCCGGCGGCGAGGAGCCCGGCCGCCGCCAACTCCCGACCGACCTTATGGCGCTCTACACGCTCATGACGAACGCCGTGCCGACCTTCGGCGACGCCTACAACGCCTGGGGCTTCTGGAACGAACCCGACCTCCAGATGGTGCCCGAACCCGTTTGGGAATACGTCGCGGCGTTCAAGGCCTTCGCCCTCGCCGTGCGGGCGGCGGACCCGGCCAAGCCCGTCCTGCTGGGCGCGCTCGCCGACGTGCCGGACCAGGACTTCGGCGGCTGCCTCGCCGCGAACGAGTTTCCGAAGTACGCGGACATCTTCAACATCCACACCTACCTGGAGCCTTCGCGGCTCCCCGGCTGGAACGCCGCGCTCCGCGCCTACCTCGCACAGTGCGGCCGCCCCGACTGGGCCGTGTGGCTGACCGAATTCGGCACCAACCTCGAAGGCGACTCGACGGCGGAGGGCGTCCGCCCCGGCCTCAAGGCGCATTCGCCGGAGCAGGAGATGGTCTGGGCGGAATGGTATCCGAAGGCCGCGATCCTCGCGCAGTCGCTCGGCATCGACCGCTCGTGGCTCTTCCTCTTCGGCTGCTACAACGAGCGCGGCGGGCGCAAGGACTGGGGCACGATGCGCCGCGACGGCAGCGTGAAGCCGATCCACGCCGCGATTTCCACGCTCACCGGCGAACTCGGGGATGCGCGGTTCCTCGGCGAAGTGAAGGTCGGCGAAGGCATCCGCGCGTTTTTGTATGAGAAACCTGGGAGCCCGCGCTCCCAGGAGGGCATCCTGCCCGCAGATGCTGCGTCCCGCCAGACCCTTGTCTTCTGGAGCGTTTCCGAGATCGACACCGCCACGCAGGGCCCGGTGCATCCGAAAGGCGCGCTGGAGCGGCCGTTATCCCTTCAAGGGGGCGCGGGGGGCGCAGCCACCCGTCCTTTCCGCCTCACCGACATGATGGGCACGCCCCTTCCGCCGCCCGCGCCCGCCGCCGACGGGACACTCGCGCTCGTCGCTGAGCGCTATCCGCGGTACCTCACCGGCGATCTCGGCCTCGCGCCCGACATCCCCGCGCCGCCGCGCGGGCGCATCATCCGCTACGAGCCGGCTCCCGGCGAGGACCTCACGGTCGTCGTGTGCCCGAAGCTCTCCGCCGATTTCGAGATTGCCGGCCACAAGAGCCGCGCCGAACTCACAAAGGAAACCGGCGCGATTTCCGTCGAACTCTGGAACTTCTCCGGCGAGGAGAAGCGCGGGCGGCTCGTGGTGGAGGGCGGCACCTTGTCCCGCGCTCCGGCGGAAACGCCGGAGCCCATCGTCCTTCCGGCGTGGGGCCATGTCTCCATCCCCTACCGCCACGCGCCGTCCGCCGACACTCCTCTCGACGCGACGCTTGCATTTCGATTCGAGTCCGAAGCCGGTGTTTCCACGCCGGCGCGCGTCCCGGTCTTCGACCGGCACCGCTTCCTCGCCTCGTGCAAGGTCGTGCCGCTCGCGCTCGAAGATCCCGCGAGCTGGCGCCGCAACGATTCCGGGCAGACCTACCGCTGCGCCTACGACGAAAAAGAGAAAGCCGTGCGCTTCGACGTGGGCTGGACCGGCGAAACCGGGCCGTGGTTCATGCCGTGGCACGACCTGAAACTTCCGGAAGAATCCCTCGAAGGCGCGAAGATGATCGAATTCGAGGTGAAGAGCGAGCAGGACAAGGTGGAGAACGACTACAACTCGGCGGTCTTCCTGCCGACGTGGGCGGACGGCCGGACGCAAAACATCCACTACCCACCGCCGGGGTTCAACTGGGAGGTGCGGCGCGTCGCGCTGCCGCCGGACGCGGGCGGCATCGTATCCTTCCGCCTCGGCGGCGCGCCGCGCGGGCGGCGCCTGACCTTCTGGATCCGCAACGTGCGGCTCCTGAAATGACGCCGCCAAACGTTCCGCTGGACGCAGACGGTCGATGGGGGTAAAATTCATTGTCATTGAACCATGAGACCTGAGACTTCCTCCATCGGCGACCCATCGGCGGCCGCCTTCCAGTGCGACGTGGACGCCACGCCCGCCTCCGCATTCCAGCCGTTCCGCTTCGCCGGGGCTACCCTTGACGAGGCCGCGCGCCTCGCCGCCTACGGCGCGGCGCCGGCCCTGCGCCGCTATGACGAAGCGTTCGACAAGGTCGTCGCCGAGGTCCGCGCGGCCGAGGTCCCCGACGGCTCGCCTCCGGCCGTGTGGTTTCTCTACAACATGGGAGTCGTTGTCAAGACGCCTCGCGCCGTTTTCGGAATCGACATCGCGCACCGAAAGGGGACGCTCCTGGCTCCGCTTCTCGACTTCGCGCTCGTCACGCACAACCACGACGACCATGTCGACGCCCCCTTCCTCGAAGCCATGGACGGCGCGGGCAAGACGGTGGTGTCCAACTTCTTCGACAACTACGGCGCGTTCCGCGGAGGCCGCATGCCGGGCGGATACACGCGCGGCGGCAAGACCTTCGAACTCGGCGACGCCACCATTCTCACGGTTTCCTCCGACCACAACGGCTACCTCGTGGACTTCACGCTGACATTCGAAATCCGCGTCGGCGACTGGACGCTCTACCACACCGGCGACTCGGCGAATCTCGGCAAGCTCCGCCCGGCGCGGACGCCCGACCTCTGGTTCGTGCATCCGCGATGCGGCATCGATCCGGCCGAAGCGGCGCAGACATTCCATCCGCGCCGGACCGTCCTCGGCCACACCTGCGAACTGGGCCACTCGAAATGGCGCTGGACGCTCGCCGACGCCGGCGAAGACGCCGAACGACTCCGCATCGACGGTTTCGAGTCCATGGTTCCACTTTGGGGCGACAGAATCCAATAGATTCCCGGTCGTCCCAGCCCAAGACATCGCCCGATGACTCCATTTGCCGCATTCCTCATCGTGCTCTCCGCCGCGCTGCACGCGACGTGGAACATGCTCGTCAAAAAATCGCGCACCGGACTGGCGATCTACGCCACGCTCTGCACCGTGGGCGCCGCCTGGACGTTTCCCGTCCGGTTCTTCACGCCGCTCGGGTTCTTCTCGCAGCCCCCGGCCTTTTACGGCTGGCTCGCGCTGATGCTCGTCTCGGAATTTTCCTACGCCTACGGGCTGCTCGCCTCCTACCGCCGGCTCGACATGTCCGTGGCGTATCCCGTCATGCGGTCGCTGCCCATTCTGATGCTGGCCGGGCTGACATCCGCGTTCGGGTTCGGCAAGCCCCTTTCGCCCACCGCCGTGACGGGAATGTGCATCGCCTTCGCCGGATGCCTCGTTCTGCCGTTCTCCACTTTTTCCGAATTCCGTCTGTCACGGTATTTCGACAAGTCCTTCGTGTTCGTTTTCTTCGTGGCCCTCGGCACGACAGGATACACGCTCTGCGACAGCCAGGCTCAAAAGGTTCTGGTGGAGGCGGCGCGCGCGGCCGGCGTCGAAGCGCCGAAGGCCGTCCTTTCGGTGACGTATTATTCCTACCGGTCGCTTCTTCTCGCGGCGGCCATGTGGATAGCCGTCCTGTGCGGACGGACATCGCGGGCCGAGGCGGCGTCGCTCCTCGAAAACCGGTCATGGACGCCCCTGGTCGCCGGATGCTGCTCCTCGATGACCTACGTCCTCGTCCTGGTCGCGATGCACTTCGTGACGAACGTGGCCTACGTGCAGGCCTTCCGCCAGGCCGGACTTCTCTTCGGGCTTGCGGAAGCGGTGTTCGTCCTTAAGGAGCGCTGCACGGCCCCGAAGCTCGTAGGCACGGCCCTGATTCTCACCGGACTCGCGCTCTCCACGCTGTAACACGCGACGGGCGTAGGACAGGCGCGACGGTCGGCAGACGCCGATTCGACCTGCGGCTCATGGCCGGGATCCGGTCCGAAGGAGGCCGGGCGTCCCCTGGCTCCGGCGGGCGCGGAGCGGCGTCGTTCCGAACCTCGACTTGAACTGACGCGTGAAATAGCTTTGGTTTGAAAATCCGCTGGCGAACGCGATGTCGGCGATGGAGTCGCGCGTCTCGTGCAGCAGTTTGAAGGCCTTTTCCAGACGATAGGCGTTGAGATACGCGATCGGACTCTGCCCCATGTGGCGCGGCGCTCGGCTCCGTGAACGACTACGTCTACTGCGCGGAAATCACCGTTGCCGGTGCGGCGAATGGCGTTTCTCTCGCCAACTTCCCGGCGCTTGTGCGCATTTCGGAATCTCGCATCGACGGTTTCGCATATTCCCAGCTCTCCTCGCCGACCGACGGCGTCGATCTGCGCTTCACGGACTCGGAAGGACATTTCCTCCCGCACGACATCGACACGTGGGATGGTGCGCCGGACATCGGCTGCTACGAATCGACGAACGTGAGGCAGGATGCAACGCTGGTCGTTTTCTGCTAGTATTGGCGACGCATTTTCGCAAGTGACATGAAAATCGGTCTTTCCACGCCAGGCGGTGCCGCGAATGCGGCATCCTACATCGATTCGGCCGCGCGCGCCGGAATCGACTGCTTTGAAATCTCTCTTCCCGGCCGCGAATACGCGGCCATGGACTACGCCGGCTTTGCCGCGAAGTCGCGCGACGCCGGCGTGGAAATCCGCTCGTTCCATCTCCCCTTCTACACGGACGTGGACATCGATCCGGCATCGCTCGACGCCGCCGTGCGCCGCCGCACGGCCGAGGTCCACGCCCACTACGTCGGCGTGGCCGCGTCGATGGGCGCGCGCCTCGCCGTCGTGCATGCCTGCCTGGAGCCGGTGGAGGACGCCGACAGGGCCGAGCGCCTCGCGCGCGCGAAGGAATCGATGGCGGCGCTTGCGGAGGCGGGCGCGCGAGAGGGCGTGACGATCTGCGTGGAGGACCTTCCGCGCTCGTGCCTTGGCAACACCTCGGAGGAACTTGCCGACATCGTCGCCGCCGATCCGCGCCTGCGCGTCTGCTTCGACGTGAACCACCTGCTCAAGGAAACGCACGCGCATTTTCTCGCCACGCTTGGACCGAAGATCGCGGCCACGCACATCTCCGACTACGATTTCGTGAACGAACGCCACTGGCTCCCCGGCGAGGGGAAAATCGACTGGCCTTCGCTCATGGACGGGTTCGAATCCATCGGCTACGCCGGCGCTTTCAACTACGAACTCGGCTTCAAGGGCAATCCGAAGACGGTCCGCCGCAGACGCGACCTCACATGCTCCGACATCGTCCGCAACGCGCACGAAATCTTCGCCCGGAAGCCGCTGACCGTCATCGGCGAAGGCGGCCTGCCGAACCTTCCCATGTGGCCGTGAACGGTTGAAAGGTTCCGCGTGTCGCCTGTCGCGTATCGCGTGTCTCCAGTCGCTTGTCGCCCGTCGTGTGTCGCCTGCTTTTACCATGAAAGTTCGTCCTTTTCTGATTTTCCCGGCCCTGCATCTCGTCGCAATTCTTTCGGCTTGGGCCGATGATTTCGCCATCGCGCCGGACGGCAACTTTCTCATCGACGGCGAGGCGTATTTCGGGCACACGCGCGCGAGCCACCGCGCCAAGGTTCTGCTTCAGTATGCGCGCGGGTTCAACGCAACGTATTACTTCAAGTGGGACCGGCGTCTCGACAATCCCGCGTTCCGCACCCCCGACGGCCCAAGCCGCATGGCCGAGACGTTCCCATACATGGCGCTCAACCCCGCAGCCACTCCGCCGGAGGCCTTCGCCGGGATGCTGGACGCAAAGCGCGAAATCGCCGACGTGGAGAAGCTCTTCAACCCGCGCGGCCGCGGCCGACCGTGCTGACGCTCGCCGTCACGGACGGCTCGTGCCGCGCGTTCGAGACCTTCACGCCGGTGCGCGTCCTCGTGAACGAATGGGGCGAAAACGTCTACGACTTCGGCGCGAACATCGCCGGATGGTGCGAAACGAGGTGGAGGGCGCGACCGGCGCGAGGGTGCGCATCGACTTCCCACGCCCCGCGCTAGCGCTGGAATTGCGCTGGAAAAAGTTGAACGCGGGGGAGCCATATGGTAGAATCCGTGCCGATTTCGACATTTGAATTTCGACTTTTGACTTCGGACTTTCGACTTTCGACCATGAACGAGACAACGACTTCTTTCGACCATCGCGTGGCGGTTGTGACCGGCGCTGCGGGCAACATCGGCCTGGCCACGTGCCGGATGCTCTGCGAGGCCGGCGTCCGCGTGGCGGCGGCCGATCTGGACGCCGGAGTCCTCGAAGACCGGATCGCCCCGCTCCGCGAGCGGGGATTCGACATCCGCGCCTACGCTCAGGACGTCTCCGACCGGAAGGCGACCGAAGCCGTTTTCGGGAAGATCATCGGGGATTTCGGCAAGATCGACATCCTCGTGAACAACGCCGGCGTGTGGGTCCACCGCGGAGGCAAGGGGCGCCAGCGCTTCGAGGAAATGGACGAGGCCGAAATCCGGCGCATCGTGGAGATCAACCTCTTCGGCGTCATGCACTGCATGCGCGCCGTCCTCCCCCACATGGCGGAGCGCGGGTACGGGCGGATCGTGAACCTCGGCTCCATCGCCGGCGAGGTCGGGCTGCCGGGTTTCTCCGACTATGCGGCGTGCAAGGCGGCGGTCATCCGGTTCACGCAAACGCTCGCGATGGAGAACGCCAAGCGCGGAATCACGGTCAACAGCGTCTCGCCGGGAATGATCCTGCAGAAGGTCGTCCCGCACGACGGGACGTGGCTCGGACGGACGGGCGCACCGGAGGAAGTCGCCCGCGCCATCGTGTTTCTCGCGTCCGACACGGCGGGATACCTGACGGGCGTGGACGTTCCGGTGGACGGCGGCCGCATCCTCGGCCCGCGCAGCGTCGATTTTTAGGCCGACGCCGTGGCGGAGGCCTGCGGCTACGCCTCGCTCGCCGACTTCCGCCGCGTCTTCAAGAAGCGCGTCGGCGAAACCGTCCGAAAATGGACGAATTCGCAGCGCACCCCGCCCCGTTAGACTGGCCGCGCGCCGGCCGGCCCCGTCGCCGGCGATGAAACGACGGATTGCAAGCAACACGGCCTTGGGTTCGGCGCGAGGGGGCGCGGGCGCGCCCGATGCGGCGGGGGACCTGCTATAGTCTTCCCCCGCATGCTTTCTTTTTCCTTCACCATCCCGTCGCCCTCCGCAGCCCGCGCGGACCGGCTCGTCATGGCCTTTGCCCCGAAACCGCCTCCGTCGGGCAAGCAGCTGGTGAAGCCCTCGGCGGAGGAGCCGCAGAGCGCGAAGTCCGGCCCTTGGCCCTGGACAGGAAGTGCCGGCACCTGGCATTTCGGCGCGGCCGTCAACGACGACGGGACGCTGGACTTCCAATGATGCCGTCCGCGACCGTCTCCTGCATTCTCTGACATTTGCGCCCTGCGGGGGGGGGGCTACCTTCTGCTTTTTCGCCAGTCGCGCATCGTGCAGCCGAAACGGTTTCGGAAGAGTTCCTTCAAGTAGCCGGAGCTCTCGAATCCGCATATCGGGCCGATTTCGCCGATTGGCGTCTGCGTCTCGGTGAGCAGGGTGCGCACGCGCTCCAGGCGGACGTCCTGAATCAACCGGCAGACGGTGCCGCCCGTCACGACCTTGAAATTCTTTTCCAGCAGGCTCACCGACGCGAAGACCGCTTTCGCGACGTCCTCGACGTCGATCCCTCCCGTCGCGGCGTTCGCGCGGATGAATTCCTCGGCGCGGGATACCATGAGCCGCGCCTCGTTGCGGTCGCTGGTGGATTGCCGCGCCACCACGCCGCGTATGCCATGGACGAGACGGAAGCCCGCGCTTGCGCGGCGTTCCTCTCCCTTTAGCAGTCCCACGAGCGTTTCCGCCATCAGATATCCGCCGCCCTCGTAGTCGAGGACGATGCTGGAGAGCGTCGGTGGCGTGTCCGGGCAGATGAATTCGTCGTCATCGACGCCCAGTACCAGCGCCGACTGCGGGACGGCGACCCCCGCCGCGAGACAGGCCTCCAGGACGTTTACCGCCACGTGGTCTCGGGCGGCGAGGATGCCGACCGGCTTCGGTAGCGCCGCGATCCACCTTGCAAGCGCTCTGCGTTCGCGGACGCCGCCGTTCGGCGCGGCCCGCACCGGCCCGAACGAAGCGTAGGAGCGGCCCGTTTTCGCCGCGCATTCCCGGAAGGCGGCGTCGCGCTCCGCCGACCACGTCCATTCCGCGCCTCCTTTGCCGGCCATGCGTTCGCCCACGAACGCAAGATTCCTGACGCGGCACGTGGCGAAGTGCTTTGCCGCGCCTTCGGCCACGGCGGCGTTGTCCACGAAAACGCTTTCCATCCGGAGAGGGACGCCTTTCGGCGGCTCGACGCCGCCCAGCACTGCGGCCCGGACTCCCATCCGCATCGCTTCCGCCAGCGTCCGCCTTGTCGGGCCTCCCATGATCAATCCGTCGGGACGCCAGTCGCGGAAGTCCTGGAGTTTCGCGCTGGCGGTTCCGGGACCGAAAAGACGCACCTCCACGCCGGGATGTGTCGCCGCATAGCGCCGGATGCCCCGCGTTCCCTCGCGCGAGACGCGCGATCTCGCGTCCATGTGCGCCAGAATGCGCAAGGGGGGGTGGCCCGAAGGGCCGATTACGGCAGTTTTTCCGCATTGAGAGGATACTGACATTGCTTGCATGGCGGAAATGCTACCACATTGAGCGGCAAGCCGCATGTCGCCCGTCGCGTGACGCATGTCATTATTTTCCGAAAAATCTGACAATCTTTCCGATTTTTTGTATTACGCCATTTCTTGTTTTGCGCGATAATGGAAACCGTGATGAGGACAGTAGCAGCGTTCCTTGCTTGCGCCGTCGCCGCAGCGGGCGGCGACAGCGATGCCGTCGTCTGGCGGCTTGGCGTGGCCGACGGCTCTTCGGCGGAGTTCCGCCCCTGCCACGCTTGGGAATACGGTCGCGCACCGTGGCTCGCGACGCATCCGTCGATGGACGCCGCCACGCACACGTTTCGCTACTCCGTCTTGCCGGGGGCGACTCAGCGGCCGGAAATCCCCGCCGAGATTTGCGGTGTCCATGAATGCCGTTTCATGCCCAACGACGAGGTTGTGACCGGTCTGGCCCTCTCGTGGGACGAGGACGCTCCCGGCAACCGCCTTCTGCGCTTCGATTGCGCAGCCTTCAGCCATTCGCCCGACAACGGGCGCGGCGGCGTGGAGTTGTCCCTCTCAGACGGCCGCAAGCGCGTTTTCGACATCCCCGAACGCAACGCGGAGGGGAAACCGTTTCCTTTTGCGATGGAATGCGTCGTTCCGGTCGCGCCCGGACGCAACGAGGCGACCATCCGCGTTGTTTCCGGCGGAAAGCACGAACGTATCGTCTTCGACGCGATAACCCTCGGCGAAACGGACGCCGCGCCTGACTTTCCGCCAATCCTAGAAGCGGCGACATCCGACATGGACGGCATTTTCCATCCGGGAACCGACGCGCGGCTGCGCTTTCGGCTTTTCAATGCGACCGAGGGCGTCGCCAAGTATGAAGTGTCGGACACCGCCTCGAACGCGGTATTCCGCGGAACGGCCGTTATCGCAAACGGCGTGGGCGAAGCGCCGCTGCCGACGAACCGCAAGGGCTGGTTCAAGGTCGTGGCAAAACTTCCGGGGCGCGGGTTTCCAGCCGGTGGTGGTGGGGTGGCGATCTCCGGATCGCCAATCCCAGCCGGCGGACTGGAGTCCGCCGCCCCTCCGCCCGCGTCCCCGGAGCCTCCTTCCGCCGCAACCGCCTACTGTGTCGTCGAGCCGCCGGAGGAGGGCTTCCGCGACGATTCCCGATTCGGGTGTCACGCACTGGAAGGAGACGGCTACGAGCGGCCCATGACCGCATTCTCCCGCGAGTGGACCCGCCGCAGCGCGAGGCGCGCCCGCCTTGCCGGATCGAAATGGGCTCGCCTCCACTACCTCACATGGCCGCTGGCGGAGCCGGAACCGGGACGCTTCGACTGGGACGACCTCGACTTCCGCCTTGGAGTGGCCGAGGAGAACGGCCTTCGCGTTCTCGTGAACGTCGCCGGAGTCCCGCGCTGGTGCTCGCCATCTGACGACGATAGCATGACATGCACCGGATCGAAGCGCTGGAAGTTCCACCCGCCGAAAGACCATGCCGAGTGGGCGCGTTTCGTCCGCGCCCTCGTCTCGCACTGCCGTGGCCGCGTCTCGGATTGGGAGATCGGCAACGAACCCGGCTACACGAGCGCCTTCTGGATCACGGGCAGCCCGTCCGACTTCGGCGCATACCTTGCAACGGCTTACGACGCCGCCCACGGGGCCGACCCGGATTGCCGCATCTATCCCGGCGCGCCAATCGAGCCGGTTTTCATCGAGGAAGCCGTGAAGTCGCTCGGAGGGCGCGCACCATGGGATGTTTTCAGCGCCCACTATCTTGGCAACTCGAAACGTTTCTCTCCGAGAACGCGGAGCTTCGCCGAAATGAACGCCTCGTTCGGCAGACCTCCTGCCATTGTGAATTCTGAAGACATGGGCTGGGTGGGTAGCCGCGGCGAAGGTCCGCTTGCCGTGGCTGCTTCCGCCGTGAAGCTCCATGTCCGGGATGCCGCGCAGGGCGTGATCCGCACGTTCGCCTTCAGGATTTTCCACTACGGCGGCGGCGAATATCCCTTTTTCACGGCGGAAAGCGTGCCTCTCCCGGCCTTCGCGGCATACCGGGAGATGACGCACCGCCTTGAAGGTGCCAGATACGTGGGCGACGTATCCACGGCGCAATGCGAGGCTTACGTCTTCGACCGCGCCGGTACGCCCGTCACCGTTTTCTGGAATGCTCTTTCAGTTCCTGCAACCTTCCGCGCGACGTTTGGCATGGGGCCGTTTTCCGCCGTTGACGAGATGGACAACGAATCACCCGCCGTTCCCGGCGCGGACGGTGTTCTCGCGCTTTCCGCCTCCTCGATGCCGCGCTACGTCGAAGGCGGCGACTGGGATGCCATCCAAGCCGCCATGGAGGCGTCCGCCGCCGAAAGGGCGTCGGACAAGGGCTCGCACCCGCTCGGCGAAAACCTCGTCCCGGAGGAGAAACGCACCCTTTCCGCCAAAAGCCGGCGTTTCGTGAAAGTCGCGGCCGACGTTCCCGTCGCATACGGCGAGGCTTACGTTCTCGCCGCCACGATCCGCGGGCGCGGCACCCTCGACGGCATCGTGACGGTCCGTGACGCGGACGGCACGGAAATCTACCCGCGCCGCCAGGGGCTCAACTGCCTCATGAACCGCCACGCGGAAGAGGGCGAATGGCGCACCGTTTCCGATGTCTTCACGATTTCCGACGAAAAGGCAGCGTCGCTCACCCTCGTCCTTGTCGCCAATTTCCGCGAGGAAGGCTCCGGATCCGCGCTGGAAGTCCGCGACGCCACCGTGGCCCGCATTTCGGAAACGCACTCCGTCTCGAAGGCCCTCCATCGCGGCGTGTTCGGAACGGACGGATTCGGACCGCCCATCGCCATCCCCGGCGCGACGGCCAGGGTTGCGTTGTCGAGCGGGGATTCGGGGGCGCAGTCCCCGTCGTTCCTAAGACTCCGCTTCGAAGTCGATGACGACGTGTTCGACCCGCCGGACGGCCCGGACAACTGCTGGTTCAAGGACTGCATCCAGTTCGCCATCGACCCCGGCGACGACGGCGCGGACTACCTTTCCTTCCGGCTTCTCCGCACGGCCGCCGGAGATGGCGTCCTCTTCAAGGACCACGACTACGCCACCCCGGAGTTGCCGGACGACATCACCCGCTACGGCGTCATCCGCGATGTCGGCATTTCCTTCTCCCTCGCCGACGGCGGCTACGTCTTCGACGTGTCGGTCCCCGTGCGGGAACTTTATCCGCTCAAGGCGGACCAGGACTCCTTCGGCTTCGACTTCCTCGTCAACGATTCGGATGGCGGCCCCCGCGAGTGGCGGGAGTGGACGGAGGGCATCGGCGGACGCAAGACCGCCGCGCCGTTCGGCCATCTGGAGCGCGACGGAGGAAGCGAAGAAACGCAAACAACAGCCCAGCCGGACATCGCTCCGGCGTCAACACATGAGACAAATCAATGAAGAAACGCATGCAAAAGTTCGCGGCCGCCGCATTCGCCGCAGCCGCGCTGTCCGCCATGGCCGGCAACACGACGATCTCCGCGGACACGACATTCACCTCTGAGCAGAAATACACCGACGGCCACGTCTATGTCGATGCCGACGTGACGATCGGATCCGGCGGCCTCATGAACATGGCGAATGGCACGTGGGACAAGCACATCTATCTCCCATACACGTCTGGCAAGGACGTGACGGTCACCGTTGACAGAGGCAGCGGCCGCGGCATCCAATTCTACTACCCAGAATCGAATTGCCCGAGTTCCGTCCGCATCGGCGAAAACGGCGGGAAGGGCCATATCGTCGTGGTCAGCGGCTCGGCGAGATTGAACAAGGTCCATGTCCGCCCGAACGCCGTAGCCGACGCGAGCGGCTACATCGACTTCCTGACGCTGAGCGGCAACAGTGCCAACAACGACTATGCCAGCGGAAGTTTTTTCGTTACCAACACCACTGCGACGGCGCGCGTCGTTTTCGACGGCGGACACATAATGCCGCCGTACTCAACCAACCCCCAGACCCTTTTCGACATTGGCCCCGGTTCCGGGGTCGCCCTCGAATCGCCGAATGGTTCCGACATCATTGTCGTCCTAAACCACGGGGACAAGCAATCAAACGCGCGGCTCAACGCCGGTTCCGGCGCTTTCGCCACGGCGGGTTCGTGCAATCTGGTCGTTTGGAGCAGCGGCGGCACCGGATTTCTGCGCTTCTGCGCCGGCGACGACCGCACTACATGGGGGCATTCGGGCGACAGCGTTCTCCGACAGAACGCCAATGCCATTCTCGACGTGGACCAAGGTCTCCCGCATGGCGCCGGAACCGGAATATTCCGCTTCGCTTCGGACAGCGCTTCAAGCAAGAAGTACCTCGACCTCAACGGCCATGCCAGCGCCGTGAACGGCCTCGTTTTCGACTCGACCTCCCTCGCCTCCGCCAACAACTTCGTGACGAACTCCAGTGAATCGGCCGAAGGCGTCCTGCAGTTCGGCGTGCGCAACGAGGATTCGACCCTCACCGCCGGGACGTTCGGCGGCGACTGCGCCGTCGAGAAGCTCGGATCCGGCACCCTCACCGTGACGAAGGCCGTCGCGCCGAAACTCCGCATCCTCGGCGGTACGGTGCGCGTCGCCGGCGCCGGAGTCTCCTTCGACGACATCGTCGTCTCCAACGCCACGCTCGTCGTCGATGGCGTCGCCCTTTCCTCGGCGAAAGTCGTCTGCATCGACTGCGGGCGCATCTCCCTCGTGAACGGCGGATCGCTCCCGGCAGGCTGCGCCGTGCGCCGCACCCTCCTCACGTCGGACTATCCCTCCAGGTGGACCGGCTTCAACATCGTGGACTACGGCTACGCCGATCCATTCGCCGCCGGGACGACCGTTGACATCGTGAAGACGGGAACCGACACCTTCACCTACTTCCAGGCCGCGCCGACCATCGCCGACGTCGATGTGCGCGAGGGGCGGCTCCGCTTCGGCGGCGTGGCCGACACCGGAGCGTATCCATGGTGGCGCCTCACGATCAGGAAGTCCGGCAAGTCGCTGGAAAGGACCGCATCGGGCGTGACGACGAATCTCCATGCGGGACTCGGCCGCTGGTGGGTCGTGACGTCGGCGCTCGACGGCGGATCGGACGGTCCGAGCCTGATCTACGGCTCCAGCGCCGCCGTCGGGACGGCTCCGGCCGACCTCGCCGAAAACCAGTGGACGGCTGCCAAGCCCTGGATCGTCGCAAGCGGCGCTGGATCGTTCGCCGCCGGAGCCGACTGGAAAGCGCCGAACATCCTCGGATTCCCATTCCAGAGCAACTCGTACCAGTACTTCTACTCCCTCGTGTTCGCAAATCAGGCACCCGATCCAGAGGATTCCTCAACGTGGGAGACGATTGCGTTCCGTCTCTCGTCCGCCAACGCCGCGAAAACCAAGGGCGGGTATCTGCTGTCGAGGCCGGGTAACTATCCCAACGGCGAGCCAACGGCGTGGACCGTCGAGGCCTCGAGCGACGGCACGACCTGGACGACGATGGACACGCGCGACGGCGTTGACCTTTCGGATTCGCTTGGCTATTGGATGAACGGTGGACGGATGTTCCTCTTCAACGCGAACGCCGCATCCTGGTCCTTCGCGCCCACGGGGATGGTCAAGGTAGCGTCCGGGGCGACGCTCGACCTCACGGAAATCCCCGACGCCAACGTCTCAATCGCCGGTCTTGAAGTCGATGTCGCGAACGGCGGCGGGACGATTACGCATTTCGCCCCCGCGGCGAACGGGACGCTTGCGCTCGTCGGCGTGTCCTCATCGCTCCTCGACGCCAACGGGCAGCTGGACGGCTCGCTGGCTCTTCCGCTGACCATCGGGTCGATGGGCGGTGCCGGCAACCTCGCCACCTGGTCGGTGACCGTAAACGGCGTGGAGCAGAACGGAGCGGCCATTACCGCGTCGGCAACTGGCGGACTCAAGGTCTCGCGGACATTGCCAACCACAATCGTCTTAAGATGAAGTCAGTATTCTGGAACGGGCGGGCGCTGTGCGCCCACCCGGCGCGGGTCTCCGCGCGGCCTCTGAACAAGGTCTGGAACGGCGCGCAGCGCCCGGTCGAACAGACGAGGGTCGTCTCTTTTGTCTCTTTCGACATGGACGCGCCGGGGACGCTGGAAATTCGGGATGTCGCTGAATGCGGCGCTCCCGTGTTCCTCCCCCTCGGTTCGGTGCCGGAGTGGCGGCGGGAGTGTGGCGTCCTGCGCGTCGCCATCGACCGTCCGCGCCAGTTCGTCGTCAGCTTCCCCGACGGCGAAGCGCTCCACGTCTTCGCGAACCCGCCGTTCGGCGAAGGCGCGGCGACCAGACAGCAGGGCGCCACCGCAGCGCCCCGCAAGATCCGCCGTTTTGGTCCTGGCGAGCATCACGTCGGCGTGGTGGTCGCTGAGAGCGACGAAACGATCGTGATCGAGGAGGGCGCGGTCGTTTACGGAACGGTTCTGGTGGCGAACGCCCACGACGTGCGCGTCGTGGGGCGTGGCATCATCGACGGCTCGTTCCTCGACAGGGTGTCGCACGACAGCGCCGCCTTCCGCGCCGCCGTGGCCGCCGGCATGACGCCGGACCAATACGGCGCGGAGATGGCCGTGAACGGTATCACTGTCTGGAACTCCGAGCGCGTGGCCGTCGAGGGCGTGGTCGTCCGCGACCCGCCGCGATGGACGCTGATTGTGCGCGGCGGTTCGCGCGACGTGGAGATATCGAACGTCAAGATCGTCGGCTGCTGGCGCTACAACTCCGACGGCATCAACGTCTGCGCTTCGGAGAACGTCGCAATCCGCGACTGCTTCGTCCGCTCCTTCGACGACTGCCTCGTCGCGCGCGGCAAATACCTCGATGGGGACGGCTACGCTACGCGGAACGTCACCGCCGAGCGCTGCGTGCTGTGGTGCGACTGGGGCAAGTGCATGGAGGTCTGGGCCGGACACCTTCCGTGCCTCATCGAGGGAATCCGCTTCCGCGACATCGCGGTCGTGCATCCGAGCGGCCCCGTATGCGACGTCACGACATGGTTCGCGTCCGACGACACGCGAATCCGGGATGTCTCCTTCGAGGATATCGAGGTCGATTTTGCGCTGCCGCTCTTCAATCAGGAGATCGACAACGAGAAGAAGAAGGGAATCGGGGGCGTGGAGCCGCGCGAAGTCCTGGAACTCTTCGTCGCGAACACCGATCGCTACGGCCGCAACCTCGGCAACCAGCATCACGAGGCGGCCACCGATCTTTCTGGTTTCCACGTCCGCTACGAAAACCTCGCCTTCCGGCGCTTCACGATATTGCGAGGCGCCGTGCCGGCGGCGCCGGCCCTCGTCGCCCGCATCGATGCCACCACTTCGCCGCACACCATAGACGGTGTGGCGCTCGAAGGGCTACCGCAGGAACTCAGCCTCAAAATTGCGGGAAGTGTCGCGAACGTTTCCGGCACCGCCCCCGCAGCTCGGCAGAGCGACGCAGCGCGGATGGGCGCGGAGGCGATGAACCCCGGAACGTCGTTGGGGACTTCGGAGCGTGTTTCCGGCGGCGCCTTCAAGGTGCTGATCTACGGCAACTCCATCGCACTGCACCGCCCCAAGGCCGACATCGGCTGGACGTCGGATTGGGGCATGGCGGCGAGCGCGCCGGAGAAGGACTTCGCGCATCTCGTCGTCGCTGGGTTGGAGGCGAAACGCGGCGAAAAAGCCAACTTCCGCATCCGGAATCTGGCGCCCTTGGAGCGTGACGTTGCGGCCGATCTCCGTGACTTCCCGGACATCGCCGCCGATATCGCCTGGAAGCCGGACTACGTCGTGATCGCCATCGGCGAAAATGTCCCGCACATCGACGAGGAGCCGGCCACGGTCAAAGGCTTCGAGCGTCTTCTCGTCTCGCTCGCGAGACCATTCGCCGAAGGCGGGGCGCGCGTCGTCCTCCGAACGCCCTTCTGGCGCAACGAAAACAAGGCCGGATGCACGAAGCGCGCGGCGGAGAAAACCGGCGTGGCATGCGTCGATGCCGGCCCGCTCGGCGACGACCCGGAAAACAAGGCCATCGGACTTTTCGCGCACCGGGGCGTCGCCGCCCATCCCGGCGACCTTGGCATGCGCCGCATCGCGGATTTGATTCTTGAGGCGTTTTGCAAAAAATGAAACTCTCCTACTCGACAAAAAAATGAAACTCTCCTACTCGACGCTCGCCTGTCCCGCCTGGGACATCGGCAAAATCATCGACGCGGCCGTGGCGTCCCGCTACGACGCCATCGACTTCCGCGGCTACCTCGACTGCATCGAAGTCGTTGACAGCCCGTATTTCAAGGACGGGGCGCTGCGCGAAATCGCGCGTCGCGTCGCCGACGCGGGGCTGGAAGTCTCGTGCCTTTCGGCAGGCGCAAAGGCCACGGCGGCAGACGGCGCGGTCCGCGCGGCGCAGCTTGACATGATGCGCCGCTACGCAGACCTCTGCGGCGCCTTCGGCTGCCGCCAAGTAAGGATTTTCGGAGGCGACGACAAAGGCATCGCCGACCCGGTGTCCAACGCCGCCGAAACACTCGTCGCCGCCGCGCCGATAGCGCGTGCCGCCGGGATCGAGTTCGCGATCGAGACGCACGACTGCTGGCGCGACACCGCCAAGATACGCGCGGCGTTCGACGCAGCGGGTCGCCCAGAGGGAATCTCCCTGCTCTGGGACGTCCACCACCCATGGGAAGTGGGTCGCGAAGATCCCGAATATTCGGTGCGCAACCTCCACCCCTACATCGGCAACACGCACTGGAAGGATTCCGTCCCCAAGGAGGGCGGCGGACGCAGCCACCGCATCCCGGGCAAGGGTGACGTCCCGCTTCGCGAAATCTTTTTCGCGCTGCGGAATTCCGGCTATGACGGCTGGTTCACGCTGGAATGGGAGAAACGCTGGCAGCCGGACATCGCGGAGCCGGAGGAAGTCATTCCGGCATTCGCCGTTTTCATCCGGAATCTCGACCGCGAATGGAAAATCGCTTCCGGCGGCAACGGCAAGGGGGAGCGGCAATGAAGTCGCGCATGATTGGTTCCGACGCACTTCAACGCGTCTATCCGTCCGATTTGGTGGAAACCCTTCGCGCCGAGGCGGGACTAGACCCGTCCCCGCTCACAGAGGCCGATCTGCGCGCCGGCGCGGCGGCTGACTGCGAGGCGATATTCTCGACCTGGGGGATGCCGGCGCTTTCGGAGACTGAACTCGCCGTCGTGCTTCCGCGCCTGAAGGCGGTCTTCTACGCGGCAGGGAGCGTCCAGTCGTTCGCGCGGCCGCTGCTTGCGCGCGGCATCGCCCTCTACGGCGCATGGGGCGCCAACGCCGTCGCCGTCGCCGAAGTCGCCGTCGCCCAGATACTGCTCGCGAACAAGGGTTTCTTCCGTTTCCGTTTCAGCCCCAAGACCCCCGCCGAAACCGAGGCCGAGCGCGCCGAATCCATCGCCTATCCCGGCAACGTCGGGTGCCGCGTTGGGCTGCTGGGCGCAGGCGGGCGCATCGGGGCGCTCGTTGCGGCAGCCCTGCGCCAGCACCGCGTCGAAGTCCTCGGCTACGACCCGTTTCTGCCGGACGAACGCGCCGTCGAACTAGGAGTCAGAAAGGCGTCGCTGGAGGAGATTTTCTCGACTTGCCAGACCGTCTCGAACCACCTCGCCGACAAGCCGGCAACGCGCGGCCTCTGCAACTTCAACCTCTTCTCCCGGATGCCGCGCAACGCGACCTTCCTCAACATGGCGCGCGGGGCGCAGGTCGTCGAAGAGGATTTGGCGCGGGCGATGCGAGACGAGCCGGGACGCACCGCCGTGCTGGACGTCACCGACCCCGAACCGCCCGTTGCGGACTCCCCGCTCAGGGCGCTGCCTAACGTCCTCCTGACACCGCACTTCGCCGGAAGCAACGGCAACGAGGTGCGCCGCATGGGCGAGGCGATGCTTGACGCCTTCCGCGACTGGCGAGACGGCCGTCCATCGTCGGCTAGGATTGAGGCCGCCATGCTCGCCACGATGGCCTGACAGAGGACGCGGCACGATGTCTCCAGATTCGCTCCCGGCATTAGCGGCAGGAACCGCCTCTGGCATTCTCGCGGCGTTTCTGCAGTCGTGTTCCTACCTCGTTTCGGCGCGTTACGTGCGCCTGTCCGGGCGGGAACCCTGGACGCTTGTCCCGCCTTCCTACCTGCTGATGACCCCGGCGGCCCTGGTTCTCGCCACCGCCGTGGCGCCGTTCGCGGACGGACCGCTCCCGCTCGCGGAGGTCCTGAAGCCTGCCGCGCTGGCGACGGCGTTCTGCCTCGCCGCCAACATCTGCATGTTCCGGCTCCTAAAGAGCGTGGATGCCTCCATCGCGTCGCCCATGCTTGGTCTTAAGGTCCCGATGCTCGCGGCTCTCTACACATTCGGGCTTGGGCGGCCATGCACCGCGGCGCAGTGGATCGCAGTTGCGCTCGTCCTCGCCGCCACGGCCGCGCTCACCGCCGCCGGGAGCCGGATGTCCCGGACGTCGTGGTGCTGGACGCTCGCGACGTGCGCCGTCTTCTGCGTTGCAGACTGGTTCATCGCGGAGACGATTTCCGTCTCCGCGACCGCCTTCCCGTCATTTGGCCCGCGCGCCCTTTTCGCCCTTGCCTCCATCTACATCGTTAGCGGCGTTGTCGCGGCGGTTTTCCTGCCGTTCTGCCCGCCGATGCCGCACGGCGGATGGATGCGCTGGGCGGTGCCCTACGCGGCCGTGTGGTTCTCTGGCATGGCCGCGTTCTACGCATGTTTCGCCCTGTGCGGAATCGTCCTCGGCAACATCGTCCAGAACACGCGCGGCCTGATTTCCGTCGCGCTGGGCTGGGCTGTGGCCCGCGCCGGCCGCACCGAGATAGAGGCCCGCGTGACGCCGGCCGTATTCTTCAGACGCATCGCCGCCGCAATCCTCCTCCTTGCAGCCATAGCCCTCTACGCCTTGGGTGTCCCTTGATTTTCGTCATGAAAGCGCTTTGGATAGACCTTCCAGCCGACGCAATGAACGTCGCGGCGGCTTTCCGCGTCACCCTCGATTTGCCCGACGGCGGCGCGACGCTGCGCCTCGCCGCCGCCGACGCCTACCGCCTATGGATTGACGGCCGTCTCGCCGCGCATGGTCCCGCCCGCACCGCGCACGGCTGCGCCCGCGTGGACGAGATTCCGCTCCCGTCCGGCCATGTCGCCGTCTTCGCCGAGGTTTACTCGGCGCATGTGCCGTGCTTCGACGGCGTGAACCAGGATGCCTTCTTCGCGGCGGAGGTGTTCGCGGGTGACGGCCGCATCCTGGCCACGACTCCCGACTTCGAGGCGTGGCGAGACCTCACGCTCGTCCAGAAGGTGCGGCGCAGCAGCTACCAGCGCGGCTTCCTCGAATCGCGCCGCCTTGCCGCCGACCCTGCGGCTTTCCGATGTGGCGGCCCAGCCCCGGAAGGGTGGGCGAGAGTCGCAACCGTGCCTAGAACGCTGCCGCGTCTTCTTCCCCGCGGCGTTCCCTATCCGGTGCTCGACTTCCACGACGCTGGCGCGCCAACCGAACGCTTCCCAATCACCTTCGACCCGGACGCGACGCCGACGCTGGGCCGCGAAATCACGCAGGTTGGCGACGGACGCGTCAAGGGATTCACCCCTGCCGAATGGGAGGACGACCCCGCACTGGACGCCGCACGGCTCTCCGCCATCACTTCAACCACGGAACACACGGAACACACGGAAGTTGCCCTCTACGACTTCGGCCGCATCCTAGCCGGCTTCCTCTCGCTGCGCGTCCGCGCCGCAGCCCCGACAGGCGCGACCATCCTCGTCGTTTACGACGAACTCCTGGCCCCGGGCGGCGCCAGCTTCCCCGTGGATCCCTTCCGCGGCGCATGGACGCGCATCGTAAAGTGGCGCCTCGCGCCCGGAGCATACGACCTTCTTGCCTTCCACCCCGCAACAGTGCGCTACGCCGCCGTCGCCGTGATCGAAGGCAATGCGGAAATCGAAAGGCTCGGCATCGTCGATTTCGAGAATCCCGACAAGTCCCGCGCGGCTCTGCCCTCCACTGGCGACGCCACGCTGGATGCCATCGTTGCAGCCGCGCGGGAGACTTTCGCGCACAATGCGGTGGATGTCTTCACCGACTGCCCAGCCCGCGAACGCGCCGGCTGGCTTTTCGACTCCTTCTTCACGGGCCGCGCCGAAGCGCTCTTCACCGGCCGCAACCTTGTCGAGCGGGCCTTTCTCGAAAACTACGCCCTCGCCCCGCAGTTTCCGGAACTGCCGGAGGGAATGATTCCGATGTGCTATCCAGCCGAGTCGCCGGGGCGCTCCTTCATCCCCAACTGGTCTCTCTGGTGGCTTCTGGAACTGCGGGAATACTTTGGCCGCACGGGCGACATCTCCGTCATCGACGCCTCGCGCCCCAAGATCAGGGCGCTGCTAGAATGGTTCCGCAAGTTTGAAAACGCGGACGGACTTCTGGAGGACCTCCCCGGCTGGGTATTTGTCGAGTGGAGCCCCTGCAACGACAAAGACCACGTCAGCGGCGTGAACTTCCCCACGAACTTCCTTTACGCTGAGGCGCTGGAGGCGGCGGGTGCGCTCCTCGGCGACTCCGAGACCGTCGCGCACGGCGCGGCGGTGCGCGAAGCCGCGGCGCGCCTCGCCTGGAACGGCGAATGGTTCGAGGACAATGCCGTGCGCGGCGACGACGGCGCGTTGCGCCTCGCCGGCCACGTCACAGAGACCGGGCAGTACTACGCCTTCTACTTCGGCGCGGCAACGCCGGAGACGCGCCCCGCGCTCTGGAAGCGCCTTTGCGCCGAGTTCGGCCCGGGACGCGAATGCTCCGCCGTCCATCCCGGCATCCCGCCCTCGGACAGCATCCCCGGCGTCTATCTCAGGCTGGAGCTGCTGCTGCGCCATGGCCACGCCGGACAGTGTCTCGACGAATGCCGACGCATCTTCGGGCCGATGGCGCGCCTGACCGGGACGATTTGGGAGCACATTGCGCCAGGCGACAGCATGGACCACGGCTTTGCCGCCTCCGCGGCCTGCCTCGTTGTCAAAGCCCTGTGAATCGCCGTCTTGAAGTCGTCCTCTTTCCCGCTCGGTGTCCAAAATCCCGGATTGCAAGCAACAGGTCACACCCACGCCACCATCATGGGCGGCTCATGCGTCCGGTTTCATGCTATAATTCCGCGGCATGAAACGCTTGTTTGGAAATAGGGCCGCGGTCCGGATCGGCACCGCCGCCGTCCGGCGCCGGAAGGAAGCCGCGTTCGCGTGGCTCAACGCCACGCAGTTCCTCGGCGCGCTGAACGACAATTTCTTCAAGATGTTCGTGACGCTGTTCCTCGTGGGACAGCTCCCGGTGGCGTGGCGCGACACCACGCTTTCGCTCGCGACGATCCTCTTCGCGCTGCCCTTCCTCCTCTTCGCCCCGCTCGCGGGGTATTTCGCGGACCGGTTTTCCAAAAGCCGCGTGACGGTCGCGCTCAAGTACGCGGAACTCGGCGTGATGGCGCTGGGGCTCCCGGCGTTCTTCTTCTCGTGGCGTCCGGCGCTTTCGGCGGCGCTGCTGCTTTCGCTGCTGTTCCTCATGGCGCTCCAGAGCGCGCTGTTCGCGCCGACGAAGTACGGGATTGTGCCGGAGCTCGTGAAGCGCGACCGGCTCACGGAGGCGAACGCGGTGCTGGTGGCGTGGAGCTACCTCGCGATCATCATCGGTTCCTTCTGCGCGCCGGCGATCGGCGACCTGCTGACCGGGCCGGCCGGACTAGCGCGGCCGAAGGCGTACACGCTCGCGCAGTGCGTGTGCGTCGCGCTCGCGGCGCTTGGCGTGGCCTCTTCGCTGCGCGTCTGGCTGGTTCGTCCCGCCAATCCGGGCCTGAAACCCGACTGGCTGTTTGCGCGGCAGCTCTGGCGCACCTCCGGATGGGTGCGGCGCGATCCGCACCTTTTCCTCGCGATGGCCGGCACCGCGCTCTTTTCGCTCGTCGGCGCGTACGTCCAGATCGGACTTGTGGCGTACGGCGTGCAGACGCTCGGGCTTTCCGCCGAACGCTCCGGCTTCCTCTTCTTCTTCCCGGCCCTCGGCATCGCCGCCGGGTCGTGGCTCGCCGGGCGCCTTTCGAAGCGCAACGTCGAGCTCGGCGTGATGCCCGTCGGCGCCGCGATGCTCGCCGCGGGGCTCCTCTGGGTCGGCGGCGCGGCGCACCGCCCGCCGTTCGGGCTGCTCTTCCCGGTGCTTTTCGGAGCCGGTGTCGGCGCGGGGCTGTTCGTGGTGCCGCTCGACACCTTCCTCCAGCTCCGGCTCCCGCCGGAGCGGCGCGGCGAGGGGCTCGCGCTCAATTCCTTCCTGTCGTGGACGGGCGTTCTCGGCGCCGGGCTTCTCATGCTCGCGCTTTCGCGCGGGTTCGGGCTCGCGCCGGACCGGCAGCTGCTTGCGGTGGGCGCGCTCGCGGTGCTCCTCTTCACGGGTGCGCTCGTCGCGGTGCGCGACTTCTTCGTGCGCACGGTCGCGACGGCGCTCGTGAAGACGCTCTACCGCGTTCGCGAGAGCGGCATCGAGAACCTCCCCGTGGACGGTCCCGCGCTCCTTCTGGCGAACCACAGCAGCTACTTCGACGCGCTGCTGCTCTCCGCCACGACCCGCCGGCGGATCCGCTTCCTCATGGATCCGGCGATGATCGAAAAGTTCCGCTGGCTGAAGCCGCTGCTGCGGCTCTACCGCGTGATCCCGGTCTCCTCGAAAAGTTCCCCGATCACGATCGCCCGCGCGCTGCGGGAAGCCCGGCGGGCGCTCGACGAGGGGTACATGGTGTGCGTCTTCCCGGAGGGCGGCGTCACGCGCACCGGCACCGTCCGCGCCTTCCACCGCGGCTACGAGCGCATCGTCCGCGGAACGGACTACCCGCTCGTGCCGGTCTACATGGGCGGCTCGTGGGGGACCATGTTTGCGTACTACGGCGGGCAGCTCCTCCGGGACTGGCGGCGGCTCCGGCTCCACCGGTACCGCGTGACCGTGATGTTCGGAAAGCCTCTTCCGGCCCACACCGACGCCTTCCGCGTCCGGCGCGCGGTGATGGAACTTTCCTGCGACTGGTTCAACTCCCGCAAGGACGAGCACTCGTCGCTCGGCGAAACGACGGTCCGCACCTGCCGTCGGCACTGGAGGGACCCGTTCGCGGACGACACGAACGGCGTGAAGCTCACGTGGGGGCGGACGCTTGTCGGCGCGCTCGTCATCGCCCGCGCGATCGCGAAGCGCACGCGCGGCGACCGCCACGTCGGCATCCTGCTGCCGAGCTGCTGCCCGGCGATGCTCTGCAACGTCGCCGTGGCGCTCCTCGGCAAGAGCGCCGTGAACCTCAACTTCACCGTCGGAAACGCCGCGTTCGGCTCCGCGATCCGGCAGTGCGGGATCCGGACGGTCCTCACGAGCCGGAAGTTCGTGGAGCGCTTTCCGGACCTTCCGGTCCCGGAAGGCGCGTACGTCTTCCTCGAAGACCTCATGAAGAAGACCTCGACGGCGTCGAAGCTCAGCGCGCTCCTCCGCGCGAAGTTCCTGCCGATGCGCTGGATGGTGCGCACCGACCCCACGGGGCCGGACTCCATCGCGATGGTCCTCTTTTCCTCGGGCTCCACCGGCGAGCCGAAGGGCGTGATGCTGAGCCACCACAACGTCCTTTCGGAAGTCGAGGCGCTGCGGATGCTTCTCGCCACGAGCACGGCGGACCACATGTGCGCCGTCCTGCCGTTCTTCCACTCCTTCGGCCTCATCGGGTGCCTCTGGTACCCGCTCCTCACGCACGTCCGCGCCACGTGCCACCCGAACCCGCTCGACGCCCAGACCGTGATTTCCATCGTCCGCGAGCACAAGTCCACGCTCGTGTGGGGCACCCCGACGTTTCTCCAGCTCTACCTGCGGCGCGCCACGAAGGAGGACTTCTCCTCCCTCCGCGTCGTCCTCGCCGGCGGCGAAAAGCTCAAGGATTCGCTCATCCAGGGCTACGTCGAAAAGTTCGGGGTCCGCCCCCTCGAAGCCTACGGCGCCACGGAGATGGCGCCCGGAATCGCGGTGTCCGTCCCTCCGGGCACCGGCGGCGGCGTCGTGCAGCCCGGCTACAAGGAAGGCCGCACGGGCGTGCCGTGCCCCGGCATCGCGATGAAGATCGTCGATCCGGACACCGGCGAAGAGCTCGGCCCCGACCAGCCGGGGCTCCTGTACCTGCGCGGTCCGAACGTCATGCTTGGCTACCTTGGCCGGCAGGACCTCACGGACGAGGTGATCGACAAGGACGGCTGGTACTGCACGGGCGACATCGCGTTCGTGGACGAGGACGGCTTCGTCGCGCTCACCGACCGCCTGTCGCGCTTCAGCAAGATCGGCGGCGAGATGGTGCCGCACCTCGGCGTCGAGGAGGCGATCGTGAGCGCCGCCGGCCTCGAAGAGGGCAAGATCGCTGTCACCGGCGTGCCGGACGAAAAGAAGGGCGAGAAGCTCGTCGTCCTCTACACGCCCGACTGCGGCGACCCCGCGTGGCTTCAGGAGGCCCTCGCCGGCGTGGACGGTCTTCCCAACCTCTGGAAGCCCGCGAAGGCCGACTGGCACCGCGTGGACGCCATTCCGCTCCTCGGCACCGGCAAGATCGACCTCGCGGCCGTGAAGCGCATCGCGCGGAGCTTCGATTCCTGATGCCGTTTCCGTTTTCCCCGTTTCCCCCTTCCTTCCGCTTCCGTTCGTTTTCCATCGCCCCCAAGTCCACCGACCCATGCTTCTGCAACCCCGTTTCCCGTTTTTCCTCCACGGCGGCGACTACAACCCCGATCAGTGGCTTCATGTTCCCGGCACCGTCGACGAGGATTTCCGCCTGTTTCCGCTCGCCGGCGTGAATTCCCTCTCCGTGGGGATTTTCTCGTGGGCGGCCCTCGAGCCGGAGGAGGGACGATACGAATTCGGCTGGCTCGACGACGTGATGGACCGCGCCGCCGCGCGCGGCATGGCCGTCGTGCTCGCGACGCCTTCCGGCGCGAAGCCCGCGTGGATGGCCGAGAAGTACCCGGAGGTGCGGCGGATGACCGGCGACGGCGTGCACGAACCCGCCCGCGAACAGCAGTGCCGCCGTCACAACCATTGCCCCACGTCCCCGGTCTACCGCGCGAAGGTCCGCGCCGTGAACGAGGCGCTCGCCTCGCGCTACGGGCGCCACCCGGCGCTCGCGTTCTGGCACGTTTCCAACGAATACAACGGCGAATGCCGCTGCCCGCTTTGCCTGGCCGCCTTCCGCGACTGGCTGCGCGCCAGGTACGGTTCGCTGGAGGCGCTCAACGAGGCCTGGTGGACCGGCTTCTGGGCGCACGCGTATTCGGACTGGTCGCAGATCGCGTGCATCGACGACTCGGTGGACGGGCTCGTCCTCGACTGGAAGCGCTTCGTCACGCACCAGACCGCCGATTTCCTCCGCGCCGAGGCCGAGCCCCTGCGCCGCCTCGCGCCCGGCGTGCCCGTGACGACGAACCTCATGGGCTTCTACGAGGGTCTGGACTACATGCGGCTCGCGCGCGAGCTCGACGTCGTCTCGTGGGACAACTACCCGCAGTACCACGAACGGCCCGGCGAAACGGAGCGCCTCGCGGCCATGACGGGCCTCGCGCACGACTACATGCGCTCGCTCAAGCCGGGCCGCCCGTTCCTCATGATGGAGTCCAGCCCCGGTCCGGTGAACTGGTACCACCACAACCGCCTCCTCCGTCCCGGGCAGCACCGCCTCAAGTCCCTCCAGGCCGTCGCGCACGGCGCGGATTCCGTTCAGTACTTCCAGATCCGCAAGGGCAGGGGAGGATCGGAAAAGTTCCACGCCGCGGTGATCGACCACGAGGGCTCGGAGAACACGCGCATGTTCCGGGAGGTCGCGCAGGTCGGACGCGACCTCGAGGCGCTCCGTCCCGTGCTCGGCTCCGTCGTGCGCCCCAGGGTCGCGCTCGTCTTCGACCGCGAAAGCGACTGGTCGCAGAAGGCCGCGCAGGGGCCACTCGAATCGATCAAGACGGGGTACGCCGACACCGTGGCGGCGCACTACCGGCCGTTCTGGAAGCGCGGCGTCGCGGTGGACGTCGTGGACGGAGATTCGCCCCTCGACGGCTATTCGCTCGTCGTCGCGCCGGATCTCTTCCTCCTTCGCGACGGTTTCGCCTCCCGCGTGGAGGCGTTCGTCCGCGGCGGCGGCACGTTCGTCGCCACCTGGCTCACCGGCATCGTCGGTCCGACCGGGCTCTGCTTCCGCGGCGGATTTCCCGGGCCGCTTCGCAAGGTCCTCGGCGTCTGGGCCGAAGAGACGGACTACCTCTACGACGACGAACGCAACTCCGTCGAATTCGCCGCCGGCAACCGCCTCGGCGTCTCCGGTTCCTTCGGCACGTCGCTCGTCTGCGACGTTGTGCACGCCGAAGGAGCCGAAACGGTCGCGACGTACGGTCGCGACTTCTACGCCGGCACGCCGGCGCTCACGGCGAACCGCTTCGGAAAAGGCGAAGCGTGGTATCTCGCGACGCGCGGCGACGAGGCGCTCCTCGACGCCTTCCACGGCGCGCTCGCGCGCCGCCTCGCGCTGCCCCGCGCGCTCGACGCGGAGCTTCCCGAAGGCGTCTCCGCCCACCTCCGCGAGGGCGAAGACGGCGCGCGCCACGTCTTCCTCCTCAACTTCGCCTCCGCGCCCCGTGCCGTCGATCTCGGCCCCGCGCCCCGCCGCGACCTCCTCGCCGCCGGCGCGTCGGTCTCCGGCGCCGTCACCCTCCCGCCCTTCGGGGCGATGGTCCTCGAAGACGCCTGAGGGACGGACGACCCGCGGGGGACGGACCTCCGCGCGCGGCCCGCGTCACCAGCGCTCCGCAGAGCGGCGGACGGCGGGCCGGGCGGGGAGGGCGGCGAGAAGCCCGGAGACCGGCGGGAGGCCGGGAAGCGCGAGGGAAGGGCGGAGCTCGGCGAGCGGCTCGCAGACGAACCGGCGCGAGGCGATCTGCGGATGGGGCAGGTGCAGGTGCGGCTCGTCCCGGACCGCGTCTCCGCAGTAGAGCAGGTCGACGTCGATCGTGCGGGGATGGTGGTAGCCGGTGCG
>CAMNCG010000016.1 GCA_946534105.1 uncultured Verrucomicrobiota bacterium
ACATAGACCTTTTCCAAAATCGCCTTTCTTCAACGCCTCAACCCCGCAAGTTTACAGGACTTCTTGCGTTGAGGGGGGCGGTTTTTTGCAGGCTATGGGATGGTAGTGAATCGGGAGTATAATCGGGCGGCGTCATGAAACCCTCCTTCCTGCCTTCGCTTTTGGCCGCCGATCCGGGCCGGCTCGAGTCGGAGATCGCGCGCGCGGCGCGCGCCGGCGCCGACGCCATGCACCTCGACGTCATGGACGGCGTTTTCGTGCCCAACGTCTCCTTCGGGCCGTGGGCCGTCGCGCTCTGCCGCCGCGCCGCGCCGGACCTTCCGCGCAACGTCCACCTCATGCTCCGCGATCCCGCGCCGCACCTCGAAGCGTTCGCGAAGGCCGGCGCCACGTCGATCCTCGTGCACGCCGAATCGTGCTGCGACGTCGCTGCCGCGCTGCGCCGCGTCCGCGCGCTCGGATGCCGCGCCGGGCTCGTGCTCAACCCCCGCACGCCGGTTTCCGCGGCGGAGCGGTACCTGCCGCTGTGCGACGGAATCCTGCGCATGACGGTGTATCCGGGCTTCGGCGGGCAGGCGTTCATGCCGGACGCCCTCGCCGGGCTGCCGGAGCTGCGCGCCGCCGCGCCGGACCTCCCGATCATGGTCGACGGCGGGATCGACGCCTCCACGCTTCCGCTCGCGGCGCGCGCCGGCGCGAACGAGTTCGTCGCGGGGTCCGCGCTCTACGGCGCTCCGTCGTTCGAAACGGCCCTCGCCTCCCTGCGCGATGCGTGGCGGTCCGCGTTTTGCTAGAATGCGCCCCGCAACACGCAAAAGCGAAAGAAACGAAATGAGCGAAGAAGAGCAGCAGGCCCCGGTTTCCAGCACGGACTACCGCGCGATCCGCATCGACAACATGAAGAAGCTGGAGGCGCTCGGCCGGGCGCCTTTCGGCCGCGCGTTCGAGCGCACCGGCACGATCGCCGCCGTCCGCGCCCTCGCCCCCGCGCCGGCGGCGGAGGGCGAGCCCCCGCCTCCGGCGCCCGTCGTGCGCTCCGCGGGCCGCCTTCTCGCGGTCCGCAAGATGGGCAAGACCGTCTTCGCCGACCTGCGCGACGGCTCGGACCGCATCCAGCTCTTCGTGAACGCGAAGGCCTGCGGCGACGGGGCGTTCGACGCCTTCAAGCTGCTCGACCTCGGCGACCACGTCGGCGTGGAGGGCGAGTTGTTCACCACCCGCACCGGCGAGCTTTCGATCCGCGTGGCGAAGTGGGAGCTCCTTTCCAAGGCCCTGATCCAGCCGCCGGAAAAGTTCCACGGCCTCGTCGACACCGAGGACCGCTACCGCCTCCGCCACGTCGACCTCTTCTCCAATCCCGAGGCGCGCGAACGCTTCTACAAGCGCTGCGCGATCGTTTCCGAGATGCGGCGCTGGCTCGAAGCGCGCGGGTTCCTGGAGGTCGAGACGCCGATCCTCCAGCCGCACGCCGGCGGCGCGGCCGCGAAGCCGTTCGCGACGCACTACAACGCGCTCGACCGCGAGGTCTTCCTGCGCATCGCCCCGGAGCTCTACCTCAAGCGCCTGATCGTCGGCGGCTTCGACAAGGTGTTCGAGATCGGCCGCGACTTCCGCAACGAGGGCCTCGACCGCACCCACAACCCCGAGTTCACGGTTCTGGAGCTCTACCAGGCCTACGGCGACAAGCGCTCGATGATGGACATCCTCGAAGGCCTGCTGCCGCACCTCTGCGACAAGGTCGCCGGAACCCGCAAGGTCGTCTGGGACGGCAAGGAGATCGATTTCGAGCCGCCGTTCCGCACGGCCGTCTATTCGGAACTCGTCAAGGCGAAAATCGGAGAGGACTGGTTCTCGCTTCCGCTCGCCGCGATGCGCGAACGCGCCGAGGCGGCCGGCCTCGCGCTCGACCCGGCCTGGGACGAAACGCTCGTCACGCACGAAGTGTACGACAAGCTCGTCGAGCGCGAGCTCGTGCAGCCGACGTTCGTCGTCGGCATCCCGCACGCCTTCATCCCGCTCGCCAAGACCGTTCCCGGCGATCCGTCCGTCGCCGATGCGTTCGAATTCGTCGTCGGCGGCCGCGAACTCTGCCCCGGCTACACCGAGCAGAACGACCCCTTCGCCCAGCGCGAGGCGTTCGCCGCGCAGGTGGAGGAGGACGCCGAGAGCGAAGACGGCGATTTCGTCGAAGCGCTCGAAAGCGGCATGCCGCCCACCGGCGGCCTCGGTCTCGGCGTCGACCGCCTCGTGATGATGCTCACCGCCGCGGACACCATCCGCGACGTGATCCTCTTCCCGATGCTGAAGGACCGCAAGTAGCGCGCGGCGGCCTCCGCGGTCCGCCGGGCTAGAAGCGCAGGTGCATGTCCACGAACTCGGCGTCGACGCCGAGTTCGTTCCGGAGCCATCCGGCCACGGCGCGGGGGCCGAAGCGCTCGGTCGCGTAGTGGCCGGCGGCGGCGAAGCGGATCGGGCGCGCGAGGAGGGCGTTGTAGTCCGCGAGGCCCATTTCGCCGGTGACGTAGGCGTCGAGCCCGGCGTCCACGGCCTGCGGGAAATCCTCCGCGGCGCCGCCGCTCACCACGCCGACCGTGCGCACGGGGCGCGCGTCGTCGCCGAAGGGGTCGAACGATTCGAACCGTCCGTCCGGGCAGACGTCGCGGAGCCGCGCCTTGAACCCGCCCCACGGAACCGGGGCGGCGAGCGCGCCCTTGAAGCCGATTTCGCGGCCCGCGTAGACCCCGAAGGGCCTGAGCTCGCCGAGCCCGAGCGCACTCGCGAGACCGGCGTTGTTGCCGAGTCGCGGATGGGCGTCGAGCGGCAGGTGCGCGGCGTAGAGCGCGACGCCCGCGCGCAGAAGCGGGGAAACCAGCGCGTAGTTCGCGCCGGTCAGTCGCGAAAGCGAATCGCCCCAGCTGATGCCATGGTGGACGAACAGGAGCTGCGCGCCGCGGGCGATCGCCTCTTCGAAAAACGCGGGCGAGGCGTCGACGCCGCAGCAGACCTTCGAGACGCCACCGGCGGCGCCTTCGACCTGGAGGCCGTTGCGCGAAACGTCGCGCGGGAAGTCGTCGAGGCGGAGTTCCTCGTCGAGGGCGGAAACGATGCGGGAAAGCGGGACCATGGCGGTTTCCTCCTAGCGGCGGGTGCGGAGCGCGCCGGTGCCGAACTGTCCGTTCGAAAGGTGCGGCTCGTGCGCGCCGGCCAGGAGCGCCACGTGCGTGGTCGCGAGCGCCGCCCAGATCGCCAGCGCGATCGCGACGGCGCCCTGCGCGGATCCCGGAACGAGGGAGGAATGCCCCATGAGCGCAAGCGAGCAGACGAGCGTCGCGAGGTAGAGCGTCTGGCCGGAGAGGATCGCGTTGGGCCGGCGGCGGATGGCGGCCAGACCTTCCGCGTGTCCGCGCAGCGCCTGACCCAGGGGGATCGGCAGCGCAAGCAGCATCGCAAAACTCGCGGCCGGAATCAGCTCCGGCACCAGGTTCTGGACCGAACCGAAATACCAGCGCGCCAGCGGAGGAATCTGCCCGACGAGCGTCACGCAGGAAAACACGGCGCCGACCGCGAGCGCGAAAGGCAGCGCCTTGCGCCCGCCGTCCGTTTCGTCCGCGAACGTGATCGTGACGGACTGGAGGCGAAGCGCCGCGAACGAGACCGGATTCACCACGCCCAGCATGATGTAATGCACCGCCAGCACCGATTCGCGGTCGGGAAGATGGCCGAGGAAGAAGCCGGTCATGAAGCCGGAGACGGAAAGCATCAGGCCGCCGAAGGAAAGCGGCACCGTGAACCGGAGCAGCTCCGCCACCGAGGCCCGCTCCGCGTCCGGCGGATCTTCGAGCGTCCGCAGCCCGGGCAGCGCGAACTGGCGCGTGACGAGAAATTCCAGCAGGACGGGAAGCGTCATGGCCACGACGCCCCAGAACCAGCCGACGAGTCCCGTGTGCACGAAAAGCGGCGAGAGCGCGAGACTCAGCGCGATGCGGGCCATCGTGGCGAAATTCGCGAGGTCGCTGCGCTTCTCCATCAGCAGCCGCGCGAGGAACATGTTCCTGCGGTAGAAGAGCATCTGCACCGGGATGCAGCCGAGGAGCGTGTTGCGCGCGATGCGGAAAAGCGCCGGATCGTCCGAGAATCCCAGAATCGAGCCGAAGACGATTCCGTCGAGCGGCGGCACGCAGAAGAGAAGCTGCAGCAGGTTGGTGCCGAGCATGAGCCGCCAGTTGAGGCGCTCGAAATGGCGGACGTTCGTCTTCGTCTTGCAGAACACGAGCGCCGTCGTCGGAAGCCCCTGCCCGAGCGCCGCCAGAACCCAGAGCACCGAAAGCCCCTGCGAAAAGGCGGCGTATTCCGCCGCCTCCAGCCGGCCATGCGTGACGATCGCCGCGACGAAAAGATACGAGAAGCTCATGCTCGCGGCCTGAATCGCGAGCGGCACGAAGAAGCGGAGCATTCCGGAAAGTCCCGATTTCGGGGTCGGGGACCGGGGCGTGGCGGATTCGGCGGGTGTGCTCATGGCGCGCGGAAGTCTACCACCGCCCTCGTTTCCCGCGCAACCATTTCTCCGTCGCGGGGTGGAGGACGGACTTCCAGCGAAGCCTTACTTCGCGAAGACGAATTTTTTCTGCGCGAAAAAGGAAAGCAGGAAAAGAGCCAAGTCCACGACTGGCTTGGCCGCGGAGAGCGGAAAGGCGGGCAGAAGAGAATGGATCGCCTTGAGGATGCCCCAGCTCCCGGCGAGAATCGCGGCGGCCAAGGCCAAGTACCGCGCAAAGGCGCGGCCCGTCTTCTTCGGTGGCGGGAGGTCCGTCCCCACGTTCTGCGGGAGGTCCGTCCCGGCGCGGAAGACGAGAAAACGGTTGCAGGCGAAGTTGAAGACGAGCGAGAGGCAACGGGCAACCGCGACCGAGACGAACAGCCGGGCGCGGGCGCCGTCCGGGAGCATCCACCAGAGAGCCGAGAAAACCGACCAATCAACGGCGAACGAGGCGAGCGAAACCGCGGTGAAGGCGGCGAACTGCGACGCCGTTTTCATGTCGCCGCGGGATCCGGCGGATCGCGGTCCGGCTCCGGGGCGTCGGGCGTCGCGCTTCCGGCGACGCGGCCCGGCTCCGGGGCGTCGCGGCGAAGGAGGGAGAGGGACGTGCGGCCGTAGCGGCGGGACGCGAGGAGCGAGAAGCCGCCGGGAACGGCGAAGGGCGTGCCGGCGCGCTGTTCGGCGACGAAAAAGGAAACCGGGGCGAGGATGCCGCTCGCGGCGACGGCCTCGGCGAGGGCGGGGAGGGAATCGGCGTCGCCCTCGCGCTCCACGTACGGCGGATCGGCGAAAACGACGTCCACGGAGCGCGGCGGGAGCGGCGGGCGGCGGATCCAGGCGGAAACGTCGGCGCGGAAGACGCGCATCGCGGGCGGGAGCGGGGAGCCGAGACAGGCGGCGGCGTTCGCTTCGAGCGCGCGCAGACATTTGGGGTTGCGCTCGACCCACGCGACGCGCGCCGCGCCTCGGCTTGCGGCTTCGAGCCCGACGGCGCCGGTGCCGGCGTAGAGGTCGAGAAACGAGCATCCGGGAACGACGGCGGCGAGCATCGAAAACGCGGCCTCGCGGACCGCGTCCTGGGTCGGGCGCAGGAGGTCGCCGGGCGGGGCCCTGAGCGTCCTGCCGCGGAACGAACCTCCGGAAATCCTCATCGCGCGCCTCCTCCCGCGGCGGCGCGGGCGGGCGGGGCGATCATGCGCGCCTTGCGGTCCGCGAGGGGGAACACGAGGCGGAAGCAGGTGCCTTCGCCGGGCTTCGACATCAGGTCGATGCGGCCGCCGTGGTCGCGCACGATGCGGCGCACGATCGAGAGTCCGATGCCGTGGCCGTCCGCCCGGGTCGTCTCGAACGGTTCGAAGATGCGGCGGAAGCGCTCCTCGTCGATTCCGCTCCCGGTGTCGCGGAACGCCACGGAAAGATCGCGGTCGTCGGCCGAAAGCGCGATCGAGAGGCGGCCGCCGCGCTGCATCGACTGCACGGCGTTGCGGACGATGTTGAAAAACGCCTGCTGGAGCTGTTCCGAGTCGGCCCGGATCTTCGGGAGGGAGGCGGGCGTCGAGACGTCCACCGTCACTTCGTGCTCCTGCACGTCGGCGCGCATCGTGCGGAGGGTCTTTTCGAGCACCTCCGGCACGTCGCACGGCTGCATGTCGGGCTGGCCGCCGCGAAGCGCGTTGAGAAACTTGGAAAGGAACATGTCGAGGCGGTCCACCTCGTCGCGCGCGATTTGGACGAGACCGGAGAGGTCCTCCCGGCGGGCTTCGTCGGGGATCTTGCGCGCCGAGCGGGCGAGAAGCTGCAGGTGGATGCCGAGGGCGTTGAGGGGGTTGCCGATTTCGTGGGCGAGCGAGGCGGCGAGAAGCCGCACGGTCCGCATCCGCTCGCCTTCCAGCGCCTCGCGGGCGTCTTCGCGCTCCCGCGTCACGTCGCGCAGGAGCGCGACGACGCCGGCCTCGGCGCCCGCGTCCGGCTCCAGCGGGAACGCGGTGAAGGACAGGACGCGGCGTTCGGGGCGGAACACTTCGATTTCGCTCGACGACACGCCGCGCCACGACCCGTCGCCGCCGGTGCGCGCGAGGGTCGCCCAATCGACGTCCGGCAGCCAGCGCTCGACCGGGCGGCCGACGGCGTGCGCGCCGTCGATGCCGAGCATTTCTCCGGCGGTCCGGTTGGCGAAGACGAGCACGCCGTCTTCCGACACCACGACGACGCCGTCGCCGATCGCGCGCAGCACGGTTTCGAGGAATCCGCGCCGCCGGGCGAGGCGGTCGTTCAGGAACGCGAGCTTTTCGATGTCGTGCGGCATGGCCTAGAGGAGCATGCCGCGCGCCACGTCGTCCGCCGGGCCGCCGAGGGCGCGAAGCACGGCGAGGGCGAAGGCGGCCGCGGTGCCGGGTCCGGTGCCGGTGACGAGGCGGCCGTCCGTCACGGTCTTCGCGTCCGGCACGAACGTGCCGGCGCCGGACAGGCCCTTTTCGATGCCCGGGTAGCAGCAGAAGCGGCGCCCGGCGAGAACGCCCGCGGCGTCGAGCGCCATTGGCGCGGCGCACACCGCGGCGACGACGGCGCCGCGCGACGCGGCGTCGCGCAGGACCGCGAGGACTCGCGTGTCGGCGGCGAGCGCCTTCGTGCCGCCCATTCCGCCCGGGAGCGCCACGGCGTCGAATTCCTCCGCGAAGCGCAGCGCTTCGCCTTCGTCCTCCGGCAGCACGGCGTCCGCGACCAGGCGCACGCCGCGCGAGCAGAGAACCTCGGCCTTGCCGGTCGCGGACGCCGCGACGACCTCGACGCCGCCGCGCCGCAGCACGTCGATGATCGTGACGGCTTCGATCTCCTCGCTTCCGTCTGCGAGAAAGACGAGCGCTCTTTTTTTCATGTCGTTCATTCTTTTTTCGAGAGCGCGTCGCGGATGCGGTCGTAGATCGGTTCCAGGCGGGTGCCGCGGAGCAGGGAGCGCGTCGGGCGCGAATACGCGAAGACGAGACGGTTGGAGCAGGGAATGTCCATCGGCACCTCGATGTCGAACTCGAGGGGGGTTCCGGCTTCGAAGATGCGGTCGGCGAGGGCCTTCCACGCCTGCTTGTCCGCCTCGGCGGACGGGACGAGCGCGCAGAGCACGTCGTACGTCGCCGGCCCTGCCTCCGCGGGCGGATTTTCGTCGAGCGAATCCACCGCGGTGGCGGCGACGATGAGGTGCGGGTTCGCGTCGGAACTCGGGCGCGTGCGGATCGGCTCCAGGCGGAAATCGCACGACGCGAGCTTCACCGCCTCCGGCGGAGGTTCCCGGCCGGGCACGGCGTTCGTCGGCGAAGGCAGGAGGTACGCCGAAAGCGCGCCGCGCACCGGCGTCGGCGCGTGGATGGCTTCGTCCTCGGTGAGGCCGGTCAGTTCCATGCGCACTTCCGGCAGGACGAACGGGAAGCGGTTTTCGCGGAAGAGCCGGCGGTTGGGGCCGAACTTCACGGGCTGGCCGTCGACCGAAATGGCGCCCGGAGCCGTGTAGGGGTCGAACGCCTTGTCGTAGAAGCGCATCGCGGCCTCGCCGGCGAACGGCGAAACCGCCGCGACCGCGACGATCACGACCATCGAGAGCAGGAATTTGAGAACAGGCGGCATGGAGGACGGAGGGTTGCGGAACGGACGCGGACGGCGACGGGACCGTCCGGCGGCGGCGGGCGCGCCCGCGCGGTTCCGTTTCGGAACATTCTAGCACGTCCTCCCGAACAAAGAAACGGGTTGCGCGACGGGCGGGGGATGTGGTAGAATTCCCTCGTTTTTCACATCCGAACGAAAACCCTCCGGGCCGCCGTCGCGCCGCCCGGAACCACCGAAAGCCCAAGGCAATGGCACGCAAGATTCCACTGGAGAAGTACCGCAACATCGGCATCATGGCCCACATCGACGGCGGCAAGACGACGACGACGGAGCGCATTCTCTTCTACACCGGCGAAAACCACAAGCTCGGCGAGGTGCACGACGGCGCCGCGACGATGGACTTCATGGTCCAGGAGCAGGAGCGCGGCATCACGATCGGCTCGGCCGCGACGACGTGCTTCTGGCGCGACCACCAGGTGACGATCATCGACACGCCCGGCCACGTGGACTTCACGGCCGAAGTCGAGCGCTCGCTCCGCGTCCTCGACGGCGCGGTGGCGCTCTTCTGCGCCGTCGCGGGCGTCCAGCCCCAGTCCGAGCAGGTCTGGCGCCAGTCCGAGAAGTACAAGGTCCCGAAGGTGATCTTCGTCAACAAGATGGACCGCGTGGGCGCCGACTTCTTCGGCTGCATGGAGGACGTGAAGTCGATCCTCCACGGCAACCCCGTCCCGGTCGTGATCCCGATCGGCAAGGAGGACGCCTTTGAGGGCGTCGTGGACCTCGTCCGCATGAAGGCCCTCCGCTTCGACGAAAGCTGCCAGGGCCTCAAGGTCATCGAGGGCGAAGTCCCCGAGAACCTCAAGGCGCAGGCCGAGGAGTGGCGCCAGAAGATGATCGAGAGCGTCGCCGAGACGGACGACGCGCTCCTCGAGAAGTTCTTCGCCGGCGAGGAGCTCACGACCGAGGAAATCATGAAGGCGCTGCGCAAGGCGACGATCGAGCGCAAGATCCAGCCGATGCTCTGCGGCACCTCCTTCAAGAACAAGGGCGTCCAGCCGCTCCTCGACGCGATCGTCGACTTCCTCCCCTCCCCGCTCGACCTGCCGCCCGTCGTGGGCGCGCTCCTCAAGAAGGACCAGGAGGCCGGCAAGGAGGCCCCTGTCCGCAAGCCCTCCGACGACGAGCCGTTCTCCGCGCTCGCGTTCAAGATCGTCTCCGACAAGATGATGGGCAAGCTCGTCTACGCCCGCATCTACTCCGGCAAGCTCGAAACGGGCTCCACGGTCTGGAACATGAGCCGCGACCAGGAGCAGCGCGTCGCCCGCCTCGTCCGCATGCACGCCAAGAAGCAGGAGGCGCTCCAGGAGGCCTACGCGGGCGACATCGTCGCGCTCGTCGGCCTCGCCCGCACCCGCACCGGCGACACGCTCTGCGACGAAGACCACCCGATCATGCTCGAATCGATCGAGTTCCCGGCGCCCGTCATCTCGATTTCGATCAAGCCCGTCTCCCACGCCGATTCCGAGAAGCTCTCGCTCGGCCTCCAGGCCCTCGCCGACGAAGACCCGACGTTCGTCGTCGCCTACGACCAGGAGACGGAGGAGACGATCATTTCCGGCATGGGCGAACTCCACCTCGAAATCATCGTCGACCGCCTCAAGCGCGAGTACGGCGTCGAAGCGCAGGTGAACCCGCCCGAAGTCGCCTACCGCGAGACGATCACGAAGACGGCCGAAGGCCAGTACAAGCACGTCAAGCAGACGGGCGGTTCCGGCCAGTACGGCGACGTCTACCTCCGCCTCGAGCCCCAGCCGGCCGGCACGCCGTTCGAGTTCGTCAACGCCATCGTCGGCGGCGCGATCCCGGGCGAATTCATCCCGGCGGTCGAAAAGGGCGTCAAGGCCGCGATGGAGAAGGGCCCGTACGCCGGCTACCCGGTGGTGGACACGAAGGTCACGCTCTACGACGGATCGTTCCACCCGGTCGACTCCTCGGCGATCGCGTTCGAACTCGCCGCGCGCCAGGGCTTCAAGAAGTACATGCTCGAAGCCCAGCCGCAGCTGCTGGAGCCCGTGATGAACGTCGAAGTCACGATGCCGGAAGACTACTTCGGCGCCGTCTCCGGCTCGATCGGCCAGCGCCGCGGCCGCATCGAAAGCATGGAGGACAAGGGCGGCCAGAAGGTCATCCACGCCCAGGTCCCGCTCTCCGAGATGTTCGGCTACTCCAACACCGTCCGCACGCTCACGCAGGGCCGCGGCGCCTTCACGATGATCTTCAACCAGTACGAGCCGGTCCCCGCCGGCATCGCCAAGGAAGTCGTCGAAAAGCGCCAGAAGGCCGGCAAGGTCCGCTAGTCCGCTAGCGGTTCGAACAGGCTCGAGTCCGCCCGCCGGCGCCCGTGGGGGCGCCGGCGCTACAGTGCGCCCACGGCGTCGATGTCCACGGCGACGGAGACGCCGCGCGGCGGCGGGCAGGCGGCGAGGGCGGCGGCGATGCGGGAATTGAGGAGGGCCGGGCGGGGGCCGCGGAGCGCGACCTGGAAGCGCCAGAGGCCCTTGGCTTTTTCGATCGCGGCGGGGACGGGCGAGCCGAGCCGCCAGTCGCCTTCGCGTCCGATCGCGGCGGCGAAGCGCGCCGCGTACGCCTCCGCGGCGGCGCGGTCTTCGCCGCGGAACGTCACGCAGTCGAGGTGCGAAAACGGGGGGTAGGCGAGCTGCCGGCGCTCTTCGAGCTCCCGTTCCGCGAACCCGGCGAAATCCTCGGTGGCGGCGTGCACGACGGCGGGGTGGCCGGGGGAGAGCGTCTGGATCACGACGTCGCCCGGCTTGGCGCCGCGTCCGGCGCGGCCCGCCATCTGCGCGAGGAGCTGGAACGTGCGCTCCGCCGCGCGGAAATCCGGCATCGCGAGCCCGGAATCGGCCGCGAGGACGCCCGCGAGCGTGACGTTCGGGAAGTCGAGGCCCTTGGCGATCATCTGCGTGCCGACGAGGATGTCGGTGCGGCCGGCGCGGAAGTCGGAGAGGATTTCCTCGTGCGAGCGCTTGCGGGTCGTGACGTCGAGGTCCATGCGCGCGATGCGCGCGCCGGGAAAGAGCCGGCGCGCCACGTCTTCGACGCGCTGGGTGCCGACGCCGCCGCGCCGGAGGTTCGCCGAGCCGCATTCCGGGCAGCGCGAGGGGACGGGGCGCCACGCGCCGCAGACGTGGCAGCGCAGCACGGAATCGGCGGCGTGCAGCGTCATGCCGACCGAGCAGTCGCCGCACGTTTCGACGTGCCCGCAGTCCTCGCAGGCGACGGTCGGCGCGAAGCCGCGGCGGTTCAGCAGGAGCATCGTCTGCTCGCCGTCGGCGAGGCGCCGGCGCACGGCCCGGACGAGCGGCTCGGAGAAGACGGGCATGCGCCCCTCGTTGCGCAGCGCCTCTTCGCGCATGTCCACGACCGTGACGCGCGGCATTTCCATGTCCACGGCGCGGTGCGCCATCTCGGCGAGCGCGTACTTGCCGGTCTTCGCGTTGTGCCAGCTTTCGAGCGAGGGCGTCGCCGAGCCGAGCAGCACCGCGCAGCGTTCCAGCCGGCCGCGCATCACGGCGACGTCGCGCGCGTTGTAGCGCGGCGTCTCGTCCTGCTTGTAGCTCGGCTCGTGCTCTTCGTCCACCACGACGAGGCCGAGCTTCCGCACCGGGGCGAAAAGCGCCGAGCGCGGTCCCACCACGACGCGCGCCTCGCCCGAGCGGATGCGGTGCCATTCGTCGTGCCGCTCGCCGGCGCCGAGACGGCTGTGGACCACCGCGACGACCGAGCCGAAGCGCGCGACGAAGCGCCGGATCGTCTGCGGCGTGAGCGAAATCTCCGGCACGAGGACGATCGCGCCGCCGCCGCGCGCGAGCACTTCGGCCATCGCCCGGAGGTAGACCTCGGTCTTTCCGCTCGCCGTGACGCCGCGCAGCAGCACCGGGCGCGGCGGCGGGCCGCCGGGCGCGGCCGCTTCGTCGATCGCGGCGACCGCGGCGGCGAGCGCCGTTTCCTGTTCGGCCGTGAGCGGCGGCGGCGCGGAGCGCGCGATGCGGCGCCCCGCGAGCGGATCGCGGCGACGCACCTTTTCCTCCACCTCGACGAGGCCGCGGGCCTGCATGGTCCGGATCGTCTGCGGCGAAACCCGCCACGCGCGGCAGAACCCGGCGAGGAGCTCCTCGCCGCCGGCGAGGCGCGCGAGGATTTCGCGCTGGCGCTCCGTCGCCTCCGCCGCGCGGGCGTCCGCGCCGGGCGCGGCGCGCACGACGAGGGCGCGCGCGAAGGCGTCCTTTTCCACGCCGTCGCGCACGACCGGCGGGAGCATGGATCGCAGGCACAGCTCGATCGGCGCCAGGTAGTAGCGCGACATCCATTTCGCCAGTTCCACGAGCGGCGGCGTGAGCGGCGGTTCGCCCGGCGCCGCGCCGATCACCTTGCGCAGCGGCTTCGGCCACGCCGTGGCGTCCGACACCCCGAGCACGAGGCCGTCGAGGACGCGCGCGCCGAACGGCACGCGGACCATCGCCCCGGGGACGGCCGCGGCCTCCAGGCCGGGCGGCACCTCGTAGTCGAACGTGCGGCCCGCGGCGACGTCCGTCGCGACCTGCGCGACGGTCATGGCGCGGGGGCGGCGCCCGGCCCGGCCGGGGTCGCGGGCGGGAAGAGCTCCGCGACCGCGCGGAAGACGGCCGGCGGCTCCGGCATCCGGCCGCGGCCTTCGACGCCGCACGCCAGTTCGCCTTCGCCGCAGTCCATCACCGCGACGCCGCGGGCGCGCAGCGTCGCGAAGTTGGCGCGCGTCGCCGGCGCGTCGAGCATCCCCTCGTTCATCGCCGGGGCGAGGAGGATCGGCTTGCGGCACGCGAGCGCGATCGAGGAGAGGATGTCGTCCGCGATGCCGCAGGCGAGCTTCGCCGCGACGTTGGCGGTGCAGGGCGCGATCACGAGCGCGTCGCACCACAGCGCGAGCGAAACGTGCCCGGGGACCCAGGTCTCCGGGTTTTCGAACAGCCCGGTCGCGACGCTGCGGCGCGAAAGCGTGCGGAACGTGAGCGGCGTCACGAACTGCTGCGCCCCGGCGGTCATGATCACGGAGACTTCCGCCCCCGCCTTGACGAAAAGCCGCACGAGTTCGCACGCCTTGTAGGCGGCGATCGATCCCGTCACGCCGAGCGCGATTTTCCTTCCCGCGAGCGCCGCCGCCGCGGCGCCGCCATTGGCCGTCTTCGTGTCCATGCCGCCGATCTTACCACATGCCGCCCCGGAGATCGGCGCGGCGCCGCGGTTTTCAGGCGAAGATGTCGTCGGTCGGGCTCGTCGCCGAGGCGGTGCGGCGCGCGGCGGCGGGGCCGGCTTCGCGCGCGAGCTCCGCGGCGCGGACGGCGAGGCGGAAGGCCTCCGCCATCTTCGGCGGGTCGCCGGCGGCGGCGACGGCGGTGTTGGCGAGCACCGCGTCGGCCCCCAGTTCGATCGCCTCGGCCGCGTGGGACGGCAGCCCGATCCCGGCGTCCACCACGACCGGGACGGCCGCCTGCTCGACGATGATTTCGAGCATGTCGCGCGTGCGGAGGCCGCGGTTGGAGCCGATCGGCGCGCCGAGCGGCATCACGGCCGCGGCGCCGGCCTCTTCGCAGCGCTTCGCGAGCACCGGGTCGGCGTTGATGTACGGCAGGACCACGAGGCCGAGCTTCGCGCACGCCTCGACCGCGGCGAGCGTCTCCACCGGGTCGGGCAGGAGGTAGTGCGCGTCGGGGTGGATTTCGAGCTTGATCCACGAAAAACCGGCCGCCTTGCCGATTTTGGCGATGCGGACCGCCTCGTCGGCCGTGCGGGCGCCGGAGGTATTGAGCATCACTTCGACCTTCGAGCGGTCGATCGCCGAGAGGATGTCGTCCGCCGCGGCGTCGCCTTCGCGGACGCGCGTGAGGGCGGTCGTGACGAGCTGCGTCCCCGACGCTTCGAGCGCGGCGCGCATCTGCGCCGACGAGGCGAACTTGCCCGTGCCGAGGAAAAAGCGGTTGGTGAAACGGCGGTTGCCGATGACGAGTTCTTTCATGTCTAGGGTTCCTTTCCGAGAAGCAGCGCGAGAACGGTGTTGGCCTCGATCGCGGCGGCGATGCCGACGCGGGCGGACTGCGGGGCGAGGCCGTCGCGGACGCCGCTCTCGCCGTCCCCGGCCAGGTGGAGACGCGCGCCGAGGCGGCGCAGGCGGATCGCGCCGGAGCGGCCCCAGCCGGCGATGCCGCTCGCGCCGACGACGGGCTTGCCGCGGATCGCGCGGTAGAGCGCGGTCTTGGCCCCGGCCTTGTCGAACGCCTCCACGACGATGTCGCAATCCGCGAAAACCGCCGCCATGTCCGGTTCGCCGAGGCGCGCGTCGACGAGCCGCAGGTCCAGCGCGGGTTCGATGCGGCGGAGGTTTTCCGCGAGGGCCTCGACCTTCTTGCGCCCGATCTGGTCGCGGAAGAAGAACTGCCGGTTGAGGTTCGATTCGGAGACGACGTCGAAATCGGCCAGCACCAGTTTCGCCACGCCCGCGCGCACGAGGTGCGCGGCGGCGTTGGAGCCGAGGCCGCCGGCGCCGGCCACGCCGACGCGGGCGGCCGAGAGGACGCGCCGCTCTTCGGCGGAGAGGTAGGGGTTCGTCATGGAAACGCCCTCCCGCCTCAGCCGCCGGCCACGATCCGGAAGGCGTCGAGCCGGCCGCCTTCCGAGAGCGCCAGACCGGAAAGATCGTCGCCGGGCGCGTACGTCTCCCCGTTCCATTCGACGACGCTCTGCGCCGCCGGAACCCCTTTTTCTTCCAGGAACGCCGCCACGGTCGCGGCCTTCGTTTCGGTTTTTTCGCCTTGCCAGACGATCTGCATGTTTCGTTTCCTCCGCCGGAATTGTCCGGATCAGGTTCTGCGGGTTTTTCTCAGACCCGGGCGGCGCCCGCCGCCGGGCCACCCCGACGAATGACGGCCCGGCATCCTACCACCCGTCCGTCCGGGGCGCAAGCGCTTGTTTTTCCGATTGCCGTGTGGTATGCTTTCCCCGTTTCCGTTCGCAACCTGCTTTTGGGTCCGCCATGTCCGCTTTCAGCAATATCTGGAAAATCAAGGAGCTCCGCTCCCGCATTCTCTTCACGCTTTCGCTCGTCGCGCTCTGCCGCCTCATCGCCATCGTCCCCACGCCGGGCGTGAACGCCCAGGCCATGGCGGACATGGTGAGCAGCCAGGCTTCCGCGGCCGGCGGCCTCATGGGGATGTTCGACCTCTTCACCGGCGGCGCGCTGGCGCGCTGCTCGGTGGGCACGCTCTCGATCTGGCCGTACATCAACGCCTCCATCATCATCCAGCTCATGACGGCGATCATCCCGTCGCTGGAGAAGCTGGCGCGCGAGGGCGAGCCGGGCCGCCAGCGCATCACGCAGATCACGCGCTACCTCACGCTCGTGCTGTGCGCCGGCCAGTCCTTCGCGATCGCCCGCTGGCTCGAGAGCGCGCAGTCGCTCGGCCTCACGTCGCAGGCGCTCGTGCCGATGCGCGGCTTCTCCTTCGAGATCCTGACCGTCATCGCGATGACGTCGGCGACGATGCTCGTCATGTGGCTTGGCGAGCAGATCACGGAGCGCGGCATCGGCAACGGCATGTCGATCATCATCATGGTGAACATCTGCGCCCGCCTCCCGCTCGCGGTGTGGGACGTCGCGATGAAGTTCCGCTCCGTTCCCGGGCAGCCCGCCGAGTTCTCGATCTTCACGCTCGCGTTCCTTCTCGTGCTCTCGTTTGTCGTCTTCGCCGGAACGATTCTTCTCACGGACGGCGTCCGCAAGGTCCCGCTCCACACCGCCCGCGGTTCCGTGGGCGGCCGCGTCGTGGGCGGCCAGAGCACGTATCTGCCGCTCCGCGTCAACTTCGGCGGCGTCATGCCGATCATCTTCGCCGGCCCGATCCTCACCGTCGTCGGCTGGGTCTTCGCGCACGTCGGCCGCGACCCGTCGCAGGAGGGCGTTTCGGAGTTCTGGAACAAGTTCGCCTGGATCCGCAATTTCGGCGATTCGCTCCGCAACGGCTATTCCGACCCGAACGCGGCGTATCTGATCTGCTACGCGCTGCTGATCCTCTTCTTCTCGTTCTTCTGGGTCGCCACGCAGTTCAACGCCGTCCGCATCGCGGACGACCTGAAGCGCTCCAACGGCTACGTCCCGGGCATCCGCCCCGGCCTCCCGACGGCGGAGTTCCTCGACCTGACGATGACGCGCGTGACGTTCATTGGCGCGATCGGCCTCATTCTTGTGGCGATCATTCCGTCCCTTCTCACCAAGGAGGGCAAAATCCCGTTCAGCATCGCCTCGTTCTTCGGCGGCACGTCGTTGCTGATCATCGTCGGCGTCGCGCTCGACACGATGCGCCAGATCGAGTCCTACCTCGTGATGCGCTCGTACGACGGGTTCCTCAAGCACGGGCGCATTCGCGGCCGCAACGGCTAGTCGATGCCCCGCAGGTCTTCGCGCGCATCGCCGTTCGACGACCTCGACACCCCGTCGGAGGTCGTCGCTTCGGCGGAACCGGTCGGCGTCCCGGACGGCGCCCGGCCGCTTCCCAGGCGTCCTCCGGAGGCGCCGCCGGGCCTCGCGTGGAGGCTTTCCGGGCCGCTCGTCGCGCTCGTCGCCCTGTTCGTTTTCGTTTCGCTCGCGTCGTACCACGCCTCCGACGTCCCGTTTCTCCATTCGCCGCAACCGTCCGTTCCCCACAACTGGACGGGACTCGCCGGCGCGAATCTCGGATGGGCCCTGCTGCAGGTGTTCGGTCTGCCGGCCTTCGCGGTTCCGGTCGCGCTGTTCGCCGCCGGCGTGGCGATGACGTGCGGCGTCCGCATGGGATGGCGCCCTCTTTGGGCCGCCGGGCTCCTGCCGTGCCTGTGCGCCCTTTTCCAGCGCGCGGAGGCTCTTTTTTCCCCGCTTCTTTCCTCTCCCCGCTTCAATCTCGGCGGCGACGCCGGCGGCGGCGTCGGCTGGCTCCTGCACCATGCCGGTTCGACCGCGGAGCAGTGGATCGGCCCGGTCGGCGAAACCGTTCTCACCGTGGCGGCGACGCTTTTGTTTCTGGTCCTGCTTGTCGGTCCCCGTTCCGTGGCCGCCCGCTTCCGGGACGCCGCGCGCCGACGCGCCGAGATTCGCCGCGCCGCGGAGGAGCGCGCGTTCGGCGGCACGTCCGCCGTGGAGGACGACGAGGATCGCCGCGCCGCGGAGCGCGACGAGCGTCGCGCCGCGAAGGCGGCCGCGAAGGCCGAAAGGGAGGCCGAACGCGAACGTCGCCGCGCCGAGAAGGAAGCCGCCGTCGCCGAGCGGGAGGCGGCCAGGGAGCGGCTGCGCGCCGAGCGCGAGGCCGCGCGCGCCGAGGAGAAGGCGCGCCGCGAGGCCGAGCGGGAAGAGGAGAAGGCGCGTCGCGAGGCCGAAAAGGCCGCCGCGCGGAAACGATCTCGCGAAGACGCCCTTTTCGGCGCGGAGGACCCGGCGCCCGAAGACGCCCCGGAAGAATCCCCCGATCCCGTGGCGGAAGACCCATCCGCGCCCGTCCCTTCGTCCGCTTCCTCCTCCCGCGCTTCTGCTCTCGCGCCCTCGGCGGCGGTGCCTTCGATCCCTGTCGCTTCTGCTTCCGCGCCTTCGGCGGCGGTCCCTTCCGTCCCTTTGGTCCCTGTCGAGCCTTCGCCGCCTCCGCCGGCGGACCCCCTTGCGTGGGAATCCGATCCCGCGGCCGGCGATTTCGAACTGCCTTCCGTGCGGCTCCTCAAGCCCGTTCCGCCGGAGACGGCCGAGGACAACCGCGCGGAAATCGAGGAGCGGAGCCGCATCATCGAGGACACGCTCGGGCAGTTCGGCCTCAAGGTCGAGGTGGTGGACGTCGTGTGCGGCCCCACGATCACGCGCTACGAGGTTCGCCCGGCTCCGGGCGTTCGCGTGGACCGCATTTCCACGTACGAGCACGACCTGCAGATGTCGCTCCGCGCCAAGAGCATCCGCATCATTTCGCCGATTCCCGGCAAGGACGTGCTCGGCATCGAGGTGCCGAACCGCCATCGCCGCGCGGTGCCGTTCCGCGGCATCGCCGAAACGCCGGAATGGAAGGCCGCGGAGCAGCGCATGGGCATCCCGATGCTGCTCGGCAAGGACATCGACGGATCGCCGGTCATCGCCGACCTCGCGAAGATGCCGCACCTCATCGTCGCCGGCGCCACCGGATCCGGCAAGTCGGTCGGTCTCAACTCCATTCTTTCCGGTATTCTGCTCTGCCGCACGCCCGCGCAGGTGCGCATGATCCTCGTCGATCCGAAGATGGTCGAGTTCACGCCGTACGCGGACATCCCGCACCTCGTCGTGCCGGTCATCACCGAAGCGCCCAAGGTCGCGGTCGCTCTCCAGTGGGCGATCAAGGAAATGAACCGCCGCCTCCAGCTTTTCAAGTCGGTCGGCGTTCGCAACATCGTCTCCTACAACACCCGTCCGCTGGAGCGCCAGGCGACGCTTTTTGGCGACGACGAGTCCGGCGCCGCCCCCTCCGCCCCGCCGGCCCACATCCCGTACATCGTCATCGTCGTCGACGAAATGTCCGACCTCATGATGCTCGCGGGCGGCGACGTCGAGCCGCGCGTCGTGCGCCTCGCCCAGCTCGCCCGCGCCGTCGGCATTCACCTCGTCATCGCCACCCAGCGTCCGGACGTCAAGACCATCACCGGCAAGATCAAGGCCAACTTCCCCGCCCGCCTCGCGTTCAAGGTCGTCTCCCAGGTCGATTCGATCACGATCCTCAACTCCGCCGGCGCCGAGACGCTCATCGGCAACGGCGACATGCTCTTCATGAATCCCACGAGCGCCGCCGGCGCCGCCCGCGCGCAGGGCTGCTGGATCGACGACGACGAGATTGCCGCCCTGACCGGCTGGTACCGCAACCAGGGGCCGCCCGTCTACGTTCCGGAAATCAAGGAGAAGCTCGACCGCATCAAGGTGAAGGACGCCGGGGGCGACGACATCAAGGGCATCGAGGACCCCGGCGCGCCGGACGAGGACGGCGCCGCCCCGCGCACCGGCGAGGAGGCCGACCTCGCGCGCGCCCTCGCCGTGATCGTCTCCTCCGGCCGCGCCACCATTTCCTGGATCCAGCGCCAGCTCAAGGTCGGCTACAACCGCGCCGCCCGCATCATCGAGGAGCTCGAGGAGCGCGGCTGCATCGGTCCGGCGAACGGCACCGCGCCGCGCGAAATCCTCCGCACCACGCTCGGCCCGCCCCCGGGGGCGGGCGGCGCCGGCGACGGTCTGGACGGCGACGACGCGGACGGGGACGGCGATTTCGTGTAGAATCGTTGCCCGAACACTCCACGAGGATCGACAACCATGACGATAGGCGAAACTCTGCGCGCCGCCCGCGAGGCGAAAGGCTTTTCCGTCCAGGACGTCGTCACCGCCACGCGCATGACCGCGCGTCAGGTGACGGACATGGAGGCGGACGATTTTTCTTCGTTCGCGTATCCGTTCTACGCCAAGGTCTTCCTGCGCCAGTTCGCGCGCGCCGTCGGGCTCGATCCCGCGCCGATTGTCGCCCGCTGGGCCGCCGAATCCGGCTCCCTGGAGCCTTCGTCCGGTCACGCTCCGATCGTGCCTCTCGAAACGATCGACGAGGAGAGCGGCGGTCTTCGGGTCGTGAAGCCGGAGGTGCCGTCCGAGTCGAAGATTTCCTCCGGCGAGGCGGTTCGCTCCGATCGCCGTTCCGACCGTCCCGAGAAGCGCGTGGCCCCGCTTCCCGAACCCCCGCCGAAGGAGGATTCCCCGCGTCCCGAAAAGCGTGCCGCGGCCAGCGACCCTCTGATCGCCGCCGCGGCCGCCACGCAGGCCGACGTGTTCGCTTCGCCGCTTTCCGCACCCTCCGCTCCGGCCCGTCCCCTTCCCGCGGCGGGCGCCGCCGCCGCGGATTCCGGCGCTCCGCTTCCCGTGAAGCGCGTCGCCGAGGTGCATCCTGGCGATGTCGCTCCGGAGCCGATTTCCCTCCGTGCGCCGGAAGCCGCGGTTGCCCGCGAAATCCGCCCCGTGCGCGACCTTCCGCCCGTGGTGAAAAAGCTTCCGGTCGATCCGGAGGAGGATCCCGTCCCGGTCTCTTCTTCCGTCCCCGCCACCGTCCCGGATTTCATCGAAACGTCCACGCCGGCCTTCGTGTTCCCCGGCGCCGCCCCCGTTCCGGCTCCGGAGTCTGATGCCATCCCGGCGCCCGTCCCGGAGGCTCCCGTCGCGCCTCCGGCGCCTTCGGCGCCCGTACCGGAGGTTCCCGTTGCGCCTCCGCCGCCTCCGGCGCCCGTCCCGAAGGCTCCCGTCGCGCCTCCGCCGCCTTCGCCGCCCGTCCCGGAGGCTCCCGTCGCGCCTCCGCCGCCTTCGCCGCCCGAAGCCGATCTTCCTCTCTTTTCGCTTCAGTCCGAGCCTGCGCCCTCGCCTGTTCGGGCGGTTCCTTCCGTCGCTTCGGTTCCTGTCGCTCCCTCGCTTCCCTCTCCCCCCGTGGCACCCGTCGAGGAGGACGATTCGCCGTTTGGCAATCGCCCGGCGCGTCGCACACCCCTGACGAGCCTTGTCGGCCTGGCCTCCTCCGTCGCGTCCGTTTTCCGCCGTCGCAAGCCGACCGGCGGCATGGGCGAACCGTTCGGTGGCGCCGACCTTCTTTCCGACATCGATTCGCCGCCGCGCCGGTTTCCGCTTCCATCCCGTCCCGTCGCCCTTGCCGGCGGTGCCGTCGTGGTGGTTCTTGCCATCGCCGGGCTCCTTTTTTCCGGTCCCGGCGATTCCGGCCCCACGCCGCCTCCCGTCGATTCCGACATCGAGGAGGAAGAGTCCCTCTCTCCCTCTCCCGTCCTTTCCCCCGCGCCTGCCCAGGCGGACCCTTCCGTCCCTGTCGCGCCTGCGCCCGCGCCTGTCCCCGAGCCCACCCAGGCGTCTGTGCCAGCGCCCACCCAGGCGCCTGCCCCCGCGCCCACGGCGGCGGTCCCTTCCGTCCCTTCTGTCCCTTCGGTCCCTGTCGCGCCCGCGCCCCCCGCGCAGCCCACGCCGCTTCTGCCGCCGCCGCGTTTGTTTGCGAGGTAGTCCATGTCCGGAAAGACGGTCGAACTTTCGCTTCCGCTTTCGGAGAGCGCCGTGCGCGCGCTCCGCGTCGGCGATTCGGTGGCGCTCGCGGGTCTCGTCCACACCGGGCGGGACCGGTTCCACAAGCACCTTGCCGAAGGCCATCCGTCGCCGGTCGATCTCCGGGGCGGCGCGCTTTACCACTGCGGCCCGGTCGTCGTGAAAGGGGCCGACGGCGCATGGCGCGTCGTCGCCGCCGGTCCGACCACCTCCTCGCGCGAGGAGCCGTACATGGCGGGCATCATCCGCCGGGAGGGCCTTCGGGCCGTGATCGGCAAGGGCGGCATGGGCGCGGAGACGGTCCGCGCCTGCCGGGAATGCGGCTGCGTCTACCTCCAGGCCGTCGGCGGCGCCGCCGCGCTTCTCGCCCGGTGCATCGAGCGCGTGGAAAGCGTGCATTTCCTCGACGAATTCGGCGCGACGGAAGCCTGCTGGTCGCTCGCCGTGCGCAGGCTTCCGGCGATCGTCGGCATCGACGCCACCGGGCGTTCGCTTTTCGACGAAGTGCGCGCCTCTTCGCGCGCCGTGCTCGACGGCCTTCTCGGATGAAGGCTCGGAACGCCTTTCTCGCCGCCATGGCGCTGGCGCTCGGGCTGCCGCTTCTCGGCTGGACCGGGCTCCGCGGCTTCGTCGGGGTCCACGGGTTCGACACGCCCGACGTGAAACCGCGCTTCTCCGTCCGCAACGTTCTCTCCGGACGGTTCCGACGCGATTTCGAAACGCACTGGGGCCACGTCTTTTTTGGACGCACCGAAATGCTCTTCGCCAAGAACGGGCTGTACGAACTGCTGAACGCCGGCCTTTTCCACTCCGGCTACGCCGGGCGGATCGTGCAGGGCAGGGGGGGGCAGCTCTTCGAAAAACCGTACGTCGACGTCGTGGTCGCCGAATCGCTTCCGGTCGAATCCGCCGTGTTGAAGAACCGGTCTTCCACCGCGCTGAAACGTCTGCAGGGCGCGATCGCCTCGCTCGGCCCGGACGCCCCGCGCGTCGCGTTCGTCCTCGCGCCGGGCAAAGCGTCGGTCTTCCGCGATTTTCTTCCGCGTCGCTACCGCCGCCTGCTTCGCCCCGGCGACGAACCATACGCCCTCTGGCGCGACCTCCTCGGCCACCTCGGCATCCCGTGCTTCGACGCTTCGCGAAGCCTTCCGCCCGGCGCGGACGGCCCCGCTTCGCCCGCTCTTTTTCCCTACACCGGCACCCACTGGACCGTGCACTGGGCCGCCCATGCCGCCTCGAACGCGCTCGCGCTCGCCGCGCCCGATCTGCCCCGTCCCGTCCCGCTCGCCCCGCGCCTCGTGCCGCACCGGCCCTTTACCCGCGACGACCGCGACATGGCCGGCCTCCTGAATCTTCCGTGGCCGTACCGCCGCTCTCCCGATCTCTATGCCCATCCGGTCTTTTCCCCTCCGGTTTTCCCCGCGCCCTCGGCGGCGGTCCCTTCCGTCTCTTCCGTCCCTTCGGTCCCCGTCGCGCCCCCGCCGCCTTCGTCCGCCCGCGTGCTCGTCTTCGGCGACAGTTTTTCCGTGCAGGTCCGCGACGCCCTCGTCGCCTCCGGCGCATACGCGCCGGAAAACGTGCGCCTCGTCTACAACGAGATTCCGTCCGCCGCGGCGTTCGCGCGCGCCCTGCGCGAAGCCGACGCGGCGCTCTTCGTGTACTCCTCGCCGTCGCTTGCGTCTTCGCGCGTCGCGACGACGGCCGACATCCTCGCCAACCACCTCCGCCCGGTCATGAAGCCCGGTCGGCGCTACGCGCTCGGCCGCTCGCCGTACCTCGGCGCCGGGGACTGGGGCGAGGAGGACGGCGGCCGCGTCGTCACGCTTGCTCCCGGCGCCACCGGTTCGCTCGTGCTTCCGGTCCCGGTTGCCGCGCTCCGCGCGGGCGCTTCGCCGGAACTTCTTCTCCACCTCGCCTCGGCGCCGGAGCGCGACCTTTCGCTCCGCGCCGAAATCGGAGGGGGGCGTTCCGTCGAGATCGCGGTGCCGGCCGGATCCGTCTCCGCGGTGCGGATTCCCCTCGTCCGCCGCCACGCCCGGTCCGGTCCGGCGGTGCGGTATCCCGTGCTGTCCCTGCCTTCCTCCGCCGGAGCCCCCCTTCGCGTCGAGTCCGCGGAAATCCGCTGACTTCTCCGGCAAAAAATTTCTGCGCGGCCCCCCGGAGGGAGGGTCGCGCAAAAATCGGCGTTTCCGCTCGGGGCGGAGGCGGTCAGGCCTTGGCTTCGGCCGGGACGACCGAAACGACGCGCCCGTCCTTCTCGAACTTGACCGTGCCGGCGACGACCGTGAAAAGGGTGTCGTCGCCGCCGCGGCGCACGTTGGCGCCCGGGTGGAACTTGGTGCCGCGCTGGCGGACGAGGATTTCGCCGGCCTTGACGGCCTGGCCGCCGTAGCGCTTCACTCCGAGACGCTGGCCCGCGGATTCGCGGCCGTTGACTCCCTGGTGGCTCTTGGACATTGTGTGGCTCGCTTTCTCTTGGGCGTTAGAGGGACTGGACCTTCACGACCGTGAGCTCCTGACGGTGCCCGACGGTGCGGGAATAGCCCTTGCGACGCTTCTTGTCGAAGCTGATCAGCTTTTCGCCGCGGACGTGGTCCACGACTTCGAGCGCGACTTCGGCGCCTTCGACGTAGGGCTTGCCGATCTTGATGGCCGTGCCGTCCGAAACGGCGAGGACCTTCTGGATTTTGACGACGGCGCCCTTGTCCTCGGCGAGACGCTCGATTTCGAGCGTGTCCCCCGCCTGGACGCGATATTGCTTGCCGCCGGTTTCGATGACTGCGTATGCTTGCATTTCGAGGTGTTCCTCTGGTTGGATTCTTGTCGGGAATCGCGCGTGACGGCACCGGACGGCCGCCGCGCAGACACGCCGCATGGCGTGAAAACGGGCGGAACACTACCAAAAAAAACGGCCGGAAGCAAGAAAAAAAACGGGAGGCAGAGCCTCTTCTGCGTGCAGAAGGCCATGATCGGGCGTATACTTGCGTTCATGAGACCCGCGACCGTCCTCGCGTCCTCCCTCGTGCTTGTTTCGATTTCCGCACTCGCCGATTCCCCGGTTCCGTCGCCGCGGGAAATGGCGGAGCGCCTGGAGAAAGCGCAGGTTTCCGGCATCGGCGTCCTTCTGCCGGATCCGGACGCGGCGCTCACGAACGACGCCGGGCGGATTTCGCTTTCGGCTGCGGCCGGCGTCTGGCCGGCCGCGTTCCTTGCCGGAGTCGAAGAAGCCCCGGTTTCCCCCGACGGTCTTGTCGACGTCTTCGTCCGCACGGACGAAACGACCGGGATCTTCCTCTTCGAGGATGCCTCCGGCACCCCGTTCTGGGCCGAAGCGCCGGACGATCCGGTCCCCGGAAACTGGATCGCCCCGTTCCGCCGCGCCTCGCCCGACCCTTCGCCCGACGATGCGCTCTACGCCCCGCACCGCCTCGTCGATCGCTGGCGCGTCGAAACCGCCGCCGGCCCCTCCCGGTCCTTTGGCGGCTCCCCCGTCGCCGGTCCTTCGCCCGACGCCCTTCCGGGTCTCCGGTCGTCATCACCGACGTCCCCGCCGTCTTCGTTCGCGTTTTCGTCGTTTACCTTCGCTTCCAACGGGCTTTCCATGGACCTTGCCTGGCCCGTCGAAACCCTCTCCGCTTGGAACCGCGCCCTCGCGTTGGACGAACACGCGGTCCTCGACCTCTTCCACAAAAACCGCCTGGAAGAGCCCGCCTGGCGATGGCTCCTGCGCTCCACCGTCGCCGATCCCGCCTCCGGCGTCCATTCGATCCTCCTTTCGCGCGAAGACCTTCCCCTTCCACCGGACTTCCCCGACGGCGCCACCGTCCCCGCCGCGACGCAAACGAACATCGTCCTCTCCCCCTTCGGTTTCCTCTACACGAACGTCGTCTGTCTCGCCACGACGAACGCGCCGCTCTCCGAGCCGCCGACGTCCTTCTTCCGCGCCGGAACGCTCCGCGACTCCGACATGGACGGCCTTTCCGACGCCTTCGAAACGCTGGTCCTCGGCTCGTCCCCCTCCCTTCGCGACACCGACGGCGACGGCCTCGTGGACGGCTCCGACCCGTCCCCCCTCGCCTCGGACCTCGATCCCGCGACCGGCGCGCTTGCCGACCTTGACGGCGACTTGCTGCCTGACCTCTGGGAAATCTTCCGCTTCGGCGCCACCAACACCGTCCACGCCGCGACGAACCTCACCTCATCCGGTTTCACGGCCAACGCGGCCCTCGCTTCCGGCCTCGATCCCCTCGGCGGCGCGCCAGACACCGTGTCTCCCGCCCCCGCGCTGCAGGCGACCTTCGCCGCACCCGCCTTCCGCGTCGACGCGCCGCCCCCCGGGCAGATTCTCTGGGAGCGGACCTTCCCGATCGAGCGCCACGCCGGATGGGAGCAGTTCTACCTTTCCGCCCGTCCCGACCCCGCTTCCGACGAACCCTCCCCCCTCTCCTGGACGCTCGAAAACCTCGTTCTCGAATGGGAGGACGACAAAGGCGCCTCCGGCACGGCGTCCTTCCTTTCCTCCGCGTTCCGGCTCCCGCTTTCCTCCGATTCCCCGGCCGCTCTCACGCTTCGCCTCCGCGCCTCGTCCTCCGCCGCCGGCCCCGCCGTCTCGCCCCGCCCGCTGCATCTTCTGCGCTGGACGCCGGTTCCGGCGTTCGCCGGACTGCCGCAGACCACGACCTCGGCCGGCGCCGCCTTTTCCGTCCTCGTCCAAGGCGATTCCGTGCGCATCGCGCCCGACTTCGCCTCCGGCCACTGCCCCGGCGCGTTCGTCCTCGACGCGGCCTCGTCTTCGCCCCTTGCCGTCCCCCTGCCTCCGGGCGCCACGATGACGGTCGACGAGGACGGGTTCGTCGTTTCGGACCTCCCCGTCGGCGTCTACGAGTTTCCCGCCCCCTCCGCCGCGGCGGCGCCCGTTCTCCGTGCGCCCGCGCTCCGTACGGCGCCCGTCGTCCCCGGACCGCCCGTTCTCCTCGTCCTCGGCCCGCACCTCCGCTGGAACGGCGAGCACGGATGCGACACCTTCGCCATGGGCCTCGAGGGACAGGTCCTCTCCTCCTATCCGCTCGACGCCGGCTGTCTCGCCGAATCCTTCAACACCGACGCAACGGGCCGGTTCGACTGCCTGGCGACGCCGGTCCTCGAACTCGGCGTCCCCGACGCCTACCTCGACCTCTTTTCCGACGAAATCGAAGTCGAGGAGCTCTCGCCGGAGGAATGCAACACCTTCCGGGCCACGGCCGCGCTGTCCTTCGCCGGAACGGAGATTTGGAGCGGGACGGCCGACCACTACTGTCCCGGCCCGTCCGCGTGCGAAAACCCGCTTTCCGGCGACGCCTGCGGATGCGAAACGTGCGTCTCCTGCGACGACCTCGATGGACCGTCCGTCTCCTCCTTCGCCTTCCGCATCGCGCTCGGCTCCCCGCGCGACGGACAGGTTTCCGGTTTCGTCTACGTCCGCTCCGAAACGTCGCTTCCCGATCTCGCGCCCGCCTTGTTCCTCGTCTTCGCCCGTGCCGACGCCACGGTTCTGGATGAGACTTCGCCGGACGGGACGCGCACCGTCGCCTGTCACGACCATCGCGGCCGCACCGTCGAAATCGCCCCCGTCCCGTCGGGCGTCCACCTCGACGTCCGCGACACGGCGACCGGCGACCTCCTCAACGCCTGGGACCTCCTCCGCGAGCCGGACGCCGTCCGCGTGACGAAGACGAGCAGGAGCGGCAGCCGGATGCTCGACAGGCGCTTCACCCTTTCCGGCGGCGAGTGGACCTCGGCGGACCTCGTCTCCGGCGCGTCCGAAAGCGTCCGAATCGAAAACTTCATGGACGACCCCTGCGATCCGCGACACGTCGAGGACCGCACGGTCCGCGACGACGCCGGGACCATTCTCTCCCGCGAAGTGACCGTCCGCCGTCCCGTCGGAACCGGAGAAGCCGCCGTCCTGCGCCCGTCCGAGCGCACCGTGTACCCGGAAACGGACTACGAAAGGACGACCAGTGCCTTCTGGTGGAACGACCCGCTGTGCCTTCCCCGCCACGGAAAGCCCCGGTTCGTCTGCGGCGACACCCTCGCGTGGCGATGGACCGACTATGACGAATTCGGCCGCGAAACGCTCGCGTTCGACCAGTGCGACTCCTCGGACGCGCCGTGGGATTTTTTCTCCGACACGCGCTGGACGCTTGAAACGCTTCCCGGCGGCATCGACGCCGTCGCCACCGTTTCCGGCTACGCCCCGCACGCAGGCGACTCCTCGGACGCCCTGGACTGCGACATCCCCCGGACCGTATCCCGCTACCGGATTTACGCCGACGGCTCCTCCAACCTTCTCGCCCGGACCTGGACAACGGTCGTGCGCCGCTCCGAAGGCGGCATTCCCGTCGTCGAAACCCGGACGGAGCGAGCCGGGGCGCAGGACGCGCTTCCGGGCGACGCCCGCAACGCCGTCTCCGTTTCCGCCCGCTACGCTCCCGACGCCCCCGGCGTCCCCTTCGCCCTGCGCGGAAAACCCCTCTTCGAAACCGGCGAGGACGGCGCCTCGACCGTTTTCCGCCACGAGTTCGGCGACTGGACGGCCGCCGCCCCTCCGGCGTCGGCGGGCGATCCGCCGGCGCCGGGCGTCTTCGCGCCGTCCCCGTACGGCGCCTTTCTCCGCAGCCGCTCGATGCGCGTCTCCCCCGGGGCGCCCGCCGGACTCCCGCTCGTTTCGACCATCTCGGAAACCGTTTCCGGCGCGGCCTACGGAAACGAGGTCTGGAGTGCCAAGCGCGCCCTCCTCGCCCTGTCCGTCACCCCCCTCTCCGACGACACGGCCCTCTCCGCCCCCTTTGAATGGGAAAGCCGCGCGTACGACGAGAAGAACCGCCTCCGCGCCACGATCTTCCCCGACGGCACGTCCTCCACCAACTCGTATTCCTGCTGCCGCCTGCTCTTCTCCGTGTCCCGCGACGGCCTCCGCCGCGACCGCCTCTCCTCCGCCGACAGGACCTCGTTCCACTGGGCGGACCTGGACACGGGATTGATTGGGCTACCGCGCATTGCCGACATGGGTGAACATAACGTTGTCGTGAACTATTCATTTGAACACGTGAACGACACCCATGTCGTCGAGCATCGGTTTGACCCGCTTGGACGGGAAGTCTTCCTGCGCGAACTCGCTTGTTGGGCCATGTATACGAATTCGCTTTCGTCCATCCGTCCTGCGAAGCCGGATACCTGGTGCACTGTCGGGACGACGCTCTACCCCGACGGCACATCGGACCACAGGATCGAGACCGATCCGCGGGGGGTCGTCACCGAAACCGAAGTCGCCGCGTCCGGTACGAACGTCGTCACCGTCGCGGAGCGCCGCGACGGCGCCGCCGTGCTTTCCCGCAGGACCGTTTCCTCCTGCCGCGACGGCTCGCACCGGGTCGAGACGACGGAATCCGGCGGCGAATGGACGCGGACGGAGACGTTTTCGTCCTTCCTCGCCGACGGGCGCATCCGCCGGTTTTCCGTCGTTTCCTCCTCCGGCGGCCCCGTCATCACGAACCGCGTCGAGGAAACCGACTTCCTCGGGCGGACGGTCCTCGCCCAAACGCCCCTGTCCGTCGTCTCCAACGTCTACTTCGGCGCGTCCCCGCGCCTTGCCGCGTCGTTCGACCTCACTTCCGGGACGTCGACGTTCCCGGTCTACGACGCCCTCCTCGAAACGGCCGGATCGACCCGCCCCGACGGCGTTTCGGACGTTTCCACCGCGTCGTTCGAGGTCCGCTCGAATGCGCTCTGGCGCGTTTCGCGCGAACTCGCGATCGCCGGTTCGGCGACCAATGTCCTCTCCAGGACTTCCGAACGCCTGACGGGTCTGTCCCTTTCGCGCACGTCCCTCGTCGAAACCGAAACCGCCTCCGGCGGACTCGCCCGCGTCGGCACGGCTTTCGACCCCGCAACGAAAATTGCGACGGAGACGACGGAGCGCGACGGGTTCGCACCGTCCGTCCGCCTCCTGAAATTCGGCCGAACGATACGGGAAACGGGGCCGGACGGCCTGTCGCGCTGGTACTACTTCGACCCCTACGGCCGCGCGGACCTCGTGCGCGAAACCGGCGAGGGCGGAACCGTGTACTACCGCGACAGCCCGTGCCGCAACGAATTCGGCGACGTGATCGAGGAGACGCGCTATCGCTCGGTTTCCAAACCTTCGCGCCCCCTCACGCGCTGGAACGGTTTCGACGCCCGCGGAAACAAGGTCGCCTCCACGAACGAAATCGGCGAGGTGTCCCTTTACGGATACGATGCGCTTGACCGCCTCGTCTCCGTTTCCGGCGAGGCGCAGTGGCCCGTCCGGTACGGATACGACGCCTTCGGACGCCGGACGTCCCTTTCGACGACCCGCGACGGCTCGGTCTGGGACGAAACGTCATGGTCCTACGGCGCAGCGACCGGCCTCTGCACGAACAAGGCGTACGCCGACGGGACGGCGGTGTCGTATTCCCACACGCCGTCCGGAAGACCTCTCCGAACGACGCTCGCCTCCGGCAAGTGGACCGAAAACGCGTATGACGCCCACGGGCGTCTTTCGGCCGTTTCAACCTCCGACGGGTCCGGCGGATACGTGCGTTCCTACGACGCCTTCGGGCGCGTTGCCGCCGTCCAGGACGGAGGTTCGGCGTTCGACCGGACGTTTCTTCGCAGGGCGGACGGCCTCGTCACGAACGAGAGCTGGATTCCGCACGCGGCGGACGCTGAATCGCCCGCGACCTTGGTGCGCGCGTTCGACGCATGGGGGCGGCTTTCCGGACGGTCGCTCTCTTCGCCCGCGACGCCGTTCGGGCACCCGGCGTTTTCTTCCGCCACGACCGTTGAATACTCCACGAACGGCCTCGTGTCGGCCGTCATCCACACGAATGCGGCGGGGCGCGCGATGTCCGCGGAGTTCGCGCACGACTGCGGGAAGATTTCCGGCATTTCGCTATCCGCCGGAACGGGCGCCGTGCATCGCGCGGTTTCCCGCGACCGGTTCCTCCCGGAACTCGTGACGGAGATGGAGGCTATGGCCGGAACCAACCTGGTCGTGTCCGGTCTTTCCCTCGGATACGACGACCTCGGACGCCCGGTTTCCCGCGTCATCCAGAGGAGCGGTTCCGCCACGGTCTTGACAAACGCGTTCGCCTACGACACCAGAAGCGAAGTCGTTTCCGCAACGTTCGCCCCGGACGCGCCGGACACATACGCATACGACGAAATCGGAAACCGGGTCTCCTCCTCCGATCTGTTCGGCGAGCGCACCTACGACGCCAACGAAGTCAATGCCTACCTGTCCATTTCGAATGTCGCCTCCGCAGCCGCCGTCGCGCCCGTCAGGGATTCCGACGGGAATCTCGCCGCCTTCGGCGACTGGGCGTACCAGTGGGATGCGCGGGGGCGGCTCGTCGCCGCGTCCCGCATGGTCGGCGGAATCGAGGTCTTTCAGGAATCGTTCGCCTACGACTGGCAGGGACGGCTCGCGTCCCGGACCGTGGCGCGGGCGGACGGCGCGACGGAGACGCACGACTACTTCTGGGACGACTGGCTGCTCCTGCGCGAGCGCGTGGCGGATTCCTCCGGCGAGACGAACGACATCGAATACGTCTGGGGGCCGGACCTTTCCGGCTCCTTCCAAGGCGCGGGCGGCATTGGCGGTCTCCTCGCCGTTTCCGTGGACGGCCAGTACTACTTCCCGTTCTACGACCAGATCGGCAACGTCCTCGGCTACGCGGACGAAAGCGGCGCCGTCGCCGCCGCGTACGACTACGACGTTTTCGGCAACATTCTCTCTTCCTCCGGCCCGATGGCCTCCTTCTTCCGCCACCGCTTCTCCACGAAGCTCCTCGACCCCGACACCGGTCTCTACTACTACGGCTACCGCTGGTACTCCCCGGCCCTTGGCCGCTGGCTGTCGCGCGACCCGATCGAGGAAAAAGGGGGAGAGAACCTTTACGGCTTTTGCGGAAATTCGCCGTTTTCCAATTCCGACGCAATCGGCGAAGCGTATTTTGCGTATAGGCCGCTGGAATCGAAACTCGGTCGCTTTTTTGGCGTTCGCGGCACAAATGCATTCGATTCGGCAAACCTCGTTCTGGCGCACGAACAATTATTTTTTGAAGATGGCAAGAGACCGTCAAACCTTGGCTTTTTCAACAACCGTTCCGTGAAATCCGAATCGGACACGTCCACTTACATGCCACCGCATAGCACAGGGTGGGATGACTGCATTATGCGTGAAGCAGTAAAGCAAGTCGTGGTTCCTCCGTATTCTTTGCTTGGTGGCATAAATGGTGGAAAATACAATTGTCAGGACTGGGCCGAAGAAGTTAGGGTTGCATACTTTGCAATTTTACTGAACGGGCACTACACAACTCCTCGTCTTCCTCACTTTCAGTCCGGTAAATGAAAATTGGCACGAGTTCAATCATTTCCAAGTCCGATATTAACATGGTACCAGTTCTTTTGTTTCTTGCCTTAATGACTTCTTTGCCGCAATTTTTCATAGTATGGCAAAGAGGAAAAATCGGAGCATTCCGCTATTTGTTTTGTTCAATAGTAGGGACATATGTCGTGCTCATGCTACTAGCCTACTGTTTTGAACTCGACATAAAGTCCCACACGATAGATGTCGTACTTGTCATAACTACTTTTGCCATTGCGGTTTGGGTTTCCATTCCTCAAGTTGCGTTGGTGCTGATTCGCCGAAAAATCAACGTGTGCCAACATTTGCTGTTTTCATTCCTCGGATGTTTCATAATGATTTCAACTTTAGTATGGATGATAGCCAAGTATGTCAGGGATATTTAACCGCGATACGTCGGGGTGCATCGTTCAACGACTCGTCATGGAAACGGACTCCAACGGCACCTCCCGCGTCTGCGAATACGTCTGGGGGCCGGACCTTTCCGGCTCGTTCCAAGGCGCGGGCGGCATCGGCGGCCTCCTCGCCGTCTCGTTCGACGGCGCGTATTACTTCCCCTTCTACGACCAGATCGGCACCGTCCTCGGCTACGCGGACGAAAGCGGCGCCGTCGCCGCCGCGTACGACTACGACGTTTTCGGCAACATTTGCTCCGCCACCGGCCCGCTCGCCGCCATCTTCCGGCACCGCTTCTCCACGAAGCTCTTCGACCCCGACACCGGCCTCTGCTACTACGGCTACCGGTGGTACTCGCCTGAACTCGGGAGGTGGATATCACGAGATCCGATAGAAGAGGCGGGAGGGGAGAACCTTTACGGATTTTGCGGAAATTCGCCGCTTTTCGATTTTGACCCGATCGGGAAAGCCTACTTCGCGTATAGGCCCCTAGAATCGACAATCGGTAGAATCGTAGGTGTGTTCGGAACAAACACTCTTGATCGGGGGAACATTGTCGTTGCGCATGAACAATTGTTTTTCGAGGATGGTAAGAAACCTTCAAACCTTGGATTTTTCAATGACCGGTCTGTAAGAGCCGATTCAGAGACATCCACTTATATGCCACCACATAGTACTGGATGGGATGACTGCATTATGCGTGAAGCCGTAAAGCAAGTCGTGGTTCCTCCCTATTCCTTGCTTGGAGGCATAAATGGTGAAAAGTTCAATTGCCAAGATTGGGCCGAGGAGGTGCGAATGGCCTATTTTGCCATACTCCGCAACGGACATTATAAATCGCCTCGCGTTCCTTCCCTTCACGGATCAAAATGATGGTACTCATGTCTTGCCATGTCGGAATCCTTCGTCACAATTCTCAAAACCACGTTTTTTTTGGCTGTGTTGTTTACAACGCCGCAGTTGATGCTAGTGGCATTCAGACGCAGAATCGGGACAATCCAACACGTATTGTTGTCGATCACCATGGATGTGGTTCTTTTACTGATGATTTTTCTAGTATTTGAAGGTGACTCCTTTGTAAAAAGGACTTATCCGGCGATTCGATTTCTGCTGATCTCCTCCATGGTTAGCAGTTGGGTTTCATTGCCGCAATTCTTGCTTGTCAAAGTAAGAAAAAAGGTCCACTCGATACAGTATATCTGCCTTTCGATCTTTAGTTGTCAACTCATGTTCCTTCTATCTGCATGGATAATCGGAAAATTTGTGAAAGACATGTAGATGAACAAATCCGATACGGACCCCTATTTGTGGTACGAGTGGCTGCTCCTGCGCGAGCGCGTCTCCAACTCCTCCGGCGCCACGAACGACATCGAATACGTCTGGGGGCCGGACCTTTCCGGCTCCTTCCAAGGCGCGGGCGGCATTGGCGGTCTCCTTGCCGTCTCGTTCGGCGGCGCGTACTACTTCCCCTTCTACGACCAGATCGGCAACGTCCTCGGCTACGCGGACGAAAGCGGCGCCGTTGCAGCCGTGTACGAATATGACGCCTACGAGAATCTTCTCGATTCCACCGGCCCCCTCGCCGGCTTCTTCCGGCACCGCTTCTCCACGAAGCTCCTCGACCCCGACACCGGTCTCTACTACTACGGCTACCGGTGGTACTTCCCCGCCCTCGGCCGCTGGCTGTCGCGCGACCCGATCGAAGAAGAATTGTCGGGCCTGTCCCTCTTGGTTCCCGCATGCAGACCGGAAAAATACCTTCGCCGCCGCGCCATCCGGCGCGACGCGCCCCGCAGTTGACCTCGCGCGCAGATGCGCGCGAAGGCCAACTGCTTTTTGGGGGTTGAAAGGAAATCCGGAAAATTTCAAATTTTCGGGTCCGCTTTTTGGTTGCTTTCGCGGATGGGTCATGGTATCGTGCAAGTTTGCGCGGGTGGCCCCCGGTCTTGTCATGACCCGGTGCCGTTCCGCTCCAAACAAAAAGAGCCGAGCGTTATCGCGAGGCCCTCTTTTGCATCGTCCCCAAAAGGAAAAAACACCATGAAAACCCCCTCGCGCATCCACGCATCCGCACTCCGCCACGTCCCCGGCTTCGCCGCGGGGT
>CAMNCG010000017.1 GCA_946534105.1 uncultured Verrucomicrobiota bacterium
CGGATCCGGGGCCGTCCAGCTCAACACGGACAACGAGGCCATCGCCGGCATCGCCTACCGGGAACTTTCCGCCGGGCGTCCCGCCGCGTTCGCCCTCGTGGGCTTTCGCGCCGCCTTCGCGTGGTCGGAGGCACGGGAGCGGGCGTTCGCCGCCTGCGTCCGGGCGTCCGGAAAGCCTCTTTTTCGCTTTCGCCGCGTCGGCGGGCGCGCCGACCGCCGCGACGAAAACCGCGAAGCACGGCTGGCCAAGTGGCTTTCCCGTCTCCCCCGGCGCACCGCCGTGTTCGCCGTGAACGACCCCACGGCGTTGGAGGTCCTTTGGGCCGCCCGCGCCGCGCGTCGCGCGATTCCGCACGATTTGACACTGCTCGGGGTCGATAACGACATATCGGTCTGCGAGGCGTTTTCGCCGTCGATTTCCAGCATCCAGATCGACCATGAAACCGCTGGGTTTCTCGCGGCGAGGGCGCTGGGCGTCTCCAACCCGCAAGGCGGCAACCTGACGACCGTCAGCCCGCTTCTCGTCGTCCGGCGCCGCACGACGGGCGGTTCGGGACGGCGGGAGTCGTTCGTCCTCAAGGCCATCGAGATGATCCGCGCCGAGGCGTGCAACGGACTTTCCCCGGCCCTGCTGGCCAGACGCTTCCGCTGTTCGCGCCGTCTTTTCGAGCTTCGGTTCCGCGAGGCGACGGGCCACAGCGTGCTCGACGAAATCCAGCACGTCCGCCTGGAGAGCGTCTATGCGCTGCTGGCGCACACGGACACAGCCATCGGCGCCATCGACGAGCTCTGCGGCTGGGGCTCTCCCGTTTCCCTCCAGCGATTTTTCCGCTCCAGAACCGGCATGACGATGCGCCAGTGGCGCAGGAAGAACCGACGTTGAGGCTCTGATTTTCTTTTCGCAAAGCGACGCATTTTTCGGAAACGAAGCGGTAGAATCGGCGGCGAAAACGCATGAGTCAGGTGCCCATGAAACCGATTCCGCTCCATTTCGCAACCGTGGCGATTTGCTTTGCGGCCGTCTGCCGCGCCGCGCCATGCCTTTCCGATTTCTCCGTCTCCGCCCGTCCGGACACGGCGCTAGGGGATGCGGCCTCCGGCCGCGCCGCCGCGGGCAGGATGCCCGCGCGCCCAGACCAAGCCGCGCTCCTTGTCCGCACCGGCGCCGAATACGCCTGGCCCGGCGTGGAACTGCGCTTCCCGGACGGCCCGCGCGACCTCTCCGGCGCAGGCATGCTGCGCGTCGTCGTGAGCAACGCGTGCGAAAAGGCCTACATGGTCCACGCGATGCTCCGCACCGGCGCCGACCAGGGTCGCTCGCCCTCGGGCTGCGCCACGCTGCGTCCCGGAGCCGTGCGCGAGATCGCGATTCCCCTGCGGAACATCCCGTGGGTGCTTTCCGCGCCGCTCGACCTTCCCGGCATGCGCCAGAAGCCCGGCACGGCAGACTCGACGACCTACGACCTCTCCGCCTGCTCCGGCATCGACGTCTATCGCGTCCAGACGTCGCGCAAGGAGGCGGTGTCGTTCGCGGTCCTTTCCGTCTCGTTCGGCGAAAACCCGGTCGCGCCGGCCGTGCTCGACGCCGCGACGTTCTTCCCGTTCGTGGACCGGTTTGGCCAGTTCCGGCACGCGGACTGGCCGCTCAAGATCCACTCCGACGAGGAACTGGCCGCCGCCGCCGCGCGCGAGGAGGCGTGGCTTGCGGCGCACGCCGGAAGCCCCATCCCGGACGCCGACCGCTACGGCGGCTGGGCGGGCGGCCCGCAGCTCGCCGCGACGGGCTACTTCCGCACCGAAAAGATCGGCGGCGCCTGGTGGCTCGTCGATCCGGAGGGCCATCTCTTCTTCTCGCACGGCATCGCGTGCGTCTATGCCGACACGCCGACGCCCGTCACGGGGCGCGAGCATTTCTTCGAGTGGCTGCCGAAGAGGGGCGAACCGCTCTTCTGCGGCTGGATGGCGCGCGCCGACGGGCGCCTCAACATCGACTTCGCGCAAATCAACCAGAAGCGCAAGTGGGGCGAGGACTGGAAGCCGCGCTTCGCCGACCTCGCCGCGCGCCGCTGCCTCGCCTGGGGCGTGAACACAATGGGCAACTGGACGACCGACTACGCCTGGGCGCCGCGCCGCGTCCCCTACACCGTCTGGATCCATTCGCGCTCCTTCCCGCACAAGCTCCCAATTGCGCGCAAGGGCTTCGGCGACCGCCTCCCGGACGTCTTCCACCCCGACTACCCGGCCTACATCCGAGCCCGCGCCGCCGACATGGCCGCCAAGGTCGCGGACGACCCGATGTGCCTCGGCGTCTTCGTGGACAACGAACTGGCGTGGGACACGGCGGAAGACCCCGCCGCCTACGCGGAAACGTATTTCGGAATCGTTGAAGCGGCGGTGCGCGAGGCATTCCCGCACCACCTCTACCTCGGATGCCGCTTCGCGTGGGGCGGCGAGGACGTCTGGCGCGTCGCCGCGCGCCACTGCGACGTCGTGAGCGTCAACTTCTACGAGCGCTCCCCGGCGCGCGACCTGCCGCCCGGCGCGGTGGACAAGCCGCTCCTCATCGGCGAATACCATTTCGGCTCGCTCGACAGCGGGATGTTCGGCGGCGGCCTCGTCACGGTCTTCGACCAGAAGGAGCGCGGCGACGCCTACCGCTCGTTCGTGCGCGACTGCCTCGACCATCCGCGCTTCGTCGGGTGCCACTGGTTCCAGTGGCAGGACCAGGCGCTCACCGGCCGCCCCGACGGCGAGGACTACGCCTGCGGCTTCGTCACCGCCTGCGACGTGCCCTATCCCGAACTCGTCCGCGCCGCGCGCGACATCGCCGCCGAAATGTATCCCAGGCGCTTCCACAGAGAATAACCGCCCCCACCGCTTTTCAACTTTTCAACCGTAAAAGGAAACCCCATGAAAACTCAGCGCACCACCTCCCGCCTTGCCGCTGTCTTGTGCCTCGTCGTTTTCGGCGAGGCCGCATCCGCCCGCGCCGACACCATCTACATGACCAAGACGCAGACCGGCGACCAGACGGCCTTCACGGACGGGCAGTTCTGGTCGGACGGCGCCGCGCCGTCGTCGGACAAGGACTACATGACGCGCATATCCGGAACGCTGCGGACGCCACAAGGATGGAGCACGTGGGCGGACATCTTTGATTTCAAGGGGCGCTCGCTCACCATCGGCGATCCGGACAACCCGTCGACGGGCGGCTACATGCTGCTCCGCACCGGTGCCGGAGGCTGCAAGGTCTCCGATCTCCGCCTTGCAGGAAACGCGCAAATTTCCTCCGGCGTGAACCGCTCCACGGTTCTGATGGGCGCGACCACCGTCCTCGCGGACGACGACCATCCTGCCGTCGTCCACGTCAGGCCCGGATACACGCTTACGTGGAACAGCCAGCTCTCCGGTGCCGCCGGAACGCGCATCCGCTTCGACTGCGAAACGTCCGCCGGCGGGACGCTCGAATCGACCGTGGATCACGTCTCGACCTTCGCCGGAACGATGGAACTCGGCGACAACCTCTACTTCCACCCCTACCACTGGAATCGCATCCCGTCGCTCTGCTTCAACGGAACCGGCGCGAGGCTGTTCTGCGAGTTCGAATATCCGAAGCATCTTCTCGCCGACAGCGCCGGCCGGGCGATTTCCGTCGGGCCGAAGGGCGGCACGTGGCTCGTGAGCAACTGGAACAAGCGCACCCGCGTCGACTGGCCCGTCTCCGGCACGGGGACGCTGACGATCAACGGCGCGGGTTCCGGCGTCCTTGCCTTCGAGGGCGCGTTCTCCGGCTCCCCGACCATCGCCGTCACCGCGTTGGGTTCCATCGCTCTCACGAACGGTGTCTCGTTCGCGCAGGAGAGCGGCGTGGCGATCGCGCTCGGCGCCGGGACGCTCCACCTTTCCGCCGATGCCATGCCGGCCCCTGCCTCGTTCTCCGCCGCGGATGGCGCGACCCTCGTCCTCTACCCGGATCCCGCGACTGGCGCGACGGTTCCACTCAAGGCCGCCGCCGCCGCCGCGCTCTCCGGCACTGTCGCCGTGAAACTCGCCGCCTATCCCGCCGCGATGCCCGAAGGCGGACTCCTGCCGTTCCTCGTCGTCCCCGCCGCGACCGACCTTTCCGGTGTCGCATTCGACTGGCAGGGCGTCGGCTACGGCCAGCCCGTCGGGGAGATTGTCGTGTCCGATCCGGCGGACGGCTTCGTCACGGTCTCCGCGAAGCTCTCCACCATCGCCGGCCCGGTCACGCCCACGACCGGCGGTTCCGCCGCGACCTACTTCGAGACGGCCTCGCATTGGAGCGACGGTCTCGCCCACCACGCCACAAACTATCTTGTGACGGGGCACTCGAACGTCCGCGCCACATCCGCTGACTGGGTGCACACGTGGGAATGCAAAGCCGACGCCGTCACGCTCGTCGATTCGAGATTCCTGACCAAACAGCGCAACCGCCTCTACTTCAAGGACCTCCGCCTCTACGGGAACAGCCGCCTGGGCATCGCCAGCTTCGATGGCGGCGCCGCGACTGAGGACCTCAACCTCTACGGCGGCCTGACCGTCGCCACGGACGCGCGCGGCTACGACGGCGTCTATTTCTCCTGCAACAACGCGAACTTCCGTCGCGGCATCGTGCATTCCGCGCTTGCCGGTTCCGGCAACCTCTTCCTCACGGGCGAGAGCGTCAACGCGGGCGGGGTCGTCTGGCAGCTCTGCGGCGACAACGCAGCGTATCGCGGCTCCATCGAGGCCTACACGACCAACGCCGCGCGGAAGGTCTCGCTCGACGCGCAGAGCGCCACCGCCCTTGGCGGCGCCCCGGCCGCGTTTCTCCAGCACGGCCTCTACCTCGGCCCGAACGCCACGCTCAATGTCACGAACGTCGCCGTCGCCGTCGCGGACGTCACGCGCGGCGTCACGGTCTCCAACGCCACGGTGAACGTCGGCGCGGGCCTGGACTTCGCGATCTCCTCGCAGACGCTCCTCGGCGACACCGTGACGAAGACCGGCGCCGGCACCTGGACGCTCGGCGGAGCCTCCGCCCCCGCGACCGACGCGACGCTCTCGGTTGAGGAGGGGACGCTCGCCTTTGCCGCCGAAGACGCCGCCGTCGGCGCCGCGCTTTCCTTCGCCGACGGCGCGGCGCTCGGCGTCTGTGCGCTCGGCGAGCAATCGCCGAGTTCCACCGGCGTCATCCTCACAAACGGCCTCTCCGCCGCCGGCGCGACTCTCCCCGTGCGCATCATCGCGCCGGGCGCCGCCAAGTCCGACTCCTTCCGACTCGCCGCCTTCACCGCCCCCACCGCCACTGTCGATGCGCTCCTGCCGAAACTGGCCGGGACGTCCACGACCGGCAAGTCCGCCGCCGTTTCCTTCTCCGCCTCCGACGCCTACACGCTCGGCGGCGTCTCCGTGAAGACCGTGACCGCCTCGGTGTCCCCCGCCGCCTTCATCCTCGTCGTGCGATAGGAGAAGCCGCGTCGGCGAACCGATCGACCTGCCGTCTAATTTCACGCTGGAACTTCGCGGGGCGCACCTCGTGCAGGCGGCCGGAACGTTCTGCAACCTCTTCCGCGCCGGCGGCGCGGACAACATTCGGTCACGCCCGCGACGGCCAGAGATTCCAAATCGGGCGGTCGCCGGCACGGCGACCGCCCGATTTGGAATCTCTGGGTGCCGGGGTCCGGCCTTGAACCGCGCCGGTCCTTGCGGTAGAATCGGAGCCATGCAAGACACTCCACGGGACATTCCGGCCAAACTCCTGCCCCTGCCGGTCGGCAACAGCGACTGGGCGCACATCGCCGCGCACGACTGGCACGCGGACAAGACGCAGCTCATTTCCGGCCTTCTCGACCGCGACGCGACGGTCGCTCTCTTCACGCGGCCGCGGCGCTTCGGAAAGACGTTCGCGCTGGCGATGCTCCACACCTTTTTCGAGAAGACCGAGAAGTCCAACGCCCACCTCTTCGAGGGCACGAAGGTCTGGGCCGACCTCGCGGAGCGGGACCTTTCGACCGTTCAACCGTTCAACCTTTCAACCGCGCAGGACGCGCCCCCGCGCGTCCTGCGCTACGGCGTCGGCTTCGCCGGCAAGCACGTCGCGCTGGCGAAATAGGGGTTGCAATGGGCAAGGCAGCCGCGATGGAAGGCAATCGCGCCAAGAAGGTCGCCATCCTGTTTTCGCTGAAACGGAAGGCGGAGCGCTCGACGTTTCTCGGGATTCTCGACCATGTCGGAAAAAGCGGTCGTTGGTTCTGCCTTTTCGACGAGCGCTGGAGCGGCGAGCGAATGGCCGATTTCCCCAAAACGGGGGTCGACGGCATCATCGTCTCACGGACCGGGTTCGACGACGCGCGCGAGATCGCGGCGCTGCGCGTCCCGGTGGTTTTCGTGGAACCGGGGCCGGAACGGGAGGATCCGGACTATCCTCTCCGGGGCATTCCCTACGTGCGGCGGGACAGCCGCGCGATCGGCGCAATGGCGGCGCGCTATTTCGTTTCGCGGGGATACCGCTCGTTCGCGTTCGTCGATCTGCCCAGCGTCGAATGCTGGAGTCGCGAGCGGCACCTCGGTTTTGGCGACGCGCTCGCGGAGCGGGGGTTCGGCTTCGCGGTGTTCGATTCCTCCACCGCCGGAGAAAAGCGAGACTGGCCGACGGAACGGGAGCGCATGGTCCGCTTCCTCAGGGAACTTCCACGGGAAACGGCGGTTTTCGCCCCGGCGGACCATCGGGCCCGCAACGTGCTGGAGGCGTGTCTTTTCGCCGGTCTTCGGGTGCCGGACGAAATCGCCGTTCTGGGCGTCGACGACGACCCTCTGATTTGCGACTCCACCGTGCCGTCCCTTTCAAGCATCCATACCGGCGGCTTTCGCCGCGGCCAGATTGCTGCGGCGATGCTCGACGACCTCATGTCCGGTCGCCAGCCCCGCGAGTGTGCCATTTCCCAGCCACCCATCGGCATTGTCACGCGCGACAGCACAGGCTACGCCGCCACGAGCGATGCCGCCATTTCGCGGGCGGTCGCCTTCGTCCGGCGCAACGCCGGGGACGGGAACCTCGACGTCGCCGCCGTCGTGCGGGCGAGCGGATGTTCCCGGCGGACGCTGGAAGGACGGTTCCGCGCCAAGCTGGGCTTTTCGGTCCGCGACGCGATCATCCGCGAACGCATCGAGCGCGTCAAGGCGCTGCTTGCGGCCGGCAGCCTCTCGATCGGCGAAATCACGGAGCGGACGAACTTCGTGCGCGAAAGCCATCTGGCCAAGCTCTTCAAGCAGGTGACGGGCGTCACCATGACCGAATGGCGCCGCGAAAACCGCGACACGCTCTAGCCCGCCCCACGCCCTTGCCCGCCGCCCCTGCCTGCGCAAACGGATAAATCCCGCTTGCTCAAACTGGTGTAGCGCGGGCAGAAGCGCCGTGCCAGAATTGACGGCGAAAGGGCGCGATAGGGCCATGCTGGGACCTCTAGGACAACGCAGACGCAGGTTGGGGCGCGAATCGGCCGCCGATTTCACGGCGGCGGCGTTCGCGCTTTTCCTCGCCTTGTCCGCAGCGTCCGCGCGCGGCGGCGAAATCTGGCGGCTGGGGAAGGCCGACGGCTCGCCGTCCGGGTTCCTCCCTTACCGGGCCTGGGAATACGGGAGCGCTCCGGATGTCGCGAACAGCCCCGAGATGGACGCCCTGTCCCATACGTGGCGCTTTGCCGTCCCCTCCGTGGCGACGACGCTCTCGTCGTCGCGAATCCCATCCTCGATTTGCTCCGTCTTCGAGAGCGTCTTCATGCGCGACGAAGAGGTCGTGACGGGCCTCGAACTATCCTGGGACGAATCCGCGCCCGGTTTCCGCATCCTCCGCGTCGAATGCTGCAACGCCGGCCACATGCCGGAAAACGGCCTCGGCGGGGTCGAAATCTCCCTCCCCGACGGCCGCCGCCGCCTCTACGACATCCCCGCGCGCGGCGCGGACGGCTCGCCGCCGCGCTTTTCCTACGACTTCGCGATGCCCGTCGCCCCCGGACGCAATGCCGCGACGATCCGCGTCGTCTCCCCGGGCAAGCACGAGTCCGTGACCTTTGACTCGATCGCGCTTGTCGAATCCGATGTCGTGCCGGAGTTCCAGCCGCTTCTGGAAATCGCATCCTCCGATCCCGACGGCGTTTTCCATCCAGGCGGCGACGCCCGCCTTGCGCTGCACCTCTCCAACGCCGATGCGGGGCTCGTCCGCTACGAGGTGCGCGACATCGCGTCGAATGTCGTCTTCCGGGGCGAGGCGGAAATCGCGGGCGGGCATGGCGAAGCCGCGCTCCCCGCGGATCGTCTCGGCTGGTTCGGCGTCTCCGCCGCCTTCCGCGACGACGAGGCGTCGTCGACACGCCAGTGCGCCGCCGCCGCAACCTCCTACTGCGTTCTGGAGCCGCCGGAGGAGGGCTTCATCGACTCGTCGCGCTTCGGCTGCCACGCCGTGGGCGGCGACGGCTATTTCCTGCGCGACACCGCGCTCCGCCGCGAAAGGACGGAGCGCGCTCTGCGCCGCGCCCGCCTCGCCGGCGCGAAATGGGCGCGCCTGCACTACCTGAGCTGGGCGCTCCGCGAACCGGAGCGCGGCCGAGACGTCTGGGACGGACTCGACGAACGGCTCGACCTGGCCGCCCAAAACGGCCTCCTCATCCTCGTGAACGTCGTCGGCGTCCCGCGCTGGGCCTCGCCTTCGGCGGATGGAAAACTCACCGTCACCGGGGAGCCGCGCTGGAAAATGGCCGCCCCGTCGGACCTCGCCGCCTGGTCGAACTTCGTGAGCCGCCTCGTCTCCCGCTGCAGGGGGCGTGTCTCCGACTGGGAAATCGGAAACGAACCCGGCCATCAAAGCGCATTCTGGACCACGGGCAGCCCGGAGGATTTCGCCGCCTACCTCAAGACCGCCTACATCGCCGCCCACGCCGCCGACCCCGCGTGCCGCGTATATCCCGGCGCCCCGCTTGACGCGCATTTCCTCGAAGAAACCGTCGCGGCGGCCGGGGGCGTCGCCGACTTCGACTCGCTGAGCGTCCACTACCTCGGCAACGCGAAGCGCTTCTCCTCCAAGGCGGCGGGCTGGCGCGCCCTGCGCGACGCCATCGCCCCCGGCCTCGCGATCGTGAATTCCGAGGACATGGGCTGGCATTCGGAGCGCGGGAGCGGCCCGCTCGCCGTCGCTTCCGCAATGGTGAAGCTTCATGTCCGCGACGCGGCGGCCGGCGTCTCCCGCACCTTCGCCTTCCAGCCCTTCATCCAGGGCAGCCCCTACTCCTTCCACGACGTGCGCGGCGCGCCGCTCCCGGCCTTTGCCGCCTACCGCGCCATGACGCACCGCCTCGAAGGCGCCGCCTACGTCGGCGATCTCTCGACCCGCGAATGCGAGGCATACGTCTTCGACCGCGCCGGGACGCCCGTCACGGTCTTCTGGAACGCGCTTTCCGTCCCGGCCGCATTCCGCGCGACGCTCGGCGGCGGGTCCTTCACGGCCGTTGACTTCATGGACAACGAGTCGCCCGCCGCCCCCGGTGCGGACGGTATTCTCGCCCTCCCCGCCGCGCCGCGCCCGCGCTATGTCGAGGGTGGCGACTGGGACGCCATCCGCGCCGCCCTTGCGCAAAGCGCCGCCGCGCGGGCGGAGGCCGCCACGACGCATCCGCTCGGCGAAAACCTCGTCCCGCCCGGACGCCGCGCCTTCACCGCGAGCGGACGCCGCTTCGAGACCGTCGCCCATTCGGTCCCCGTCCGCTATGGCGACACCTATCTCTTCGCCGCTACGATTCGAGGCGCCGGCACCCTCGACGGCATCGTCGCCGTCCATGGCGCAGACGGTGGAGAACTCTGGCCGCGAAAGCAGGGACTCAACTGCCTCCGCGACCGCCGCGCCGGGCCGGAGTGGAAAACCGTCGCGGACACCTTCACCATTGCGGACGAAAAGGCCGCGACGCTCCGCCTCGTCCTCGTTGCCGACTTCTCGGAGCAGGCCGCCGGCGCCCCGATTGAAGTCCGGGACATCACCGTGGCGCAAATCTCGGAAACCCATTCCGCATCCAAGGCGCTTCATCGGGGCGCGTTCGGAACGGACGCCTTCGGCCCGCCGATCGCCATTCCCGGCGCGACGGCGAGATTGGCATTAGGCGGACGTTTCGTGGAAACGTCCCTGCCAGAGCACACGCAAAGTGGTAGGGACGCGCCCACGGCGCGTCCGCAGCCTTCCCTGCGCCTCCGCTTCGAGGTCGAGGACGACGCCTTCGACCCGCCAGATGGCCCGGAGAACTGCTGGCTCAACGATTCGATCCAGTTCGCCATCGACCCGCGCGACGACGGCACGGACTTCACCTCCTTCCGCCTCCTGCGCACGGCGGACGGGCGCGACATCCTCTACAAGGACCGCAACTACACGACCCCCGAACTGCCCGACGACATTACGCGCCGGGGTGTTGTCCAGGACGCGGAGATCGCGTTCCGCCGCACGTCGTCTGGCTACTCCTTCGACCTTTCCATACCGGTTCGCGAGCTCTATCCGCTCAAGGCGGACGCGCGCGCCTTCGGCTTCAACTTCCTCGTCAACGACTCGGATGGCGGCCCCCGCGAGTGGCGGGAATGGACGGAGGGCATCGGCGGCATCAAGACCGCCGCGCCCTTTGGCCATCTGGGCAGGGAAGAAAAACAGGCAAGGCAAACGCCAAACCAAACTAAGGAGCACAAATGAACATCAAGCGCAACTATAGGGCAACAGTCCTATTCGCAGCAGTCGCGGCAACTTCGCTAAATGCATTCGCCGCCGCGACCATCTCAGAGGACACGGTCGCGTCTTCTTCGGCGACATACAACGAAGAACTTCGCATCGACGCGAACCTGACCGTTCCATCCAATGTCACCTTGACGATGGCGAACGGAACCAGCGCGTATCTTCCCTATTCCGCTGGCAAGGATACGACGTTGAGAACGACTGGCGGAACGTTCAAGTTCTACGACTGGCAAATCGCTGCGCAGCACAATGACCTGATTCTCGGCGCAAATGGGGGGAAGGGACATATAGTTGTCGATGCTGGCGACTTCATGGTCAACAGTGCCGTGATAAGCCGAAATGCAGAGGCAGACGCATCGGGCTACGTCGATTTTGCGACCATCAACGGCAGGTTTCTCCGTGGCGCGTTCTACGTGATGAGCGTGTCTCCGGCGCGAATAAAATTCTCTGGAGGCGGCATGATCCCCCCGCACACAACATCGTTGCGCGATTTCTTCAGCATCGGTGAAGGTTCCGAATTAGTTCTTTTTGCGGACAACCACGAGATTTCGTTCAACCTCAATCCCGGCCTCTCGTTGGACTTCCGCCTTAACGCTGGGAGCGGCAAATTCACGACGGGCGGAACAGGCAACATGAGATTCTACGCCAACGGGGGTGCCAGCAAGGTTCGTTTTTGTGCCGGAGAAGACCGCGCAACGTGGGGGCATTCCGGCGACACCGTTTTCGACGGCCCGGTAAACGTCATTCTGGAACAAAACCAGTCATTGCCGCATGGAGAAGACACTGGAATCGTGAAGTTCACGTCCAGCCAGGCCGGAACAATGTCGCGTCAAACAGATCTCAATGGATTCACCAGTGCCGTGAATGGCATTTGGGCGGATGCCAACGCGATTTCCCATGCAATCATCACGAACAGCAGCGAAAGCGCCGAAGGCGTCCTGCAGTTCGGAGTCCGCAACGAAGATTCGTCGATAGTCGCTCCGTCTATCCGTGGAAACTGCGCTATTGAAAAACTCGGGACCGGAACGCTTTCGATTACGAACCTCGTGGTTCAAAAAATGCGAGTTCTCGGCGGCACGGCGAAAGTCGTGGGCGCGTCGGTGTCTGCGGAGAGCATCGTCGTTTCAAACGCCACCCTTGTCGTGGACGGCGTGACGCTGGCGGCGCAAAGCATTGTCTGCATTGACGGTGGCGATATCACATTCGCCAACGGCGGGGCGGTTTCCGCCGGTTGTGAGGTTCGCCGCAGTCTCGACACCGCCAACTATCCATCGAAGTGGACGGCCTTCGGCATCAAGGATTACGGCTATGTCGATCCGTTTGGGGCGGGGACTTCCGTTGACATCGTAAAACGGAATTCCGATACGTTCACCTACTACCAGGCGGCTCCGACAATTGGCGATATTGACATCCGGGAAGGCACGCTCCGGTTCGGCGGCGAACCCTGCACGTTGCACTATCCCTGGTGGCGGCTTACCATCAGGAAATCCGCAGGCTCGGTATCCCGGACTGCGGCTGGCGTGAGCGAGACGATGCATGCCGGTCTGGGCCGCTGGTGGGTTGTCACTCCGGAATTGACCGATCGCAGGGGAAGCGGCAACTGGTCAGGCCCGTCTCTCATGCCGTTCGGGCAGTCCTTGGCGGCAGGAACACCAACCGCCGATTTGGGCGAAAGCAAATGGACGGCCGCAAAGCCGTGGGTTGTGGCATCAGGTGCTGATTCCATCGCCCAAAGCATGACCTGGACGTTGCCGGATACTTTGGGCCGTCTTTTCAACAACGGAAACTACGAGTACTATTTGAGCACCGTCTTTGCCAATGTCGCGCCAAATCCCACGGATTCGGCATCATGGGAGAGCGTCGCGTTTCGCTTCGGCAGTGCCCAGGCGGCCGCATATACCATCGGCGGCTACCTTTTGTCCATTCCAGTCGGCATTCCCGGCATCTCGCCAGTAAGTTGGACTGTCGAAACTTCCCCGGACGGAAACAACTGGACGGAAGTGGATGTCCGCGACGATGTCGATCCTGCGGATCTTTCGGGCTACTGGATGAACGGCGGCAAGATGTTCCTTTTCAATGCCAATGCGGCATCGTGGACGTTCTCTCCAACTGGAATGGTGAAGGTGGCTGCGAGTGCGACGCTAGACCTGTCGGAGATACCGACGGAAAACATCGCGATACGTGGCTTGGAAGTCGATGTCGAAAACGGCGGAGGCTCAATCACCAAGTTCGTTCCGTCGCCCGATGGACTTCTTTCGCTCGACAACGTTCCCGCCGAAAGTCTTGACGCAAACGGTCTAATCGCCTCTCCGCTGGTTCTTCCCGTCTCCATCGAAACGGTATCTGGCGCGGACAACCTCGCTTCATGGTCTGTTGTTGCCAACGGTGTCCCTCAAAACGGCGCCAAGGTGCTGCTGACTTCCGGTGGCGCAATCAAGGTCTCGCGCACATTCCCGACAACAGTTGTCTTCCGATAAAACTCCCACGGGCGTTTTTCAGGACAGGAAGGAGAACTCGAATGAGCGACAGCAACCAGAGCGTTTCGACGAAGATCGAGGGGAAGAAGGCCTCGTTCAAGGGCAGGAAACTCCGCATCGCCGTTGTCGGCTGCGGGGGAATCGCCAACTACCACATGGAGACGTATCGCAAAATCGAGAACGCCGAAGTCGTCGCAGGGTGCGACATCGTGCGCGACCGACTCGACCGGATGCGCGACAAGTGGGGCGTCCCCGAAAACGCGCTCTTCATCGACGGTTCGCAGAAGCCTTGGCGCGCGATGCTCGCGGCCATGAAGGGGAAGATCGACGCGGTCGATGTCTGCACCCCGAACGGCGTCCACGCCCCTGCGGTGATAGACGCCTGCAACGCCGGCCTCCACGCGATGACCGAAAAGCCAATGGCGATGACGGTCAAGGAATGCAAGGACATGGTCGCCGCCGCGAATCGGAACGGCGTGAAACTCGCCGTGGGCTTCCAGCGCCGCTATCAGGACAACACGCAGAATCTGGCGCGGATGCGGGCCGAGGGCTTCTTCGGCGACGTGATGCTCGTTCGGGTGCGCGCTTGCCGCCGCCGCGGCATCCCCAATTGGGGCGTATTCGGGCAGAAGGACAAGCAGGGCGGCGGCCCCCTTATCGACATCGGCGTCCACATCATCGAAAGCGCGATGGCGTTTCTCGGAAACCCGACCCCGGTTTACGCCTCCGCCGGGACATGGACGTTCATCGGCGACAAGCCGTCGGAAACGATGTCGATGTGGCCGGGCTGGGATCACAAGACATACACGGTCGAGGACTTCGCCTGCGGCCAGATTCGATTCGACAACGGAACGATCATGCAGATTGAGTCGTCGTTTGCCGACCATCAGAAGGAGCACGACATTCAGGACTGGTGGGCTTACGGGACGAAGGCAGGCTGCCAATGGAGCACAAGTGAAATCTGGACCGATCAGAACCGCATGATGGTAAACATGGCGCCCGTGTTCATGCCGGAGTGCGACTGGGACGTCGTCTTTGAGCGCAAGCTCCGCAATTGGATCGACGGGTGCCTCAACGGAACTCCGCTTCAGGCTTCCGGCGAAATCGGCCTCAACGTCCAGAAGGTTCTTTGCGGCCTTTACGATTCGGCGAAGGTCGGCCACGAGATTCGGATCAGGTAGAACGGGGCTGCCGGATGGATTCGACAGGAAAGATTGCACGGCATTACGATGTCGTGGTCGCCGGGGGCGGAATTGCCGGGAGCGCGGCGGCGATCGCCGCCGCGCGCGGAGGGGCGTCGGTGCTTCTGGTGGAAGCGTCGGGGGCGCTCGGCGGTTCCGCCACGAACTGCCTCGTCAATCCGTTCATGTCTTGGAAGACCACCATCGAGGAAAACGGGAAGAAGCGGCAACTCCCGCTGAGCCGTGGTCTCTTCGCCGAAATCCACGGGGCGTTGAACGAGGACGGCCTCTACGGTGAAGCAAGGGAGTGGTCGATTTTCAACGAGGAGACCCTCAAGCTCGTCCTCGACCGCAAGACGGCCGCCGCCGGCGTCGATGTCCTTTTCCACGCCACGCTTTGCGGCGCGGCGACGGCTGGCCGGAACGTGAAGTCGGTGTCCGTCGCGACCGTCGGCGGGATACTTCGGTTCGAGGCGGAGTCGTTTGTCGATGCGACGGGTGACGCCACGCTCTCGACGCTGGCCGGGGTGCCGTTCCGCAAGGGGCGCGAGAGCGATTCGCTCTGCCAGCCGATGACGCTCTGCTTCCGAATGTGCAACGTCGATGTCGAAGCCGCGCTTCGCGGCGATCCGGAAATCCGCGTCGCCTACAAGGCGGCGGTGGCCGAGGGCCGGATTTCCTGCCCGAATGACAGCGTCCAGTTTTTCCCGATGCGGGTTCCGGGCGTCCTCCACTTCAACATGACGCGCGTCGTGAAGCACGACCCGACGGACGCCTTCGCGGTCTCCGACGCGGAGCGGGTGGCGCGAGAGCAGGTGCTGGAGATCGTCCGCTTCATGAAGGGGAATTTCGCCCCCTTCAAAAACGCATCGCTGATGATGACGGCGGCGTCCATCGGCGTCCGCGAAAGCCGCCGGATCGAAGCCCGCCATCTTCTCACCGAAACGGAACTTATGGCCGGAACGCACTTCCAGGACGCCATCGCGGCTGGAAACTACCAGATCGACATCCATTCGCCAGACGGGACAGGGGCGGAAATCCGAGAGCTTCCCCCCGGCGCCTGGTACACGATTCCGTATCGGAGCCTGTTGCCGGAATCGCTTGACAATCTTGTCGTCGCCGGGCGCTGCATCGGCGCGACGCACGCCGCGCAAGCCGCCATTCGCATCATGCCGACCTGCATCTGCATGGGGGAGGCTGCCGGCACCGCCGCCGCGCTCGCCAAGGAACTCGGCACCGTCCCGGCCAATCTCGACACGGACGCGCTTCGGAATCGCCTTCGCGAAAACGGGGCGTTTTTCTGATGGAATCCGGCGCCATGGACTATCAGCGAAGCATCGTCTTCCTCGGCGATTCGATTACCCATCAGGGGCGCTACCTGCGCTATCTCGCCGAATACTTCGCCGAAGACGCGCCGGAGACTGGCGTCCGCCTCTGGAACGCCGGTGTCGGCGGCGACCGCACCGACTTGTGCCTCGCCCGCCTTGCGCGCGATGTCGATGCGCACAAGCCCGACGACATCATGATCCTTCTTGGCATGAACGACTGCATGGACGAGAAGGCTTCCGCCGCGTTCGAGGAACACTTCACCGCGCTTGCCGCGCGGCTCCGCGCCGCCAATCCAGGCGCGCGGTTCATCTGGGCGACCCCGACGCCCTACGACAGCGAGGTCGCGGCTTCCGCCGACGACGGCCCGCACCCGGAACGCGCCGCCGCGCTGCGGCGCTACGCCGCGTACATCCGGGAGTGGCACGAGCGCGAGGGCGGGATGCTTGTCGATTTCCATGCGCCGATGGTTGCCTTCAACCGAGACGCGCAGAAGACCAATCCGTCCTTCTCGCTTTGCGGCCCGGACCGCGTCCATCCGCAGGAACTGGGCGGCTACTTCATGGCCCGCGTCTTCCTCCGCGACGCCGGGTTCCTGCCGTGGCGCGAGCCGGAATCCGTCGCCGTGCTGGAAGCGGAAATGGCGAAGTGGCGCGGCAGTCACAGCACGCCCGTCTGCCGCGAGGCCGCCCGACGGGCCGAAGCCGAGGCCGAGGGGCGAACCCTGCACATGATCCGCTGGCAGCTTGAAGTGCTCCAGCATCGTGACGCCGACGATTTCGTGGCGCTTGAAGCGCTCGAAAGGTCTTTTGAAGGCCGTCACGGCGAATTCGAGGACCGCGTCCGTCGCTATCTCCGCGAATGGCCCCGGCCGTAACGCCGTTTGCGCCCCTCGCGGCGATATGGTAGGATTGAATCCGTCAACGACATGGAATGCGTGAGATGGAAACCGCCGGGCACAAACTGAAAATCTACTGCGAGACCTCCTTCTGGAGCTACCTCGTAGGTGGTCCCACATCGGATGAGAAGGTCGCCCGGTGGCAGGCCCTGACCCGAAAGTGGTGGGAATGCGAGCGCCCATACTGTGATGTGTTTATTTCCAACTATGTCGAACAGGAAGCGCGGTTGGGAAATGCGGCTTTTTCCGAGAAACGCCTTGAAGCGATGTCTGCGGCAGTAAAACTTGACGTAGCACCATCTTCGGTCGTTCCTATTGCCGCAGAATTATTGGCTGCCCATGCACTTCCACCGGACGAGAAGACAGACGCTCTTCACATTGCAACTGCCGCATATCACGGAATGGATGTGCTTCTAACATGGAACTGCCGGCATCTTGCAAACCTTTTCACACTTCCGAAGACAATCGCGGCTATAACGACACTTGGTTTTACGTGCCCGCTAATCATTACTCCCGAACGCTACTTGGAGGATATTCGCCATGGCAACGACTGACGATCCCATTGTCGATGAAGTCCGCAAAGCACGACGGATCATATCGGCATTTTACAATGACAGCATTCAGGCAATTGCCGAGGCTGCCGCACGTGGGTTCGATGATTTTCCAAAAGACGCCCGCGCCAAGGCGTTGGGCATGACCTACGGCGAATACTGTCTCGCGGAGGTCGAAGGCAGACTTCCCCTTTGCGCTTGCGAGAAGCCAGCCGAATACAAGGCCGGGAACTGAAGGCGTTCATCCATGCTAGACAAAAAACAACTAGACTTTCTCCGCGCCCTGTGCGAGACGCAGACCCCAAGCGGCCGCGAAATCGAGGGCCAGCGCCTTGTGGCAAAATACATCGAAGGCTTCGCCGACGAAATCCGCCTCGACCCCCTCGGCAACCTCCATGCCGTGAAAAACCCAGGCGCGCCTTTCCGGGTGGTGATCGACGCGCACTGCGACGAAAACGGCCTCCTGGTGCAGTATGTCGATGACCGCGGCTTCCTCTTCTTCTCCCTTGTCGGCGGCGTCAACAGGCAGCTCCTGCCCGGCGAGCGCGTCCTGCTCATGGGGCCGAAGGGCGGGGTCTCCGGCGTCATCGGGCGTAAGCCGCCGCACCTGAGGTCGCAAAAGGAGAAGGACTCCGGCGTGGGCGAAATCGACGAACTCTGGATTGACATCGGCGCGAGGGACAAGGCGGAAGCGATGCAATTCGCGCCGCCCGGAACCTTCGGCACGGCAGACGCGCCCTTCCGGCGGCTCTGCGGCACGCGTGCGAGCGCCAGGGCCTTCGACGACCGCTGCGGCGTATTCGTCATCATGGAGGCGCTGCGCCGCCTGAAAGGGCCCCGTCCTCGCCGCCGGCCCGAACTACGACCCCGCATTTTGCGAAATCGTCCGGCACACTGCCGCCGCGTCGGGGATTCCGCTGCAGACGCATCCGCGCAAGGGCAACGGCAACGACGCCTTCGTCATCCGCCACACGCGGGCGGGGGTGCCGGTTTCGCATCTGGCCATCCCCCTGCGTTACATGCACTCGTCCGTCGAAACGCTTGACCTTGAAGACCTCGACCGCTGCGCCCAGCTCATCGCCGATGTCCTGGCCGCCCTGCCGGAGCAACCAGAAGTCGGCTTCCGCCTGTAGCGCACACATCCCACTTTCGCCCCTTGCGGCGATGTGGTAGGATTGAATCCGTGGACATCGGGGTCTGTCCCTCCGCCTTCTGTCCCTCTTCCTTCTTGAAGCCGCAGCAATAAACTGTCCCGGATTTCACGTGCCGACCCTCACCTTGTAGCCAAGGACGCCCGCAACCTTCAACAGGGTGTCGAGCGTGACGTTGCCGACCCCGGTCTACATGTTCGAAACGGTGTGCACGGATACGCCTGCAATGTATTCATCATGTTGAACGCCACCTCATCGTTGCGGGTGGCGACCTCGCCACCGCCCCGGCGTGACGCCGAACCGTTCGCGGAACAGGCGCTCCATCGGGCGGCGTCCGCCGAAGCCGCACACCGTGGCGATTTCGCCGATGCGGGCGTTCCCGGAGCGGAGCATCCCGCAGGCAAGTTCGAGCCGGCGGCGGCGGATCGCGGCGGCGAGGCCCTCCGTGTGCAATTCGCGAAAGCGAAGTTCGGCAAGGCGGCGGGAAACGCGCAAATGAGCCGCGACTTCGCCCGTGCCGATTCCCTCGGCGGCGTGGTCGTGGATGAAGTCCAGCGCCCTCCGGACGAGCGCCGCCGCCGGCAGCGGCGCGCGGGTGGAATCGCGTACGACGACCGATGCGTGCCCGGTTGACGGCACCATGTTGCGCGGCGGCTCCATGGCACCGCCCGCGCGTCCGGACGCCAGCATCCGGCGGAGCGTTTCGGCGATTTCCGCGCCGATGGCTTCCTCGTCGATGCGGATGCTCGAAAGCGTAGGGCGCGAAATGGCGCACATGTAGGCGTTGTCGTCCACCCCCAGAAGGGAAGCCTGCGACGGAACTTCGATTTTCGCCCGGCGGCATGCGTCGAGCGCCTCCATCGCGGAACGGTCGTTCGCCCCCATCACGGCGAACGGCTTCGGCAACGATTCGATCCATTCGGCGAGCGTCGAGGGGCCGGCGGAAGTCCCGAACGCCGACCATTCGACGCCGGCCCTTTGCGCCGCCCGCGCGAAACCCGTCATCCGGTTTTCGCTCCATGCGGCCTTTTCGGAGAACGGGACGAATCCGAAGTGCCGGAAGTTCCCGCACCCCGCAAGGTGCGAGAATCCGAGTTCTCCGATCCACGAGTCCAATGTGACGCCGTCGTAGAACGTCACGCCGCGGCGCGGCGGCGGCACGGTCATGTCCGGCGTGTCGATGACCACCGCCGCCATGGGCGACGCCGCCAGGGCGTCGACGACATCCCACGAGGACGCCTTGGACACCAGGACGCCGGCCGTCCCCGATGCCGCGAGGCGTCGGACGGATTCCGGGGTGAAGTGATCGCAGTCCGGCTCGACGTCGATCTCCCACCTGCACCGCGCGGTGGCGAAATCCAGCGCCCCGGCGATCATCCGGCTGCGCGGGGCGTTGTAGGGCTGGACTGCGAAAACGACCTTTTTCCTCTTCATGTTGGCGGAGTCTATCCTACCGGCTCCGGCATGTCAACGATTTTTCGCATTTTGTCGCAAAACGATTGCGCAAATCGTCGTATTGCCGCTTGCGCGGCCCGGTCGTTTCTCGTATTGTTGCAGTCATGCGCAACCACACTGCCATTCTCGTTTCCATCGCCCTTTCCCTCGCAGGAACGAACCGTGCGACGGATTTTGCTGCGCCGGACGGCTGCGGAAACGAAGGACCTGCGGCATTCCGCGCCACGTTCGACACCGATTCCGGACGGATTACCTCCGTTTCGGACGGCGGTCGCGTCGTCTTCGCCGCCGATCCGGAAGAGGCAAAGGCGGTGGAGTTCGCGTTCGAAGGCGGCCCCGGGTCTGGATCCGGCCACCAGGATGTGGAATCGTTTTGGCGCTGGCGCCTTGACTGGCGCACCCACCCGCTGGATCGCATGTTGCAGGGGACGCTTTCCTTCGAGTGGCGGGGCGAAGCGCCGGTGCGGCTCAAAAGCATCACCATCCATCACGGGAAATTGGCCGGGGGAGCGTGTGGCGCGGCTCGTCGTGAGAGCTTGTCCGACTTGGGGCGGAATGTCGGAGCGAACACGCCGTGCGATCCGTCCTACATCCTTTCCGGCCTCTTCCCGCCCCTCTCCCGCACCTTCGCCGACTTCCGCCCCGGCCGCGTCGAGGAAGGTTCCGAATACACGCCATTCGCCTTTGGCGCCAACGGCGCCGGCTCGAGCGTGATGCTTGCCCACGACGAACTGCGTCCCTATTCCGACTACGCGAAACCGCTCGTCACGGAGCGCGCCGACGGCATCTGCCTTTCCACGCGCTACGAATCGGCCGGCTGGATTCGCCCGAACGAGCCGCAGACCGTCGGCGACTTCTGGCTCGTCTTCCGGGATGGATCCACCGAGGACCATCTGCGGCACACAGGCAATTGGTTCCGCAAGATCGGCATGGCGCCGCCGGCGAACCGCCCGGAATGGGTGCGCGACATCGTGGCCTGCTATTCCATGCACCCGTGCGGCCGCAACGACGACATGCGCTGCGACCCGGACGGCCTCGCGCTCTCCCGCTCGTATCTGCCGCTGCTTGAAGCGCTCGGAGCGAACTGCGTCTGGATGCGCCCGATCGAGGACAAGGCGCCCTACATGCCGCGCGACTACTACAGGCTCCAGCCAGGCGTCGGCTCCGCCGAAGACCTCGCGGCATACGTCGCCGACGCCCATTCGCGCGGCATGCGCGTCTGGCGCGACGCCGTGCCGCACGGCGGGCACGTCGATTTTCCGCGAGCCAAGGAGCATCCCGAGTTCCTCGCCTGGAAGGAAGACGGCAGGCCCGACACATGGTGGACCTACGACTACTTCAATCCCGGCTGGCTTTCGACGTTCTCCGGAATCGTCCGCGATCTCACGGCCGCGGCCGCGCTGGACGGCTGGCGCATCGACGTGGCGACCGGCTCGCGTTTCCCCAACTGGAATCCGGACGTCCCCTACGCGCGCGGCAGCTTCGCCCGCTGCCAGGGCGCGCTCGCGATGAACCGGGCCATCCGCGCCGCCGCCCGCGCCGTCACGCCAGACGCCGCCACGCTCGGCGAAACGACGCGTTTCTCCGGCGCGGCCGTCTGCGACTCCACCTACGACTTTCGCCCGAATCTCATGTGGTTCTGGCGATTTACCGACACGCCCGTAGCGGATTGCGTCCGCAACATCCGCCGCCATCTCCACGAATGCCAGGCCGCCCTGCCGCCCGGAGCCATCCAGGTCCGCTACATGGAGAACCACGACTCGCATCCGGCTCTCCCGCTCTTCGGCCGGGCCGGCGCCACGGCCCTCTTCGCCATGACGGCCTTCTGCGACGGCTATCCGCTCATCTACCAGGAGGCGGAAGACGGATGCTTCGAGGCCATGCGAGAAATCCTGCGCGTCCGCCGCGAAACGCCCGAACTGCTGCACGGCGACGCCGACTACGACTGCGTCTCCGCCCCCGGGGGCGTTTTCGCGGTCCTGCGCACTCTCGGTGACGGCGCCGTCATGGCGCTCGTCAACTTCAATGGCAAAAGTGCACGGGGCGAGGTCTCGTGGCCCGGCGGCGCCTTCGACTGCGATCTTCCACCCTTCGGCTGGGAAGTGCGGCGCGTGGCGGGGGAAGGGGCCGGCACTTCGCGTGTGCCGCAATCCAGCCGTCGTTCGCCTGCCGTCCCGGCGCAGGCGCCGGACGCGACAGCAAGCGGACAAGGCCCGGAGGTCTTCGCCGCTTTGCTTGATGGAACGTCCGCTTCCTGTCGCATCGCCACCGAGCCGCTGCCGTCCGGCGCCGTCCGCTACCGCGTCGCCGACCTCGCCGGCATGGACGCTACAAACGTGCAGATCGTCGTGCGGCTGCCAAACGCCTCGCGCTGGTTCGCGCAGACCGCCGAGGGCGATTTCGACGGCACGTCGTTTGTCCGGCATCCGCGGCTCGGCTGGGTCGGCTCCACCGTGAAGCACGGCAGGCACGACACCTCCGTGCGCTGGACTTCGCTTCTTCACCCTTTCGGCTTCACGTCCGGCCGCGCCTGCGTCGGCATTGAATCCGAAGACGGCGCCTCCATCGTCCTCTCGGGTTTCAACGCCCGGTTCGCCGAAGTCTGCATTCTTGACCGCGTCCATGGCGATCCCGGCCTCGCCATCGCCATCCGCGCCAGCGACCCCGCCGGCCTCGTCTGCGAGGTGTCGGCGGGAGGTTCGTGGGGCGAAGCCCTCCCGTTGCCGGCGGCATGCTCCCTCACCGGCCTTCCCGAACTCACCGCCGTGATGGCCGGATGGGAGTGGGAGAGCGGGGGGCTGCGGCTTGCCATCCGCCGCAACGGCACGTTGCGCGGCGCATGGCGGCGCGACCCCGCAAGCGGCGGGTGGCGGCAAGTCGCCGGCACCGTCGACATCCGCACCGACACCGGCGTCGGTCGCAAGGACCCCTTCGGAAACCCCGACAACCAGATCTGCAGCCAGAACGACGCCTTCGGCGACCCCATCCGCTTCTGGAAAGGCGACGACGGGGCGGTCCACCTCGACTTCGGTCCCGGCGACCTGCGCACCTTCGACGCAAAAATGGCCGTCCCGATTTGGTATCGCACGCGCTACACCCTGCGTCCGGGTGCGGACGACTTCGAACTCGAAGCCGCCATATCCATCGAGCGCGACTATGCCAAGGGGGAAGGCGAAATCGTGTTGCGCGTAGCCGGCGACGACGGCAGTTCATACCGTTGGCTCACGCCTGAAACGTCCCTTTCCATGCCCAAAGGCGCCTGGCGCGGTGTCAGACTGCACTTCGGCAAGGGAAAAACAACACAAACAACGAAGGAAACAACTCATGAGTAAACCAATAATTGGCGGCCTGACAGCGATTTGCCTCGCCATCCCCGGCGTGGCCGTCTTCGCCGCGCCCCCTGTGATCGACGCCTCGTCGGTCACGTTGTCGCAGGTCGGCAACCGCACCGCCGTCGTGCGCTACCGTCTCACCGGCGCCCCGGCCGTCGTCACCTTCGACATCGAGCATCGCGACGGCGACGGCAACTGGTCATCCGTCGGCGTCGATTTCGTCACGCTCGCTGGAGACGTGAACCGCCTCGTCCAGCCGGACGACTCCGCCCTCAAGGAAATCCGCTGGGAGGCGCGCAACGACTGGCCGGACCAGTCCTTTCAGGACGGCTCCGTCCGCGCCCGCGTCACCGCATGGGACAAGGCCGCTCCGCCCGACTACATGGTGATCGACCTCTCGGACTTTTCGGAAACCTTCTACGAAACCGCCGACAGGCTTCCCCTCGGCGGCCTTTCCAACGACTACTACCGCACGAACGCGCTCGTCATGCGCCGCATCCACGCCGCCGGCCAGACCTTCGTCATGGGCCAGCAGACAAGGGACTCGGATTCCTCCACGTGCGAGGCGTCCTTCCGGAACAGGGCGCCCGAGCATTGGGTCGCGCTCACCAACGACTTCTACATGGCCGTCTTTGAGACCACCCAGCGCCAGCACCAGCGCCTGCAGCTCGTCGATGGCGGCGGAAACAAGGACTCCAGAGACCTGACGAGCGTCATGCAGCCCGTCGATGCGATGTCCTACAACAAACTTCGCGGTTCCGTCGCGGAAGGCATCGACTGGCCGGTCACGGGGACTGCCGTCGGCGGACTTCTTGCCGCGTTTCGGGCCAACTCCGGGATCGAATTCGACATCCCCACGGAGGCCGAATGGGAGTTCGCGTGCCGCGCCGGGACGCAGAGCGCCTTCTATGACGGCAGCGAGTTCACGACGGCCGACGAGGGGTCCGCCACCCTCGGCGACCTCGCCTGGTTCTGCGGAAACTGCGTTGCCGATTCGGAACTCATGAACGACAACGGCTACTACGGCGGCATCAAGGTCCCCGGCCTCAAGAGGCCCAACGCCTGGGGCCTTTACGACATGTACGGCAACGCCTCCGAGTGGTGCAAGGACTGGGCGGGAGCCTACGACACCGCATCCGCCCCGACCATCGCTCCCGGTGGCGCCGCGTCCAACGCCGAAAACACGGTCGGCCGACGCATCAAGCGCGGCGGCAACTGGCGTGGACGGGGCGCCTTCGCTTCCTCGTCGGGCCGACGCTCCAATGAAGTCACCTACACCGTCGACGCCGGCAACGCTTCCTCCCAGGGCTCCGCGACTTGGGCCAACGGCTACCGTCTTGTCTGCCCGGCCGTGGCAAAGTAGAAACCACGAAATACACGAAACACACGAAAGGCCCCTCCATGAAACACGCATCCATCGCCGCGCTCGGCGTCCTCGTTTGCATGTTCGCGATGCCAGGCGCGAGTCCCGCTGCGCCCGCCGCAACCGTCATTTCCACGACCCAAAGCGCCACGACGCGCATGGTCTCCGTCACCTTCGACCTCTCCGAGCCGGCCATCGTCACGCTCGGCGCGCAAACGAGCGCCGATGGCGGCTCGACGTGGGCGGACATCGACGGCTATGTCGTCCACGTTGTCGGCGACGTCAACAAGAAACTCGCCGCCGGAAACGGCTACACGGCGCTTTGGGACGCGGATCTCGACTGGCCGGGACACCCGGAAAGCGGCGAAGCCATCCGCCCCGTCGTCCGCTGCTGGACGGAGGACGACCCGCCGGACTGGTTTGTGATGTCGCTCCTCGACAAGTCCCGCCGATGGTACTTCACCGACGCGCGGCAGATCCCCGGCGGCGTCACGAACCGGCTCTACAAGACCGACTACCTCGTCATGCGCCGCATCCACGCCAGGGACGTTGTCTGGCAGATGGGTTCCGACAGCAGCGAACCGGGGCGGATGGCGGGGACGCAGGACGGCGGCGAGACGCCGCAGCACTACGTAAAACTCACGCACGACTACTACATGGCCGTTTTCCCAGGCACCAAGGGGCAGTCGGTCCGCCTTTTCTCCTCGTCGCTCAGCACCTCCGAAAACCCCGACTGGTTCCCAGTCAACGCATGCCACCATCTCTTCCTGCGCGGATATCGCGCCGCGTCGGGGCAGCCCTGGTCATACGTCTCCGGTGCTGAGGATCCAGTGGCCGGCTCCAACCTCGACAAGCTGCGCGCCGCGACCGGGCTGGCGTTTGACATTCCGACCGAGGCGCAATGGGAGTTTGCCTGCCGCGCCGGAACGGCGACGGCGCGCTACGACATGGAATGCGACGTTGACGACATGGGCTGGCATTCGGGCAACAGCGGCGGCGCCATCCATGAAGTCGGCCTGAAGAAACCCAACCCGTGGGGCCTCTATGACATGTATGGCAACGTCACCGAATGGTGCCGCGACTACTCCGGCGGCTACGGGACCGCCGCGACGCCATCTGCGGCGATCGTCGATCCGGCGGGTCCCGCCTCGCACGAAAGAAACTACCGCGTCAAGCGCGGCGGCTCCTCCCGCTCCCCTGCCGCGAACTGGTTCCGCAGCGCGAGGCGCGGCTACTGCGACCAGTCCTGGACAACGACGCCCAACGCATCCGACGGCGGCGGTAGCGGTAGCGGCAGCGACTACTTCTCCGGCTACCGGCTCGTCATCGACCTTCCCGCAAGCGCCGCGTCGACATCCGCCGCCCCCGGCGCGGCGGACGCCTTCCAGACCATCGCCATCGACGAGGCGTTCTCCGAAGGCGTCAACTTCAGCACCATGCCTTCCGGCACGGTGATCCTTTTTCATTGAACCCACTACCATCCCATAGCCTGCAAAAACCCGCCCCCTGTCCGCGAGGGCGGGTTCCGCCTCGTCGCTCGCGACGCCCCTTCGGGGACGGCTTCACCCGCCCTCGCGGACAGGTGCGCCCCGAACGGAGACCACCGCGCCCCCGCCCCCGTCACCGGCACCGAAAACGGTCTTGAATCCGGTCCCGTGATATGGTAGTCTCTCCTCCGTCCGCAAGGAAGCCTCGGCGGATGCTGGCTACGCAACGGGTGTTGCGCTGGCTAGTGGATGTAGGGGGGAAGGTTCGTTGCATTTCTATGGGCATGAACGCTCCGCTCCTACACTGTTTTCCCATGTTCCTGATTGCACCTTTCGTTGCGTCCGACCTCTTCGCCAACTCCGAGTTCTCCACCCGCATGGTGGAGAACCGTCCCGGCTACAACTCCTGGCCCATGGTCCAGGCTCTGGACGGAGGGCGCATCGTATGCGCCTACAGCAGCGGCAAGGGGCACTCAACCGGCGAAGGATCCCGCGGGGCGTTTGCCCGCGTCTCCGACGACGGTGGCGCGTCGTGGGGCGAATCGGTTTGCGTGGCGGATTCCCCGGAATGGGGGGAGTGCGTCGTCGGCAAGGGGTTGGATGCTTCCGGTGCAATGCTCCTCTGGGTTCGCCGGCAGGGAGCCGGAGGCTGGGACACCGGCACTTTCCACGGCCTCTACCGATCTTCCGACGGCCTTGTCTGGGAGAGGGTCGCCTCGCCGTCACTCGACCCCGAGCCCATACAAATCACCGACGTCCTCCGTCTTCCGGGCGGAGTCCTGATGTCTCTTTGGTTCGCGGGAAACTACTGCGACGACGCGCGCAATGCGTGGGGAACGCTCATGAGCCGTGACAACGGCTCCACTTGGGAACAGCACACGGTTGAGCTGGGTATGTCGAAGTCCGAGTGGCCGACAGAACCCTCGGCCGTCGTTCTCCCGGACGGACGCATCCTCGCCGTCACCCGCACTGAAATTTGCCATGCGGGGCAACTCCAACTCCTCTCCAACGACGGAGGGGCGAGCTGGACGAAGCATCGCACCAACATCACGGACGTCAATGCCTCGACGCCCTCCCTTGTCTTCGATCCGGCGACGGGACTCCTCTCCTGCTACTACTACGAGCGCGGTCCCGGACTGCTCAAGCGCCGTGTCGCGAAAGCCGCCGACATCGCCGCCAACCCGATGGCCTGGCCAGTGCCGGAAATCCTTGCGCAAGGCGGCAAGGTGCGTCCGCACGACTCTGGCAACGCCAACTCCACCTCGTCCGGCGGACGCCATTTCGTCGCCTGGTATTCCGGGAATCCGGTCAACGCCGCCGTCCTCGTAACCTCTGCTCCGCAGCCAACTCCATGACGGACGAAAGCCCGTTTGCGCCCCTTGCGGCGATGTGGTAGGATTGAATCCGTCAACGACATGGAATGCGTGAAATGGAAACCGCCGGGCACAAACTGAAAATCTACTGTATGAGTGTCCGGCGATTCTGACGCCGGAAGAGTTTTTGAGCCGCAGGGAGGAGTTTGGAATATGAGCGCAACAAAAATTGACTGGAACGATCCGAAATACAATGATCCAATGGAGGAAATCTATGCCATCCGGCGCATGATTTCCGAAGAATACGGGCATGACATATACCGCTATGCAGCGGCAATCCGCGAAAAGGACGCCCGCGCCAAGGCGTTGGGCATGACCTACGGCGAATACTGCCTCGCGGAGGTCGAAGGCAGGCTTCCCCTTTGCGCTGGCGAGGAGCCGACCGAATACAAGGCCGGGAACTGAAGGCGCAGCCCTCACCGTGGTCGCGCGGAAGCGCGACCCTCCCAATGCGGCGGCGGCGCGCGGAAGCGCCCCTGGGACGACACGCTTCCAGCGTGTCATGGACGTCCGGCGGCGCGCTTCGTTGCTCGAATGGATAAATCCACGATGCGCAAAACGGTGTAGCGGGACGCAAGGGCAAGTGATATCGTCGTTCCCATGAATCTACCATCCGAGCGGCCCCCTATGGCCGAGCTTCCCTTCCTCTACGGCGCGCAATACTACCGCGCGCCGACGCCGGCCCGCGAAAACTGGGACGGCGACCTGGCGGGCATGAGGCGCAAGGGGTTCAACACCGTCAAGTTCTGGGTCCAGTGGCGCTGGAGCGAACGGCGGGAGGGAGAATACTTCTGGGACGACCTCGACGAACTCATGCGCCTGGCGGCCAGGCACGGCCTCCATGTGATTCTCAACCTGATTCTGGACGTGATGCCGGAGTGGGTGGAGCGCGACCATCCCGACGCGATGATGGTCGATGCCGACGGGCGGCGCGTCGGCGCGACCGCCCCCTGTTTCCGCCAGCTTGGCGGCTATCCCGGCCCCTGCTACTCCCACCGGGTGGTGACGGAGAAGCGCCAGCGCTTCGCGCGGGCCGCCTTCGAGCATTTCAGGGACGCGCCCGCGCTCCTCGCATGGGACGTCTGGAACGAACCGGAACGCATGGCGGCGCACCGGACGAACGACGCCATGCCCGCGCTCTGCTTCTGCGGGAGCTGCAGGCGCGCCTTCCGCGAGTGGCTCTCCAGGCGGTACGGCTCCATCGGGCGGCTGAACGCCGTCTGGGGCCGCTGCTACACGTCCTTCGACGCCGTGGAGGCGCCCGTCCAGGCCAGCTGCGTCTCCGACTTCATCGACTGGCGCGCCTTCCAGCGCGACGTGCTGCACCGGGACGCCGCGTGGCGGCTGGACCTGCTGCGCGAGGTCGATCCCGGAAGGCATCCGCACCTGCACGTGGTGACGGCCACCGGCGCCTTCTCCCCGGCCGTCGCGGTGGACGACTTCACGCTCGCTCGGTCATGCGAAATCTTCGGATCGACCATGACGGGCGGCCCCTACGCCTGCGCCGCCGGCCTCTCCGCCGCGCAGGGCCGATTCTACTACAACGCCGAATGGCACCTCAACTTCGGCTCCATCGGAAGCTTCCAGCGCATCGTCGGGCGCGATCTCTTCCTGCACGACCAGCTCGCGCAGATTGGCTGGGGCATCAGGGGATGCCTCTTCTGGCAGTTCCGTCCCGAAGTCCTGGGGTGCGAGGCCCCGGCCTGGGGCTTGGTGCGGCCGGACGGCTCCGACCGCCCGGTCGTCCGCCATGCCGAGGCGTTCACCAAGGCGTTCCAGCCGCACGCCGCGGCCTTCCTGCGCTGCCGCCGCCCCGCGGCGCGCGTCCTCGTCTGGCGAAGCGCGGACAACGAGACCTTCCACTACTGCCGCTACAACGGCGTGAAGCGCTACCACGACGGCTTGGGCGCCTGGTGCGACGCCCTCTACCGGCTCAATGTGCCGTTCACCCTCTGCGACACGGAGATGCTCGAAGCCGGGGCGGGGAAGTCGGCCGACGTGCTGATCCTGCCCCAGGCCATGTATCTCCGCGGACGGGACGCGGCGGCCATCAGGGCCTTCGCGAACGCGGGCAAGACCATCCTTTCCGAGATGAACCTGGGCGCATACGATGCCGACACCGGGCGCTTCTCGCCGGCGGTGCCGGGGCATGGCCTTGCGGAGGAGTGGGGCGTGCGCGAGGAGGAGGCCACGGCGGCCGTCCATTTGCCGTCCGCGGACACCGCCGCCGTCGCGTCGGATGGCGCTGACGACGTCTCGAAGGCGCTCCGGAGTTCCGGCGCCTGCGGAAGCGATTTCTTCGCCTTCGACGCCGCAGACGGGGCGAAGGGGCTTGGTGCGTTTGACTTCGCCCAACTGACGACGGCGAGCGGAGAGGTGCTGGCACGGTTCGGCGGCGCGCCGATGGCCGTGCGCGTGCGGACGGCCTCCGGCGGGGCCGTGTTCTACTTCGGCACCCAGCTCGGGACGGCCGCCGCCGGAAAGGGCGACGACACGTTTCTCCGCCATGCCCTTTCGGCGGTCCTTGCGTCCGCCGGCGTTCCGGCGGACGATGCCGGGGGGATGCACATCGACACCCTTTCCGACGAGACCGGGACCATGCGATTCGCCGTTCTCGTCAACGACGGAGAACGTGAACTTCCCGTGCGCCTGCCTCCGGGGAGCTGGAAGGAGCTGTTCGGCGGCGAACCAAAAACGCTCCGCCCCAAAACGGCGGCGCTGTTCGTCGATCGCCAGGGAACCGCAGGGGGGGTGTGACACCGCGGCGGACGCGCGGTTTGTTTTTTTCGCCCGCCTTGTGGTAGCATGGGCGCCATGACGACACCCGACTATCCCATCGGCCGGCTTGTTGCCGGAAACGAAGACGCCGTGGCCGCGGCGCACGAGCGCTTTCTCGACCAGCCGGTCGATCTCGAGTTGCTGGACGAGAGCGGTTCGTATCCGTTCTCCGGACGTCGCACGACGCTCCGGGGCGTCGCCTCCTGTTCCGGTCCCGGCACGTTCCGCGGCAGCGAGCGTTCGACGCTGACGTTCGGTCCGTCTTCCGAACCGGGCTGGTGGATCGACCGCGCCGACCTTCCCGACCAGTTCCCGATCGGCGTTTCGGTGCGCAACGTGTGGACGACCGCGCGCAACATCGTGCTGCGCTCCGGCAACCCGCACAACTACCTGCGCATGGTGGAGCACATCGTCGCGTTCCGGCTCGGTCTCGGCCTCGACGACGCGACGGTGAGCATCGGTTCCGGCGACCCTCCGCTCTTCGACCGCGGCAACTACGACATCTACGAGGCGATCATGCGCGCCGGAATCGCGGAGAAGGACGAGCCGGCGAAGTTCGTCACCGTCGCCGAGCCGCTCACGTTCGGCGGCACGCGCGGCGATTTCCTCACGTTCCTTCCCGCGAAGCCCGGCCAAAAGGGACTCCGCGTCGACTGCGCCGTCGATTTCAAGTCCGCGATCGGCCGCCAGCGCATCGTCTACGACCTCTCGCCCGAGGTTTTCCGCCAGGGGTGCCAGGCCCGCACGAACGCGCCGTATTCGCTCTACCTCTACACCCGGACGCTCGGCAAGCTGTTCGCCGACACCCGCAATCTCGGGTACACGAAACGCAACATCCTCATCCACGGCCGCAAGCGCTACCTCAACGAACCGGGCCTCCTGCAGGACGGCCGTTCGCTGGAGGCGGTGTGGCACCGTTCGACGCTCGACCTCCTGGCCGCGGTGTCGCTCCTCGACGGCGGCCGTTTCGCGGGCACGATCGTTTCGTACCGGGCCGGGCACACGCAGGACGTGGCGATGTGCGCCGCGCTCCAGCTCCACAAGCACCTGGTCCCGCTGCCATGAATTCCGACGGCGGCGCGTCCGTTCCGCGGAAGCGCGTTTCGCTCCGCCTCGGCCCCGGGCCGCTCCGGGGGCCGGTCGCGGTCCCCCCTTCGAAGAGCCTCCTGCACCGCGCTCTCGTCGGCGCCGCGCTGGCGGGTGACGTTTCGCGCGTCGCCGTGCCGGAAACGCCGTCGGACGACATCGCCGCGACGCTGCGGGTCCTGCGCGCGCTCGCGCCGGCCGCCTTCGGCGACGCGCCGCGTCCGGCGGCGCCGGGGCCCGTTTCGTGCGACTGCGGCGAATCCGGCACCACGCTCCGGCTCGCGATCCCCGTCGCGGCCGCGCTCGGCGTCGACGCCGTTTTCACCGGTTCGGGCCGGCTTCCGATGCGCCCGATGGCGCCGTACGCGGAGGCGTTCGCCGGTTCCGGCGCGGCCCTGGAGCGTCCGGGGGAGGGCGGCGCGTGGCTCCCGCTGCGCGTTTCGGGGCGGCTCCGCCCCGGGGTCTACCGCCTGCCAGGCGACGTTTCCTCCCAGTTCGTTTCGGGCCTTCTTTTCGCGCTGCCCCTCCTCGACGGGCCTTCGCGCATCGACATCTCCGGCGAGCTCCAGTCCCGCCCGTACGTCGAAATGACGCTCGCCACGATGCGGGCGTTCGGCGTCGCCGCGTCGGAATCCGGCGGCGGCTTCGACGTGCCGGGCGGCCAGCGGTACCGGCCGGACGCGGACCCTCCGGTCGAAAGCGACGCCTCGCAGGAGGCGTTCTGGCACCTTGCCCGCTTTCTCGGATCGGACGTGTCGATCGCCGCGCCGGCGTCGTCCGGGCTCCAGGGCGACGCCGCGTTTCCCGCGCTTCTCGGGCGCCTCGCGGCCGCCTCGCCGGGCTCGCCGGCGCCGGAAATCGACGTGTCGCAGGTGCCGGACCTCGTGCCGGCCCTCGCGGTCGCCGCCGCGTTTTCCCCGGCCGGCGCCCGCCTCGTGCACGCCGAGCGGCTGCGCCTCAAGGAGAGCGACCGCCTTGCGACCACGTGCGCGCTTCTGCGCGCCATCGGCTGCGCGGCGTCGGAAACGGCCGACGGGCTTGTCGTCCCTCCCGGGCCGCCGCCGCCCCGGCCCGCCGGGGCCCCGGTCCCGGTCGTGGACGGCGCCGGCGACCACCGCATCGTGATGGCCGCGGCCATGGCGGCGACGCGCGCGGCGCTCGTCGTGCGGGGAGCGGAGGCCGTGAACAAGTCCTATCCGTCGTTTTTTGAAGACTACCGCGTGTGCGGCGGCCGCGTCGCGGCCGCGGACGGCGCACCGGGAGAAGAGCCATGACATCGACGTTCGGAACGGTTCTCAAGGTTTCGCTTTTCGGCGAATCGCACGGCCCGGCCGTGGGATGCGTCGTGGACAGTCCTCCGCCAGGCGTCGCGTTCGATCTGGCCGAGGCCGGGCGCCACATGGCGCGCCGCGCGCCGGGGCAGGGCGGGGCGTGGAGCACGACGCGGAAGGAACCCGACGCGCCGGAGGTGCTCTCCGGTCTCTTCCGGGGCCGCACGACCGGCACGCCGCTCGCGGCGCTCGTGCGCAACCTCAACGTCCGCTCCGGCGACTACGCCGCGATCGCCGACACGCCGCGCCCCGGGCATGGCGATCTCACCGGGCGCATTCGCTACGGCGGATTCGCCGATCCGCGCGGGGGAGGGCACTTCTCCGCGCGCGCCACGGCGGGGCTCTGCTTCGCCGGGGCCCTCGCGCTTCAGGCGCTCCGCGCCCGCGGCGTGCTCGTCCGCGCCCGGATCGCGGAGATCGCCGGCGTGGCGGATGGCGCGGCCCCCTCCGCGCTCGAACCGCTTCCCGACCTTTCCGGCAAGGCGCTCGCCGTCCTCGACGACGCGGCCGGCGAACGCATGGTCCGCGAAATCGAACGCGCCCGCGAGGACGGCGACAGCGTCGGCGGCGTCGTCGAAGTGCGCGCGTCCGGCTTTCCGGCCGGCGTCGGCGCCCCGTTCTTCGACCGCGTCGAGACGCGTCTCGGCGCGATGCTCTTTTCGCTCAACGCCGTTCGCGGCGTGGAATTCGGCGACGGCTTCGCCGCCGCGCGCCGCCGCGGCTCGGGAAACAACGACCCGCCCCCGCCCGCGCCCTCCGGCGCGCGCGGCAGCGTCACCGTTGCGTCAATGGCCGGGCTCATGCACAGACA
>CAMNCG010000018.1 GCA_946534105.1 uncultured Verrucomicrobiota bacterium
ATCCCGGAAAACTCGCGGAGCTGGGGGCCAAGTTCGGCCATGACGCGGACTGGGCGTTCGACGAAATCGTCAGGATGTACGACGGCTACAAGTTCCACAAGGACGCGGAGCCTGTCATTAACCCGGTGTCGCTGGGCATGACATTCGATGTGCTGGAATTCGGCAAGTGGTGGTCGAAGACGGCAATACCGACATTCTTGATCGACTTTTTCAAGACGCGGCCGCTGGACGTCTCGACATTGGAAGTCTCGGACAGCGACATGGACTCCTTCGAGCCGGAAAAGATAAATCCTGTCACGCTACTCTTCCAGACAGGCTACTTGACGATCAGGGATGTGGAGTGGAATGGCTATTTCACTACATACAGGTTGGGATTCCCCAACGCGGAGGTTGAGTCCTCCTTTCTCAGTGAACTCTCAAAGTTGTATTCCGGAAAAGGTTCCGGGGGGGATGGGGCAATTGTCGCAAGAATCGGCGACACGCTCCGCGCCCGCGACCCGGAGGGATTCGTCGAGTCGTTCAAGTCGTTCTTCGGGGAGATTCCCTACGACCTCACGGACAGGCAGAACGAGCAGTCGTGGCAGGCGATCATGTACGTGGTGATGCGACTCATCGGCATGAACGTCGGCGGCGAGGTGCGCACGTCCAAGGGCCGCATCGACCTGGCCATCGAAACGGCGACGGACGCCTACGTCATCGAGGTCAAGCGCGACTCGACGCCGATGAAGGCCATCGCGCAGATCCGCGAGCAGGGCTATGTGGACAAGTTCCGCCTCTCCGGCAAGCCGATCACCCTGATCGGCATCGCCTTTTCGACGAAGAAGCGCGCCGTGAGCGCCACGAAGATCGTGCGCGACGTCTGACAGGCGCAAACGAGTCCTTTTCCTGCAATCCGCCGCTCGTTGACGAGTCGGTAGTTGAAAGGGGCAGGCGCGACCGTCGGGACGGGCGCGACTTGGGGGTCTGGCGGCGAGACGGGCGGGATTGGCGCGTCTGATGACGACAGGCCGTGCGTCAGGCGACGGGGATCTCGACGCCGGGGGCGGCCTGGGCCTTCAGCGCCGCCTCGCGGATGGCGGCGACTTCAATTGTCTCCTCCTCCGGGACAAGCGAGACGCCGGTGGCGTAGAACTCAAGCATGGCGTCGATGAGGCGCGGGAACATGTTCGTCGCGCCGGGCGCGACGCCCACGCGGTCCTTGCCGAAAGCGGTCAGCGTGAAATCGGACTGCGGGTTGTAGGTCAGGAGCGCGCTGCGGATCCCGTCGGCGTAGCGGACGGAATAGAGTTCCGTCGCGCAGCCGGGAATTCGCGTGACCGAACTTGCGCCAAGGCCGAGCGCGACGACCTCCATTTCGATCTGGTGGATTGAATATTCCTTGAAGCTGCGTCCGCCGCCCGTTGCGGTCACGTGGACGGGGCGCTCCGGCGCGAACCGCCCCATCATCGCGACGAACTCCTCTCCGTAGCGGAGGGCGGAGGTGCTCATGAGCGGCGTTCCGTGGCGGCGCGCAGTCTCGAAGAAGCGCGCGGCGGTCGCCCTGTCGGGCGCGAAGGTCTTGTCGATGTAGAGCGGCTTGCCGGAGGCGAGAGGCAGCGAGGCGAGGCGCTCGTGCGCCTCGGGGTTGTTCGGCGCCAGAACGCACAGGCAGTCGGAGTTCGCGATCACCGTTTCGATGTCGTGCGCAGGCAGCATACCGTTCCTGACGCACCAGTCTTCCAGCGAGGGGCTGCCCGGCGCGGGCGTCTCCTCGTAGGCGTAGCCGAGCTCGAATTCGTTCGCTCGCTTCGCCGTGCGGAACCACGCCGGGTAGTTGTTGGCGTGCCAGTTGTTGATGTAGAGGTCGATGAAACCGATTTTCTTTTTCATGATTGTGTGCTTTCCCATCTGAGAATGCCGTTGCAAATGGTCTTTTGGACGTCGAGTTCCCGGTCGAGAAGCACGATGTCGGCGACAAAGCCCCTTTCCAGCTTGCCGCGCCTCCCCAGATGCAGGGACTCGGCCTGGTTGAGGGACGTGGCCCGGACGGCCTCGGAGAGCGGCAGGCCCGTGAGTCGCACCAGGCGCTTGAGGCCGCCCGGATAGCGCAGGGTGCTTCCCGCCACCTGCCCCGTTGTCAGCCGTGCGCAGCCGCCCTTTACCACGACAGGCAGCCCGCCTAGCGTGTAGCCGCCGTCCGGCATCGCGCAGGCCCGCATGGCGTCGGTAATGAGCATCATCCTCCCCGGCCCCTTCATGCGGGCGATGAGTTGGATCATCTGGTCGCAGAGGTGGACGCCGTCGCAGATCATTTCCACATAGACGTCATCGTCGAGGAGTCCGCCCCCGACCATGCCGAAGCGCAGATGGTGCAGCGGGGTCATGACGTTGCAGAAGTGGGTGAGGTGCTTCATGCCCAGCGCCCGGCAACGGGAGTAGCGTTCGTAGTCCGCTTCGGTGTGGCCGCCGGAGGGCATGATGCCGCGGTCCGCGAGTGCCTTCGTGAATTCCTCGCCGCCGGGGAGCTCCGGCGAAAAGGACACCTTCTTCACCGGGGCGATGGCGTTCAGTTCGTCCACAAGGGCGATGTCCGGATTTTTCAGGAAGGCGGGATTCTGCGCGCCCGCGCAGGCGGGGTTGAAGAAGGGCCCCTCAAGATGGACGCCAAGGAGCGTCGCGCCGTCGGGCGTGTTTTCCGGATAGTCCGCCGCGAGGCGGCAGAGCCGGCGCAGGTCGTCGGACGAAACGCTGAGGCTTGTCGCGAGGAAGCCCGTGACGCCGTCTTCGAGCTTGCCCCGGCCAATGGCCGAGAAACCTTCGGCGCTTCCGTCGCAGAAGTCGAAGCCCGAGCGCCCGTGGGAGTGGATGTCGATGAAACCTGGGACGGCTATGAGTCCCCGGCCGTCTATGACGTGCCCGGAAAAGCCATCCGGCTTGTTTTCCGCGACTGCGGCAATCTCATTGCCATCGATGAGGATGCACCCTTCCAGAATGTCAACACCGGGTGATACGATGCGGCAGCCTGTGATGCAGGTTGTCATTGAAGACCCTCCAGATTGATCTTGTCCGCCGTCCAGATGAGCGTGAAATCAGGGTGTCCGAGCAGATACGAGGCGGGCAGTTCAGGCGTGGTGCGCTTGTCCCGGAGCATTCGGCGAAGCGGCGCCTCCTGCTCCGCGAAGCAGGCGAGAAGCAGCGTCTTCTTCGCTTCGAGGATGGGCTTCATTCCCATGGTGGCGGCGAAGCGCGGCACTATGGACATGTCGCCGCCCGCAGTGACCTTCGTGTTCTGGGCGACGGTCTCGGACGTGAGTGGAAGAACCCGCGTAGGCAGGGCACCGAAGGCTTCTACCGAGATGTCCGCCTCGCCCATCGGCTCATTGAAGGCGATATGCCCGTTGAAGCCGATGCCGAGGAGCTGGAGGTCGATTCCTCCCGCCGCCGCGATGGCGGGATCGTATGATTCCGGCGCCGCCGGGTCCGGAAAGTGCGCGTTCCCCTCGCGGAAGCCCAGTTCCGGGTCGAACTTGGAGAAGAGCATTTCATGCATGTATCGCCAGTAGGAGAGCGGGTGGTCGTGCGGGACGGGGGCGCTTCCATCGGCGGAATACTCGTCGAGGTTCCAGGTTGACAGCAGGGACAGGTCGGCGCGGGCGGCGTTGAGCGACGCGGCGAGCCGCTCGTAGAGTCCGATCATCGTGTTGCCGGTGGCGAGGCCAAGGTTGAAGCGCTCGCCCCGGGAGAGTTTTTCCATGACGGCGCCGTATAGGATCGACGCGCCGACGGCAGAAAGGTCGTCGTAGTTGCGGACGGATTCGGTTAGCATTTTCCGCTGAAAAGGTTGAAAAAGGTGGAAGGTTGAAGGGGCTAGCGGATGGTCAGGACGAACGCAGGGGGAATGTAGTCGGGGAACTCGCCGACGACGGAGAGGCCGTTGAACGCGCCTCCGTTGGCGTCGGCCGCCGCGAACGTGCCGGTGATTTGGCCGTTTGCATCGGAGAGCGCCTCAAACCGCGCCAGCACCTTCGTGTCCCTGAGATTCCAGGTTTCGTCCGGCGTCTTGGCGACTCCGCCGACGGTGAACGAGGCGTTGCCCGCCGCGCCGCCCTTGGCTGAATAGAGGTAGAGCGTATAGGATTCATTCACCTTCAATTTTGAGAGTGTGAAGGTGTAGGAATCCGTGGGGTCGGTGGAGACCGCCCAATTGTTGTGGAGCGCGGAGCCTGTCGGCATGGAGCCGCTCGTATAGCCCTTTGTGACGTTCCCGGATGTGCGAGACAGAGTGAAGCCGACATTGCGTTTGGTCGCGCCGTCCGCTTCCGTGCAGTTCTCCACGAAAACCGAAGCCGTCGGCGTGCTGTTGCTGATTCGGAGTGCGTTCCACTTGTTCCAGTCGCTCCAGCCCTCGCGCCCCGCGCCGACATGGTTTGAATAGCGCCCCGCAACCGAACTGGGAACGCCGAAATCGATGTTGATGACGTGCGCCGTGGGATCGCCGGTTTTTTCGTAGCATGCGGAAACGCCGGTGGGATCGGAAGTCCTGTTGGCCGATGGATCGACGACATACTCGATGCGGTCGCCGCCCTTGAGCCACAGGCGGTCGGCGCCAAGCGCGGTTTCGTAGATCGTCCCGCCGCTTTCGCGCATCACGGGCGAAGTGGCCGCCACGTGGCCGTTGGCCACCACGCTCGCCAGGACGCCGTCGCCGCCGCCGTTGCTCAGGTCGCGGACGTAGGCGCGGGCGCGGTAGACGCCGTCGGACGGGACGGTCGCCTTGAGCGTCGGGCTGCTGCTCTGATAGCCCGGGTCGTTCACGATGGCGACGAATTCCTGCGGCGTGGCGGCGAGCAGGTCGGCCGAAAAGCCGAAGGTCGAGTCGATGGTTGCCGTTCCATTCGTCGCCATGACGAAGTAGGGAAATTCGGAATAGGACGTGAACCGTCCCTGCATCCACCACTTGGTCTTGGCTCCGCCCGCGACCTGGCTCGCCGTGAGTTCCTCGTAGAATTGAGCCCCGCACCAGGCGTTCGTTTTCGCGCCGAGGAACCATTGCGCGCCGCCGCCAAGCAGGTCGTCGAAAACGAATCCCGTGTTCGCGTTCTTACGGTTGGCGTAAAACGCCTTCCCGGCGTCGTAGACGGCGCCCAGCTCGCGGCGGAAGATGGCGGAAACTCCGGTGGCGTCGTTATGGACCTCCCCATGCGGGGAAACGACGATGTCCACCGGTTCGCCGGCGACCAGAAAGCGGTCGTCGAACGTGAAGTGCGCCGAGCAGGCGACGGCAGTCTCCAGCGAAACGTAGGCGTTCGTGACGAGCGTGTCGGCGACGTAGAGGTAAACATCGACGCCGTCGGCGGCCGGATACGTCGACAGGTTCGCCCGGTCCACGTCGCGGGCCACGATGGACGCGGAGTAGCGGCCGCTCTCCGGCGGACGGAAGCGGAGAACCGTCCATGTCTTGAGCGTCGAGTCGCCGGCGCGGTGGTGGACCTTGAGTTCGCCCGGCGCGACGGCGGTGGACTGCACGGACGCGGCCGTGTTGACAAGAACGAAGGGAGACTGTCCGTTGGCGGCGTTTGCGAAGCCTTTGAGATACGTGCTGCTCGTCGCCTCGGTGGTAATGCGCGTTGTGGCGACCTTGGAGACATTGTCCGGCGCCGTCTGCGCGGCAGGCGCCGTCGCGGTGAGGAAATACCAGGTTCCGTCGGCGATGGTGCCATACGGGTTGGCGTAGGGCGAGGCGGCGACGTTGTTCCCCATGGCGAGGCCGGAGTCGTAGAACGCGCCCTCGTCCTCCTTCGTGACGAACACCTTGACGCCTGTGGCGTCGTTGGCGTGGGCGGTTCCCGAACCGCCCGCGTTGTTGCCGATGGCAAACCGGATTTCCGTCCCCGCCGTCATGTAGCGAACCGGCATCTGGAAATCGAAGCGCTTCGTGCCGTTGGCAACCCCTTCAAGCGAGACGATGCCGCGCGCGAGGACGTCGTTTCCGCCCAGCGTGATGGCGACGGACGCGCCGGAGCTGGCGGTGGCCGTCGTCTCCTTGCTTGTGTCATGGAAGGAGGCGAAGGCGGAGTACCAGCCGTTTTCGGGGGCGGTGAAGCGCAGGACCATGTAGGAGTTTCCGGTCTGTCCGGGATGGAACACCATCTCGTCGACACCGATGGGGTCTCCGTCGAGGACGCCGCCCGTCTTGGTCACGAACGTCGAATCCGTCAGCGCATGGTCGGTGATGTTCACCTTCAAATGCGGCGACGAGGTTCCGCCCCAGCCCTGAAGCTGGTTGTTGTCGGTTTTGGCGTAGGACGACGCGAAGTTGCCGAGCGAAGTGAATGGCGCGACGCCGGCGGCGCTGCTGTATGTCCAGATGCCGCCGTTTTCGTCCGTGTAGGGGTTCGCCGGCGTCGCATTGATCTGGAAATTCTGCCGAAGTGCCTTGCCGGCGTCGTAAACGGTGCGGGCGGAACTCGCCGGTGGCACGGCGAGCGCAACGAGCGCGGCGACGAAAGCGGCGGCGTGGAGGTGAGCGTCTGGCAAGCGTTCTGCGTTCATGTCGTATTCCTTCCGGGTGGTTGTGGTTGATGGGAAAAACGGCTATTCGCGCACGATCTCGTAGAGATAGGTGGCGGCATCGGGGGCGTAGTCGGTGCGGGCGGTGAAGCGGAGCGCTCCTGTTGCCGAGTTCCATTCGGCAGGCACTTCTCCAAGGCGGCGACCGGAGGGAGAGAGGCGGTAAACGGCAAAGGACGGGGGCACCGCCCCCGCGCCCCCGGTGGCCGTTTCCTCGCTTGCGGCAAGCGTCAGCTCAATGTCCGCCGCGCCGTTGCGCATGAGGTGCGGAAGCGAGCCCCACTTGAGAAGAATGGTGCAATCGGGATCGGCGTATTCGATGCCGCTGTTCTGCACGTCCGTGAGATGCGTCAGCAGCAGATGCGAGGAGGTGGCGATCGGCCGGCCGTCGAGGGAGGAAACCCACACCGAGGCAGCCGCTGCGGCTCCGCCGCGCGACGTCGGTGAGTTGCCGTTTCGGCTCTCTTCCAGCAGTTCGAATCGCAGCGTCCCTGCCACGTGGGCGCCGCTCTCGGCGAAGCCGCCGCACGTGCGCGGCGTGTCGATGAGGAAGGTGCCGGAGACCGGATCAATGGAGACTGCGCTCTGCGTTTTCCGATTGTCACCGGAAGCTTCCGATGGCCCCCGGTTGCCATCGAACGTGGTGCCAACGCGGCTTTTCCACGCCTTGGCGTTGTCGCCGAGGGATGCGAGGCGCGGGGCGCCGAAGGCCTGATCGCGCAATGCCGCCGGGTCAAGGACGAGCGGGTCTTCCGTTTCGAGCGGCGCAAGGTCGCCGCGCAGGAAGAGGCAGAGCGCCGCGCGCTCCGCCGCGAGCGAAAGCGGATCGTTCACGATGTCGAAGTAGCCGATCGGACCGCTTGGATTCGCAATGCCGTCGCGCGTGTGCGCCCAGTCGAAGCGCCAGATGCCGTCCCAATCCTGAAGCGCTCCCAGGGTGCCGGTGGCGATGCCGCCGACGCCGCGGTAGCGCCCAGGGCCGGAATAGTTGAACTCGGAGACGCAGAAGGGCTTGCCGAACTGGCGGAGCCAGACGCAGTCCTGCGCGCCGCAGTCGGCGCCGCGCATGGGATTGCGGTTGGGGCAGAGCGAGGGCTGGCGCCACGGCTTGTCGAGGAACTGCGGGTGATCGACGTAGAAGTGGGTGTCGATGTAGTCGAATCCGGCGCGCGGCAGCGCGTATTGAGCCGGCTCGTACCAGGCCGAGATATTGGAAAGCGGAACGGGGCAGCGCAGCTCGTCGCGCACGAAGTCGCGGAGGCGCCCGTAGAGGCGCGTTTCGGCGTCGGCGAGAAACGTCGCCGCAGGCTGGCTGTAGAGGTTGTCGGGGAGCGCCGTTTGCGCGGCGGAAGCACAATCCCCGCTGTTCGCCAGCCAGTGCTTCCATGCTTCCTTCACGCCCGGCAAGTTGCGGAGCGCGGCGCCGCCACGGTTGCCGAGGTTGCCTTCGTTCACGAGCGCGAGCGTGGCGAGGGCCGGCTCTTCGGCGAGGGTGCGGCCGGTATGCGGATTGACGTGCCCGAAGAAGTCGCGGGCCCAGGCGCAGAGATTGGAATATGCCGGCTCGTAAAAGGCGCAGAGCGCCTTGAAGTCGTCCGGCGGGATCGTGCCGTCGCGGTCGATGCCGAGTGCGCGCCAGGGGAGCTTGTGCGAGCGCGAGACGAAGAGGTCCGTCGTGAGGTAGAGGCCGTTTTCGACGCAGGCCGCTACGAGCATGTCGAACTTGGCCATGCGCGCGGGGTCGAGCGATGTGCCGTCCTCGGCGACGAGCCATTTTTCGTGGTGGTGGATGCGGACGGCGTTGTAGCCCATGCGCGCGAGGTTGGCCGCTATGCGCCCCGCCTCCTCGGCGGTTTCCGGCAAATTGGCCGAATCGCAGATGTTTACGCCGTAGAAGCGCTGCGGGACGCCGGGGAGATTCTCGAACTCGAAGTGCCCGCCGCGCGCCACTACGCGCCCGAACTTGCCTGCCGGCGCTTCGCGCGGGATCGCCGAGGTGAAATCGAGCGCCGATCCGGGCTCGATCCACGGCTCCCGCGCGACCGGAATCCAGCCCGGGCCGGCGACGACGCGGACCGGCGGCGCGGCGGAGAGGGCCAAAGGATCGGAGTTTTCGCCATCCGCTCCCCCGGTGTGGAAGGTGGCTTTCACGGCGTATTCCCTCCCTGCCTCGCAGGAGCCGGTGGCGAAGAAGATGCGGATGCCGAGACCGTCGCCGTTCCAGTGGCGGTTGTCCTGAAGCAGGAGTGGAGTCGGTTCGTCGAGGGCGAGGCGCAGGATCGTGGCGCCGTCGGGGCCGCGCAACTCGAAGCGGGAGGCGGGGGCTCGGAAGAGATGCCCCTTCGGGCCGCGTGCCACCGGGATGGACACCTCGGCGCCATCGACAATTGCGGTGCCGCCGAAGACGAGGGACGCCGGAAGATTGGCCCCCACGAATGCCTCGGCGAAGTGGCCCGCCCTGTCGGCGACGACGCGCCATTCGGCGCGGACGCCGCCGTCGGGCGTTTCGGCGAAATGGCCGGTGCCGGAGAAGATGGCCGCGCCTGCGCCGCCGGTGCGGAGCGTGAAGGCGGCGGCTAGAGCCGCCGGTCCCGATGCGGCGGCGCGCGCCGCCGGTCCCGATGAATCGGGACCTCGGCTTACAGGATCGGGGCTTGCCGGACCGGAGGGGGCCGCTGTTTCGCCGGTGCCCATGGCGCCGTAGCCGCCCCAGTTCGAGCTGAAGGCGAAAGGCGCAAAAGTCATGCCGTCGATGGAAAGCCCCGTGCCGAAAAGCACCTTCGCCTCCGCTGCGCGGCCCGCCGCCGGCGCGGCGAGCGCGCAGAACGCGGCGAGCCACAACCCTGCAAGGAGTCTGCGGCGGATCGGCGCCCGAACGCGGAAACGAAGGCTTGTCATTTGGAACGGAACCTCAGAAGCGGACGATTTCGCCCGTTTCGGCGGAGCGGATCATGCCCAGCCCGAAGGTCATGGCCTCGATGGCCTCCTTCGCGCCGGCCTTTGGCGGCTTGCCAGTCAGGGCGCAATCGACGATCGTGGCGATTTCCTGCGCGTACATGTTGCCGGAAATGTCGTCCTGAAGATGGCCGACGATGCCCTCGTCGGCCTCCATCTTCGTCTCGGTGCCGCCGATGTCAAAGAAGGACAAACCGGCCGAATCGGAGAGTTTCAGCGCACCCTTTTCGCCGTAGACCGTCATGTAGGTGTCCGACGGGCCGCCGCGGAGCCAGGAGCATTCCAGGTTGCTGATGACGCCTCCCTCGTAGACGGCCGTGGCGCTCACGTAGTCGCGGGGTTTCTCCAGATTTTTGGGAAGCCGCATGGCCTGCGCGTAGACGCTGACGGGCTTGCCGAGGAACTTGTTCTGGAGGTCGCAGTGGTGGGCGAGCATGTCCAGCATCACGCCGCCGGACTTTTCGTAGTCGGTGAACCAATCGCCCCACACGCGGCGGAATCCGCCGAAGATGCAGCAGACGGAGGAGCAGATGATGTTTCCGATCTTGCCATCGGCGATGAGTTTTTCCATCAGCGCCACGCCGGGCGAGTAGCGCCGGACGAAGCCGATGGCGAACATGTTTTCATACGAGGAGACAATCGGCGCGAGTTCCTTGAAGTCCTCGGCTGTGCGGCACAGGGGCTTTTCGCAGAAAATCGGCTTGCCCGTCGCGACGGCCGCGAGGATGCCTTCCTTGTGGCAGTACGTGGGCGACGCGATGATGACGAGGTCCACTTCGGGGGCGCTGGCCAGTTCGGCGGCGGAGCGCTTGATCGCGACGTTCGGGAACTTCGCCTTGAACGCATCGGACTTGGCCGGGTCGATGTCGTAAACCGCTGTTACGGCCGCGCTGTCGAGTTTCGCCAGATTGTCGGCATGGGAGTTGCCCATGCGACCGGCACCTATGATTCCTACTTTGAGCATTGTTTGTGTCCTTTCAGGAGAGAGTTCAAAAACTTGGCCGCTTCGGCGACATCCCGTTCCTGTTCCGGGCTGGGAGGGAGCTCGCGCTCGATGACCAGCGGGCCGCGGAACCCTGAGTCGAGCAGATTCGCGAGGAGCGCCGCAAAGTTCGTCGAGCCTTTTCCCAGCGGCGTTTCGCGGCCGCGCGCCGTTCCGGGCGCCGGCGGGTTGGCGTCCTTGCAATGAACGCCCCGGATGCGGTCGCCGAACGCGGCGAGGGCTTCCGCCGGGTCTCCCATGCCGTAGATCAGGATGTTGGCGGGATCGAAGTTGATTCCGGCGTTCGGCTCGTTGATGTCGTCCAGAAGGCGCGCCAAGGCGCCCGCCGTTTCCGATCCAGTCTCGAAGAGGAAGTCCTGGCCGAGCGCGGCCGCGAATCGGATGAGCGACTTCATGTCCGCGATGAAGCGGTCGTAGAATCCGTTTCGTTCCTCGGGGACGAAGCCCGCGTGGCAGGCGATGACCCTGACGCCTCTGCGCGCGGCCCACTCCATCTGGCGGCAGGTGGCGACCATCCGTTCGCTCCGTGTCGCCTGGGGAAAAAGGCCGACGGTGCTTTCCGGGTGGTCCCAGTCCTGACCGGCATAGGAAAGAAAGAGCGACGGCACGGACATGCCGTGTTCCTCGAAAAGCCCGAAAAGCGCGTCCGTCGCCGCGCGGGCGTTCGCGGAGGGGGCCAGCCAGTTTTCGTAAACCCCGGCAATCTGGATGCAATCAAGACCGGCCTCGCCGAAAAAGGCGATCCGGCGTTCCGTCACGTCGCCGCAGCGCAAAAGGGTGCCAATGTTCAACGGGAGTCCTTTCGATGTCGAGATGGGGGATTTCGTGCTCGACGTCGCCGAATTATGATCCGTCGCCCCCAATGGCGCAATGTGAAAGATTACAAGTAATTTGTAAATTTCGCTACACATTTTCATGAATTTCGGATAGAATCAAGGCCATGGAAACGCATCGGACAAGACTGCGCGTCGCGGTCGCGGTGGAGCGATCGACGGTTTTCGGGCGCAACCTTCTGCGCGGGTTCGCCGAAGTCGCCGGGAGACGTCCCGAATGGGACCTTTCGCTGGTCGATCCCCGGCGCACGGCGTCCGTCGCGACCGGTGCCGAAGGTCGCCGCTTCGACGCCTGGATCTGCCGCATTCCGGACAACCGCGCGGCGGCGGCGCTGGCGCGGACGCGGCGTCCTGTCGTGGACCTGGCGACTCCGCACGACCCGCCGTCCTTTGCGACCGTGGCGACGGACGCGAAGGCGATCGGTCGGCTCGCGGCGGAGCACCTGCTCGCGCGGCGATACCCGGCCTTCGCCTTCTGCGGCTATCCGGGCATTGCCTTCTCCGATCATCGCCGGGACTCCTTCGCCGCGACCCTCGCGAAAAGCAATTTCGCGCCGGCCGAATACCGTCCGCCTCGGAACGCGGTCAAGTATTTCGGCGCGGACTACCGCCTCGGCGACAGGCTGGTGGAGACGCCGGACGCCGCCGCTCTGCGCGCCTGGCTGCGGTCCCTTCCGAAGCCCGTCGCCGTGTTCTGCTGCGACGATCTGCGCGCCGCGCAGCTTTCGCGCCTGTGCCGGGCCGCGGGCTTCTCGGTTCCGCGCGACGTGGCGGTGCTCGGCGTGGACGACGATCCGCTGCAGTGCCTCTTCTCCTCGCCGCAGCTCTCCAGCATCGACAGCGACAGCATGGAAGTGGGCCGCGCCGCCGCGCGCGCCCTCGCGCAGATGCTCGACGCGCCCGAAGGAGCGGACCCGCCCCGAACGCTCGTCGCGCCGCGCGGCGTCGCGGCGCGCGCTTCGACCGACTGCTGGCCTGGCGCGCCCGAATGGCTGCCAGACGTCCTCGACTGGATTGCCGAAAACGCCGGAAGAAACCTCTCCGCCTGCGACGTCTTCGCCCGCGCCGGACGCTCCCGAACGCTTGTGGAGCGCGTCTTCCGCGAACGACTCGGCACCACGGTGCAGAAAACGATCGCGGAGGCGCGCATCGAAACGGCCAAGCGCCTTCTCGCAGAGACGGCGCGCCCCCTCATGGACATCGCCCGAGCATCGGGCTTCTCCTCGGCAGGCTACTTTTCGCGCACCTTCGCCGCCGTCACCGGCCAGGCCCCCTCCGCGTGGCGGGAGGCGAATTCGCCTGTATGACCCTTCAGGAGAGGGAGGCCGGCCCGGCGCCCTGGTCGCGGCCAGACTGGTCCCACCGGCTTGCGTCGGGGATTTCGATGTCCTTGAATAGGACGCATCCTCGGAATCGATAGTTGCGGGCGGCGTCGAGGAGACGTTCGACGGACGAGCCGAACGTCTTGGCAAGACAGTCCAGGCACCGGAACTCCGTCGCGCACGGATTCACGATCTTCAGCGCGAGGGCGTGCGCGACGGGTTCGACGGGCTTTCCGCAATCGACGCAGGCCACGAGACTAGGCTTCGACCGGGGTTGCGCGGAACACTTCGCAGGAACGCGGCGCAAGACGATACGAGATCGTGTCGCGTCCGGATTGGGAGACCTCGCCCGTGAACGCGTCGCGCAGCGAAAGGCGCATGCCCGAATCGTAGGGCAGCCCGAGCTTGTCCAGGTGCGTCCGGCCGCTAACCTCGTTTTCCCCGAAATTGACAAACATCAGAGCCATGTCGCCTCCGTCGAGGAGACGCGCCACGACGCGCGGCTCGTCCTTGTCAAGCTGGATGGTCTCCGCGACGAAGGGCTGAAGCGCCAGCCTGTCCTGGTCGATGCCGAGGAGCGTCCGGTTCGTCACCAGTTTCAGGATCTCCGGATCCATCGAGCGGATGTCGCAGCCCAGCATGAGCGGCGCGCCCCAGACGCACCAGGCGGCGAACTGCACCTTGTATTCCTCGAACGTCGGGACGTCCTTGCCCGCCCACTTCTCGGCGGCGACGTGTCCCTTCTTGAACATCCCCACGGTGAGCATGTCCATGTCGTTGAAGCAGCCCGGGGCGCTCGTGTCGAATTTCGGCAGCTGCGAAATGGCGATCGAGCGCATGGAGCCGAAGGAGTCGAAGATGTCGGGAGTGGAGCGATACATTCCGGCGCCCGTGGAGCGGATCCAGCGCCAGACGTCCTCGCGCCCCCAGTTGCAGGCGGAGAAGAGGATGTCGCGCCCGGAGAGCCGCAGCGCCTGCCCCATGCGGCGGTAGTAGAACTGCGCCTTGTCGTAGAAGGGCATGTCGCAGTAGTCGTATTTGAGGAAATCGACGCCCCAGCGCGCGAAGGTGCGCGCGTCGAGGAACTCGTGCTCGAAGGAGCCCGGGTAGTCCGCGCAGGTGCGGACGCCGGCGCAGGAATACATTCCGAACTTGAGCCCCCTGGAGTGAACGTAGTCCGCGACGAATTTCATGCCGCGCGGGAACTTGGCCGGATCGGGGACGATCTCGCCGGTCTTTGCGTCGCGCTCGCGCAGCGACCAGCAGTCGTCGATCACGACGTATTCGTAGCCGGCGTCCTTGAGGCCAAGCTCCACGAACTTGTCAACGCTTTCAAGGACCAGGCGCTCGTCGATGTTCTCGCCGAACGTGTTCCACGTGTTCCAGCCCATGGGCGGAGTGGTCGGATTCATTTTCGAGGTTTCCTCATGTTGGCACGCAAGTTCCGCGACCGGCGGCGCGCCGATGACTTGTTGGGTGGAATCCGACGCCGCCGGGACGTTTCCGACGGTCGCCAGGCGCCTGTTGCGGATTTGCGTCGCTTGCGGCGGAATCATAGCCCGCGTGCGGACACATGTCAATTTGCGACGACGCGTCCGACATCTGTTGACGCCGATGACGGCGCTTTGCTAGACTTGCGGCCCCGAAACACAACTACGCAACACCATGAAAACGATTTCCCTTGACGGCGCATGGCGCCTTGAGTTTTTCCAGCAGCCGGCGGACGGCGCGGTTCGGTCCCTGCCGCTTCCGGACAATCTGGAGACGGAGTGCGTCGAGGCCGAAGTCCCCGGAAACTGCGAACTCGATCTCATGCGCGCGGGGCTTCTGCCGCCGCCGGAAACGGGCCTAAACGCCTTGCAATGGCGCCGTTTCGAGGGCCATCAGTGGCTCTATTCGCGCACCTTCGAGGCTCCGGCCGTTCCGCGGGACGGCTCCCGCGCGACGCTCCTCTTCGAGGGCATCGACACGCTTGCCGACGTGTTCCTCAACGGCGAAAAGATCGGAGAGTCGGCGAACATGCTCGTCGAGCGCCGCTTCGACGTGACGCGCCTCCTGCGCGAGGGCGAGAACACGGTCCAGGTGCTTCTGCGCAGTGCGGCGCTCGAAGCGCAGCGCTTCAGCCTCGGCCACCACGCGCGCCACGCCTTCTGCGCGGACAACGTCCCCCTCCGCAAGGCCGCGCACATGGGCGGGTGGGACATCTTTCCGCGGCTCTATTTCGCCGGGCTGTGGCGCGGCGTCCGCCTCGAAATCGAGGACCCGGTCCGCGTGGCCGATCCCTTCTGGACAACCTTCGGCCACGGGACGCGCCTCGACGGCGCGCGGACGTGCCGGGTGCGCGCGCAGTTCCGCGTCGAGGCGCCGATGGACGCCTTTCTCGGCGGCGCGAGCGTCCGTCTCCGCGTTTCGCGCGGAGGCGCGGTCGTGGCCGAGGCTCGGCGGCGGCTCCACCTTTCGCAGAACACCGTCGAGTTCGACGCCGCCGGCTTCGACCTCTGGTGGCCGGCCGGGGCGGGGGAGCAGCCCCTTTACGACGCATCGATCGAAGTCCTGGACGCCGAAGGCGCCGTCCTGGCGCGCGACGTGCGTCGCATCGGCTTCCGGACGCTGGAGCTGAAGCGCCGGGACGGGCTCGGCCCCGACGATCCGGGCGAGTTCCGCTTCGTCGTGAACGGGGAGCCGATCTTCATGCGCGGCACGAACTGGGTCCCGACCGACGCCATTCCCTCGCGCCAGGCCGCGCGCATCCTCCCCACGCTCGCGCTCGTGCGGGAGAGCCGCTGCAACATGCTGCGCGTCTGGGGCGGCGGCGTTTACGAGCCGGACTTCTTCTACGACTGGTGCGACGAACACGGGGTGCTGGTGTGGCAGGACTTCATGACCGGCTGCGCCCAGTTCCCGCAGGACGACGCCTACGCCGCCGCGACGGCCGCCGAGGCCCGTGCCGTCGTGCTGCGCCTGCGCAACCACGCGTCGCTCGCGCTCTGGGCCGGAAACAACGAAAACGACGAATCTCTCACGTGGGGGGAGACGGCCGGCGCGCCGCTCGATCCGAACGGCGACCGCCTCAGCCGCGAAGTCCTCCCGCGCGTTCTCCGCGAATTCGACCCGACCCGCCCCTATCTGCCCTCCAGCCCGTATTTTTCTCCCGAAGTCTTCGCCGGCGCGGCGCAGCCCGCCGAGCGCCATCTCTGGGGAAGCCGCGAGTGGTTCAAGGACGACTTCTATCTCGGCGGCGGCGTGAGTTTCGCGAGCGAAACCGGATGGCACGGCGCGCCGTGCCGCTGCTCGCTGGAGCGGATGATGACGCCGGACTGCGTCGCCCCGTGGAAGAATCCCGACGAGCCGGACGACGCGAAGCTCGACTGGAACGACGAGTGGCGGCTCAAGGCGTCCTGTCCCTTCCTCGATCCCGATTCGGGCCTGTGGCGGCGCAACGACATCATGACGACGCAGGTCCGCCGCCTCTTCGGCTCCGTCGAGCGCGACCTCGACGCCTTTGTCGCGCAAAGCCAGGCCTTCCAGGCCGAGGCCCTGAAGACGATGATCGAAACCTTCCGCGCCGGGAAGACCGCGAATCGCGGCGGCCTGCTCTGGTGGAACGTCCGCGACGGCTGGCCGCAGGTCTCCGACGCGCTCGTCGATTGGTTCGGCGTCCGCAAGCCGGCCTTTTCCGCCGTGCGCGACGCCCAGCGCGACGTGCTGGCGCTGCTCCTTGACGACGGCGGCGCGTTCGCCGTGAACGACCTGCTGCGCCCGGTCGAAGTCGCCGCCACGTTCACCGAGCGCGCGACCGGCCGCGTCCTGCTCGAAGGACGCTGGAGCGTGCCGTCCAACGGCGCTTTGCCGCTTGGCCGCGTCGAATGCGCCGGCCCGGGCGTCGTGGACATCGCCTTCTGCGTGGACGGCGGGGCGCGCGAATGGAACTACGCGCTCGTGGGCGAGGCGCCGTTCGACTGGCGCGCGCTGCGCGAATGGCTTCCGCCGCGTGTCGTCTCGGGGCGCGTCGTGAAAGGGCACGGCGTGGCGTCGGGCCGCGCCGGGGACGTGCGTTTCCCGGGAGGCACCGTCGCGATGCAGGCGCCGTTCTTCAAGGCGCTGGGGCTCGACCTCTCGCCGTTCCACCCCGGCACCATCAACGTCGATTGCACGCCATGGCGCTACGTTCCCGGCCCGGACGCGCTGCTCTTCGAGCTCGTCAAGTGGCACCCCGACATGCCGGCCGAAACCTTCTCCTTCTCGCGCATCCTTCTCGTGCACCGCGGCGTCAGCTATCCGGCGCTCGTGTATCAGCCGCATCCCGAAACCAAGGCGGAGCATTTCCAGCCCGGCTGCGCCGCCGAGGTGATCGCGCCGAAGATCGAGGGCCTCGCCTACGGGGACGGCGTCGCCATCGAGAGCGATCCCCGACAGGTCGCCTGGCAGTGGAGCCGGTAATTGCCGGGATTTCTCCCATGAACAATCCCGCACACGCCTGTTCCATCGGCCTGCTCGGCGCTACGGCCTCCGCCGCGCCACTCCGCCACTTCTGGGACCGGCGGGACTGGCGAGAGGACCGCTAGTCCTTCCGCTTTTCAACCTTTCAACTTTTCAACCTTTCAACTTGGCGTCAGCCCCGCGTTTTGCTAGACTTGGCCCCGCAAACGCAAAGGGGGACGACATGGAGGAGAAAGTCAAAATCCTGTATCTGAGTCACGACACGCGGGTTGCCGTCCATAACGCGGTGTTCGCAGGTGTTTCGCGCTATGCGGCGATGCGCGGCTGGACGGCGGAGTCGGTCAACTACCGGCTTTCGCATGACAGGAGTCTGTCGGAGCTTCTGGCCGAAAAACGGCCTGTCGGCTGCATCGTGGAATGCTCCAACGGGCCGCCGGACCTCCCTCCCGCCGCCTTCGGGCGCGTCCCGGCGGTGTTCATGAACTGCCTGTCCGTTCCTCGCGGGCGGCGGATCGCGCGCGTGGCCGTGGACAACGGCAGCGTCGCCGCCGCCGCGTTCCGGGAACTTTCGTCCGGGAACCCCGACGGCTTCGCGGCCGTGGGGCTTGCCGATCCCGCGATGCCGGACGGGATTTGGTCGAACGCCCGCGTCGCGGCCTTCCGCGCGCTCTGCCGAAAGGCGCGGAGGCGCTGCCTTTGTCTCGTGGATTGGGGCAGGGGAGGGGACGAGTCGGATGCGCGTCTCCGGGAATGGATTGCGGAGCTGCCGCCCCGCACCGCCGTTTTCGCCGTGAACGACGCCACCGCGGTCTCCATCGCCCGCGCGGCGAAGGCCGCAGGTCGTTCCATCCCGCGCGATTTCACGCTCGTCGGCGTCGACAACGACGCGGCGCTCTGCGAAGCGGCGTCCACGCCGCTTTCCAGCATCCCGATGGACTTCGAGAACGGCGGCTTCCTCGCCGCGCGGACGCTTGCCGAGCGGATTCTGCATCCTGGGAGCGCGGGCTTCCAGCCCGCGAACACGGCGCGGCCGGAGGCCGCACCCCCCAGAGCCGCGGGCAAGATGCCCGCGCTCCCAGGAGTCTTCCAGCCCGCGAACACCGCGGGCAAGATGCCCGCGCTCCCAGGCGGCTTCCAGCCCGCGGTGGGAGGTGCGGCGTCTCGCCGCGCCAATGCTCATTCCAATCATGGCGCCGACACGGTGCTTTACGGCCCGCTTCTTGTCATTCGGCGCAGAAGCACCGGCGGGCGCGGGCGGCGCGAACCCTGGGTGCTCGACGCCGTGGAGGCGATCCGGCGCGAGGCGTGCGACGGTCTCACCGCCGCTACCCTCGCGAAGCGCTTCCGCTGCTCGCGCTGGCTCCTCGAAAAGCGCTTCCGCGAGGCGACGGGGCACAGCATCCTCGACGAAATCCAGCACGTGCGTTTCCAGCAGGTCGAGGCGCTGCTTTCCGGAACCGACACGGCCATCGACGCGATTGCCGGGATGTGCGGCTTCGGCTCGGAAATCGAGCTGCGCCACCTCTTCCGCCGGCGCACCGGGATGTCCATGCGCGAATGGCGCAAGGGGCGCCGGCGGTGATTGAAATTTAGTTGGCAAAACGACCGGTTTTCAGGCGCGGACGTGCTAGACTCGTTTGCGTCGCGGGCAGATTGCGCCGTGCAGCCCGCCCGGACAAAGGAGACTTCACCATGAAGACAAGATTCCGTTTCGCCCGTTGCGCCGCGTTCGCGGCGTCGCTCGCTGTCGCCGCAGCTCCGGCCTTCGCCGTTTCGGCGGTCTGCCTCGCGGCCGCGCTTTTCGCCGGCAATGTCCGCGCCGACTACGTGACGCAAATCAAGTCGAACGCCGCCGGAACGTCCTCGTTCACGGGTGGGTCGTACTGGTCCGATGGCGAGGCGCCCTCCTCCGGAAAGGACTACATGACGACCATCACGGCCGAAGGGGAGTGGACGCGCACCCCGACAACTGCGTCCAGCACGTTCCCCGGCCGCTCGCTCACCGTCGGCGACCCCGACAGCCAGGCGACCGGCGGCAAGCTACTCCTCGTCAACACCACCTCGACGACAATCAACGACCTCCGCCTCGCCGGCAACGCGCAGGTCCGGTTCAACACGACGGGGGACACGTCGCTCATCGGCACGTCCGCGACGGTCGTCGCCGACAACGGCCACCCCGCCGTTATCCTGATCGGCCGCGCCCCCAACGCGAACACTTGGAACTGCGTCTTCCGTGGCGCGGCGGGCACACGAGTTCGCGTCGAGAACTATAACTATCCCTCCAAGGAGGAAGCCAAGTTCCTCACCGACACCGGCGCCGCCTCCCGCGAGTTCGCCGGCATCCTTGAAATCGGCGACCACGTCTTCTACCAGCCGGGCCATTGGGTGCGCGTCCCCTCGCTCTGCCTCAACGGCGAAGGCGCCCGCTTCGAATGCACGTTCGTCAATCCTTCCTTCGAACTCGCCTACGGAAAGGCCGACGGCCGCGACATCGACTACCGCATCGAGGTCGGCACGAAGGGCGGAACCTGGTATGTGTCTTCCAACGAGGGCCGCACCCGCATCGACTGGCCCGTCACGGGTTCCGGCACGCTGAACGTGACCGGCAGCGGCGGTGTCCTCGCCTTCGAGGGCTCCTTCTCCGAAACGGTTTCGCTCGACATCGCCGAAACCGGTGCCGTCGCCCTCACGAACGGCGTCTCGTTCGCCTCCGGGAACGCCGTCTCGCTGAACGGAGGCACACTCCACCTTTCCGCCGACGCCACTCCCGCCCCCGGCGCCTTCTCCACCACCGGCGGAACCATCGTCCTCTACCCTGACGCCGCCACCGGGGCGACCGTTCCGCTCAAGGCGCGAACCGCCGCCGCGCTTTCCGGGGTCGTCAAGGTCGCACTCGCGGCTTCTCCCGCCACCATGCCCGAAGACGGACTGCTGCCTTTTCTCGCCGTGCCCGAAGACACCGATCTTTCTGGCGTGTTCTTCGACTGGACAGGCGTCGGCTACGGTCAGCCCGTCGGCGGAATCGCCGTCTCCGAACCCGCCAACGGCTTCGTCACGGTTTCCGTGAAACTCTCGACCTTGGACGGACCCGTCACGCAAACGGTGACGGGGACCGGTACGGCCACGCTTTTCGAAAAGGCGACGCACTGGAGCGATGGCCGGACGCACCATGGGACGAACTACCTCGTGCGGAACGCATGGCGCCTCCAGGCCAAGGACGCCAGCTACGTCACCCCCAGCTGGTCCTGCAAAGCCGCTTCGGTAACGCTGGCCGGCAGCACGGTTCTCATGAACAAGCAAAGCACGAAGCTGTTCTTCCAAGACCTGCGGCTCTACGACTCCGTCAAGCACCAGCTCGGCGGATGCGAGGCGGGAAACGTCACGGACGAACGACAGGAAATTTCCGGCGACATCACCATCGCCACCGCGACGCGCGGCTACGCGGGCATCCGCTTCAGCCAGGGCAGCGCCGCCCACCGCTGGGGCGTCGTGAACGCGAACCTCCACGGCGCGGGCAACCTGCTTCTGGGCGTCGAGGGAACGGGCGCGGTCGATTGGCAGCTTCGCGGCGACAACTCCCGTTTCCACGGCTCCATCGAGGTGTACCCTGCCAGCGCCGCCCGCCTGGGCGTGGACCTGATGAGCGCCACGGCACTCGGCGGCAATCCCCCCGAGTTCCTCCAGCACGGCTTCCTCGTCGCCAATGCCGGCGTGAACGTCACCAATGTCTCCGTCGCGGTCGCGGATGCCAATCGCGGCGTGACCATCTCCAACGCAACGGTGAACGTCGACGCGAATCTCGGTTTCTCCATCGCCTCGCAGACGCTCCTCGGCGGAACCGTGGCCAAGACCGGCGGCGGCACGTGGACGCTCGGCGGCGCTTCTGCCCCCGCGAGTGACGCCACCCTTTCCGTCACCGCCGGAACGCTCGCTTTCGCGGCGGAAAACGCCGCCGCCGGCGTGGCGCTCTCCTTCGCCGCCGGGGCGGCGCTGGGCGTGGTGGCACCGGAGTTCTCCGCCCGCGGCGTCGTCCTCACCAACGGCCTTTCCTCGGCCGGAGCCACGCTCCCGGTGCGCATCGTCGCGTCGAATTCCCTCCCGTCCGATACCTTCCGCCTCGCGGTCTTCACCGCTCCCGCCGCCACGGTTGACGCGCTGCTGCCTGCGCTCTCCGGCTCGGCCACAAGCGGCAAATCGGCGGCGGTTTCGTTCTCCGCCGGCCCCGCCTTCGACCTCGGCGGCGTCTCGGTGAAAACCGTCTCCGCCTCCGTGGCCCCCGCTGCGTTTGTGCTGATTGTCCGGTAGGCATGAAACGGAGTCTGCTTGTGGTCATGACTGCGACTGTTCTCTGCGGCACGGTCTCCGGCCGCGCCGAAGGCGAGCCGGTGCGGCAGGACGCCCCACCTCCCGACGCCGTCCCCGAACGCCTCGCCGCCTTCCAGCGCGACGTCGATTCAACGCCCCCCTCCGCCTACGAGCTCTTCCGCGCCGCCGGCCCGGACTGCCCCGAAAACGTCGTTCGCCAGACCCATCGCGACGATCCCGGCCTGAAGCGCTACGACGAGGCGTTCGACAAGGTGATGGCCGAGGTGCAGTCCACCTCCGTCACCGGCGCCCCGGCCGTGTGGCTGGTGTACAACATGGGCGTCGTCGTGAAGACGCCGAAGGCGGTCTTCGCCATCGACCTGGCGCACCGCAAGGGGCTGCTGGCGGAGCCGCTCCTGGACTTCGCGCTCGTCACCCACAACCACGACGACCACGTGGACGAGGCGCTGCTCGCCACGATGGACCGCCACCGCAAGACGGTCGTCTCGAACTTCATGTGCAACTACGGCGCGCACAAGCGCGGCACGACGCCCGGCGGCTATTCGCGCGGCGAGCGGACGCTGCAGATCGCTGACGCCACGATCCGCGTCACCCCCTCCGACCACAACGACTACCTCCGGGAGTTCACCTCCGCCTTCGAAATCTCCGTCGGCGACTGGACGCTCTACCATTCCGGCGACTCCTTCCACACGCGGATGCTCAACCCGACGCGCGAGCCCGACCTGTGGATCTGCCACCCGCACAACGGCATCGACATCGCCGACTGCGTCCGCAAGTTCCGCCCGAAGCGGACCGTTGTCGCCCATCTGGACGAACTCGGCCACGAGGGCACGGGGCGCATCGACGTGCGCAGGGCGCTCGACGACGCGGCGCGCATCGAGCCGCTCGGCACCGAAGCCGTCCTCGCGATCTGGGGCGACCGCATCCAGTAGCGGGCGAGGGGAAGCGCTTGCACGGTTAAGTGAACTACGCTAGCATTGATGCCGTTGTTTGCAATCATCCACGATGTCCGCAAAGACCGCAATGTCACTGATCCTTTCCTCAGCCGTGGCGGCAACCGCGGCGGCGAATGGCGTCCTGAGCCTCACGTTCGACGACAGTCGCTTCTCCGACTGGGAGGCGGCCCTGCCGATTTTCGCCGCGCACGGCGCGCACGCGACCTTCTTCGCCTACCACGACATCGACGACGGTGCGGTCGCCTCGCTGCGCAAACTCTCCGAAGCCGGCCATTCCATCGGCCTGCACGGCCTCAAGCACCAAGTCGCGCCGGATGTCGTCGCGAAACTCGGCGAAGACGGATACCTCGCCGACGAGATCGAGCCGCAGCTCGCGGCTTGCCGCGCGGCCGGCCTCCCCGTGCGCTCCTTCGCCTATCCGATGAGCCGCCACACGCCGCAGACGGACGCCCTTCTCCTGCGCCACTTCGACCGCCTTCGCGGCGGCGGCGACTTTGCCGGCGCCTTCCCCGTCGCCGAAGCGGCGTCGCGCCGCTACCTGCCCGGCCTCGGCGTCGGCCCGAAGTACAGGCGCGGCGGCGCGGAAGTCGCCGCCATGCTGCCCGGCGTCGCCGCGTCGAACGCCGTCCTCGTCCTGTATTCCCACGGCATCGGCGAAACAGCCGAAGGCGTGAGCATGTCGCGCGCCGACCTCGAAACCATCCTCGCCGCCGCCGAATCGCTCGGCATGGCGATCGTCGGCTTCGACGAACTCGACCGCCTCGGCGCGGAGCCGACGCTTGTCTGGACGACCACGCAGTACGCCCGCATCGAGGGCGGCCGGCTCATGATCGACGTGCCGCCCGGCGAGGAGGCGGCGAAGGGCGGCCTCGCCTCCGCCGAAATCGACCTTTCCGCGTGGGACGGCAGGCCCGTCGGCGCGGAAATCACGGCCAGCGGCAGGGGAATCGGCAAGCCGCTCCATTGGTACAACGGCCTCAAGTTCCAGTTCGAATACGAAGACCCCGTCGCCGGCGACTGGTTCTACCCCAACACTGCGTCGCGCCTCGGCGACTTCCCGGAGCAGACGATCCGCCTCGGCGACTTCAGCGCCGCCACGCGCCGCAAGGCCCGCCTCGTCCTTGGCCTCCAGGAGGCGAGCGGCCACGCCGAATTCGACCTTTCCTCGCTCCGCCTCGTCGAACCGGTTCCGCCCTGGCCCGTCACGAACCAGGCCCACCGGTGCGCGTATCGGGGGACGTTAGCCGAAACCGCGATTCATCGCGGGGACATCACGCCTCGCAGAGGCGTGATGTCCCCGCACCGCATGACCGAGGACGACTTCGACACGCTCCAGGTCTGGGGCGCGACGCTCCTCCGCTACCAGATGTGGGGCTACAGGCAGAAAAAGGACGCCCCGGTCGATTTCGCCGCCTACGACCGTTGGCTCGCGGAAAAGCTCGACCACTTCGACTCGTTTGTCCTGCCGCAGGCCGCGGCGCGCGGCATGAAGGTGGTGCTCGACCTCCACACGCCGCCGGGCAACCGCGACGCCGCGAACGACCTGCGCATGTGTCACGACGCCGAATGCGCGGACTTCTTCGTCGAAACCTGGCGGCGCATCGCCGCTCGCTTCAAGGGACGCGAGGGCATCTACGGCTACGACCTCGTGAACGAGCCGATGCAGACCTCCGAGGCGCTGCCGGGATGCGACTTCTGGACGCTCCAGAAGCGCGCCGCCGAGGCCATCCGCGAAATCGACCCCGACGTGCCGGTCATCGTCGAAGCCAACTCGCAGGACTCGCCGAGCGCCTTCGCCACGCTCTCGCCGCTCGACCTTACGAACGTCATCTACGAAGTTCACATGTACGTGCCGCTGCGCTTCACGCACCAGGGGGTGATGTGGAAGCAGGGGAAGACGCCCGATCCCTATCCCAACGCCGAAAAGGGGTGGAGCGCGGAAACCCTGCGCGGGGCGCTTGAGCCCGTGCGCGACTTCCAGCGCCGCCACGGCGCCCGCATCTACGTCGGCGAATTCAGCGCCATCGCCTGGGCGCCGGGGGCGGACCAATACCTCCGCGACTGCATCGCGATATTCGAGGAGTACGGCTGGGACTGGACCTACCACGCCTTCCGCGAATGGGAGGGCTGGAGCGTCGAGCACGAGGGCCCCGACGCGCATCACCTTGCGCCGTCTTCGGACAATCCACGCAAGCGGGCGCTGCTGGAAGGCATCCGCGGCTGCGCGGAACGGCCGAGGTAAATTGCTCCACGACCATCCCGCCTTACACGCGAAGCGGGCCGCGCCCATATTTTGCATTATCGCCTTCTCGACGAAGAAGCGCGGTGAGCGCCACGAAGACCGTGCGCGAGGCGTGACGATTTCCCGGCCGTCCCACCCGCGCGCCTTCGCGTAGCGCCGGGCGCCGGCGAGCGCCGGGACGAAGACCCTGTCCTCGACAAAACGCCCGATGACGATGATGCGCGGTTTCATGGAAGCCCGTCCGATCGTTTCCCGGCATTCACGGCGAAGCGAACCGGGCAACGCGGAAATGCTTCGCGCCGACGACGGGGAATTCCGGATTGCCCCATCCGGCGTGGTGGACGAGGGAGCCGCGGAGCCGGCTGTCCGGGTCGCTCACGCCGGCGACGAGGCGCGAGACTTCGGGCAGCGTTCCCTCGCCGCACTCGAAATCGACCGACCCGACGATGACGTTGCACGGACCCGCCGCATGGCCGAAGAGGCCGTCGGGAGCCGTGGAGAGGATGACGCGGTCGTGCTGCGCGACGACGTGGTGGAGGACGGAGAGGTGCGAGGCGTCGTGGAAGACGATGCCCTCCTCGCAGTTGTGGACGTAGAGGTAGCTCGCGACGACGTGCTCGCCAAGCACCAGGCCGTATCGGAAGCCCTGCACCGCCACGTTGTCCAGCACCTGGTCGTCGTTCTGGTCGCCGGACATCATGAGCCCCACCGTGTGGCAGGGGCTGGGCCGGAGCGACTTGCCGAGAACCGTGTCGCCCACGGTGTCGCCGAGGCAGAACTGGGAGTCGCGCACGATGGCGCGGCTGGAGTTCTGGAGGTTCGCGCATCCGCCCCTGGGATACATCGCCTCCGTGTCGAGGCGGGCGCGGAATTCGAGGTTGGCGATGGAGACCTGGCCTACGGAGAACCTGCCCTTGCAGGAATCGCCTTCGACGGTGGCGAGAATCGTCCAGGGGCGCGCCTTCGGGTCGCGCTCCTCCGGCGGCGTCCAGTCGGAGAAAAGGCACGTGTTGGGCATCCCCATCGTCCCGAACCGCGTGGGCGCGAACCCGGATTCCACGGCCTCCGGCGGCCGCACCTGGTAGGGGTACAGAAGCTTGCAGGGCATTTCGCCCTCGAAGGCGATGTTGAGCCCCCTGACGGGCGGGACGGCGAGCTGGCCCCGGCAGGGGCGTCCGTCCACGAACGCGCGTCCCGGTCCGGCGATCCGGTACCCCTTCGGGGAGTACGGGACGACGATTTTGCCCGCTCCGCGCGCGGCCACGGCGTCGATCGCCGCCTGGAAGGCAGCGGTGTCGTCGGCGACGCCGTCCCCGCGCGCGCCGAAGTCGAGAACGTTGAATGGGCTGTGGTTCATGGAACCCATTCTATCCAAGGGGCATCCGCGCATCAAGCGTGGAGCGATGAACCTTTCAACCTTCAACTTGGCGTAAGCCACGCTTTTTGTTAGCCTTGGAGTCGCAAACGACAAGGAGTTCTGCAGTCCCCCCATGGAAGAAATCGACTTATGAAAGAACCGCCACCCAATCACCATGTCTCCCGCTATTCGCGTCCGGCGCTCGGAGTGCCACTCCGGGCGGCGCTTTGCCTCTCCGGAGGGGCGCTCCTGGCCGTCAACGTGCAGACGTTCGTCCACACGGGCGGACTGCTGCCCGGCGGGTTCGTGGGACTGGCGCTGCTGGTGCGCGAGTCGCTTTCTCGCTTTCTGGGCCTCGACATCCCGTTCGGACTGCTGTATGTCCTGTTCAACATCCCGCCTGTCGCGCTGAGCTGGCGGCTCGTGGGAAAACGCTACACGGCGCTGTCGTGCTTGTCGGTCGCCGCCGCGTCCGTCCTCACGGGGCTGCTGCCGGCGCGCCTGGTCGTGGGCGATCCGGCGCTCGTCGCCGTCTTCGGAGGCCTCGTGCAGGGGCTTTCGATTTCGCTCTGCCTCCTCGCGCACGCGACGAGCGGCGGCACGGACTTCGTGGCGATCCTCCTCGCCCGCAAATACCGCATCGACGGCTGGTGGTCGGTCCTTTTCTTCAACGCCGCCGTGCTGCTGGCGGCGGGATTCCTGTTCTCGTGGGAGCACGCGCTCTGGAGCATTGTCTTCCAGTTCGTCTCCACGCAGACGATCCGGACGCTGCACCGCCGCTACAAGCGCCACACGATCTTCGCCGTGACCGACAAGGCCGCCGAAGTGGCGGAGTTCATCCACAACGAGACGCGCCACGGCGCGACTCGGCTGGAGGCCTTCGGCATCCGCTCCGACGTGCCGCACCAGATCGTCTATTCCGTCGTCGATTCCGACGAAGTTCGCCGCGTCGTGCGCGGCATCCACGAAATCGACCCGAAGAGTTTCGTGAACGCCTTCAAGACGGATTTTGTTTCCGGCAACTGGTACGAGCGACCCGAAGACTAGTGTCGCGATTCAAAATGTTGCCAGTGTCCAATGTCAGGACATGCGGGACATGCGGGACTGGCGGGACAAGCGGGACGGGATTAATTTTTAAGCCACAGAGAACACAAAGGAACACAAAGACTTTGTGAACTCTGTGTCCTTTGTGGCTAAAAACAATCGTTGCGGCTCTGTGGGGCGGCCGCGCCGCGGCCGCACCCCCCATTTCCGCGGGCAGTGATGCCCTCCTGGGAGCGCGGGCAGGGATGCCCGCGCTTGTAGGCGACGAGGCGCGGCGGGCTACGTCTTCGCGGCGACGCTGGAAGGGCGGCAAGCGCCCCGTGACTCTCGTCGGCATCAACTTCTCCTCCAGGAAGCGCAACATCGACATCCCCGTCATCGAGGCGCTGTAGGTGCCCGTTGCCGCCGGAAGAGTCCGGAACTCCGCAGGTGGCATCTACTTGGCGAATACGGGCCACACGCCCGCGCGGATCAATGGGCGTCGCGCCATTGCGACATGGTCGCGCCCGTGCGCGCCTTGAATACGCGCTTGAAGTGGCGCGGCGACTCGTATCCGACGAGTTCCGGAACGGCCTCGACAGGGGTGTTTCCGGCCAGCATTTTCTGCGCGGCCGCCACCTTCGCTTCCGCGATTTCGTCGGTCACCGTGATTCCGTACACCTTCCGGTAGCCGATCTGGAGCGTTCTCGGCGAGCAGCACAGCGCTTTCGCAAGCGAAGCGACTGAAATGCGCTCCAGTGCGTGGGCGGCGATGTACTCGCCAGTCCCGCCAGTCCCGCCAGTCCTTCCGTCCCTTCCGTCCCTGACTTTTCAACTTTTCAACCTTTCAACTTGGCGTCCGCCCAGCGTTTTGCTAGACTTGACCTCGCAATCGCAAAGGGGCGCGACATGGCAGAACGCAGAACCAGAGAACTCCGGACCGGAGTCCACGATTTCCCGGCCCTCATCGGCATTCCAGCGATGGAGCCACTGTAGGAATGGCTGGCATTCTCTACATCGACATGGTGCCGAACAATCCGAGCCAGATTCTGAAGCTGGCCGGAATCCGGCGCTACGCCGGATTGAGCGGAATGGAGGTCGCCACTGTCACACGCGACGAACTGCGCCAAAGGGATGTCCGGTCGTTTATCGCCGACTACCGTCCGGGCGGCGTGATCGTCGAGGGATCCGGTCGCACGGTCGATTACATGCCAGACGTCCTCGGTGCCATCCCCGCCTCCTATATCGAATACCCGGCGGAGGCAATGGCTGGCAGGGCCCCCGATGTCGTGATCGACGACGCGGCGGTGGCCAATGCCGCGTTTCGCGAACTTTCGCGATGGAAGCCCGCCGCCTTCGCCGCCGTCGGGTTCATCGTCCCGCACCCGTGGTCGCGAATGCGAGTCGATGCATTCCTGCGGTGCTGCAGGAAGGAGGGGGCGGAATGTGAAGTTTTTCCGGCGAACTGGCCGGAGTCGGAGGAGAGCCGTTTCGAGCGGTTGTCAGACTGGATCGCCGATTTGCCAGGCCATACCGCGATTTTCACCGCCAGCGACGCCACTGCCGAGACCGTGGAACGCGCGGCAATCGCCGCGCACCGCCACATTCCGAAGGATATTTCGATCTGTTCCACGGACAACATATCCAAAATCTGCGAAAATGCCCCAATTCCCTTGACTTCGATCCAGCTCGATTTCGAGCGGATAGGTTTTGTCGCCGCTCGGGCGCTTGTGGAGATTCTGGCATCGAGAAGCCGCCGATTTCAATCGTTTTCCGCCGAATACAATCGAACCGGTCGCCGTCGGGCGCTATCGAATGCTATCGGCAAATCGGCAATTCCCATCGGCCCGCTGCTGGTCACGCGCCGCAAATCGACCTCCGGCCGAGGGCGGCACGAGCCTTGGATACTCCGGGCGGTGGAAATCATCCGTGCCGAGGCTTGCAACGGCATCACGATCACCGGTGTCATCGACCGTCTGGAGAAGGATATGGGGCGAACCGTCCCGCGCCGCACCTTCGACCTGCGTTTCCGCGAGGCGATGGGGCACACGGCAAACGAGGAACTCCTCTCCGTCAGGCTGGAAAGCGCCTGCGCGCTGCTGGCGCAGACCGACACGCCCGTCACCATCGTCCACGACTTCTGCGGCTTCGGCTGCTACAGCGCGCTCGATGCCGCATTTCGCTCCCGTTTCGGGATGTCCATGGGGACGTGGCGCGGACGGAATTTTCGATAGTGTCTCGTCCTCAAACTCCATGACACCATCCTTGCCCAACTTCCGTCATGCGTCGTTGTTGCCAATCGCCGTATGGACACTACGTCTTTTGGCAACGCCGTGGGAGTGAAGCGTTTTCTGCGGGAGAAAAAACTTTGCCGGATTATGGAGGTGCCATCGCCAAAAGCGGCTATGATAGTCGGCGAAAGGAGACACAACCTCATGAACAAGACTGTTCCCAAATTCTGCCTTGCATTCGTGGTCGCCGCGCACAGCGCAGTGGCGTTCGCCTACACGACCTCCATCTCCGACACCTCCGGCTACATCGTGCAGTCGGCCAGCGACAGCGCGGGGAAGAACTCGATCATCGACGGCGCGAATTTCCCCGGCGGCGCGCCGGTCGCGGGCAACGACTACCTCGTCAACAACGGGCGCGACACGCGCTCTCCCGGCACCGACAAGGCCGCGAGCGTGTTCCAAGGCGACTCGTTCACGCTTGACGGCGGCGCGCGCTTCATCCTCAAGGGGAAAGGCTCGTCGATCGAGATCGCCGACTTCCGCATCTACAACGCGCTTGTCTCCCAGGGCGACGGGGCCTCCGACAAGACGCTGAAGGGCGCCATGACGGTTTTTGGCGTTCCGTCCGCGCCGTCGATTTTCCAAGGCTCCGGCAACGGTGGCGTGCGGCGGACGTACGTCGACGCCGACGTCTCCGGCGCTTCCGGGACGTGCCTCAAAATCCAGCGCACCGCAAGTGACGGCGCGGACGGCTCCGGCGCGCAGTTCTACTGCTTCCTCCGCGGCGACAACTCCGGCTACAACGGATCGATCGAGGTCGAAGGCGCCGGCAACGGCGTCTGCCTCGCGGTGGCCTCCTCCTCGTCGCTCGGCGCTTCGCCCTCGCTTGCGCTCGACAACGACACCGCGCGTCTTTTCGGCGCGTCCTCCGGCACCGTGGCGATCAAGGGTGCCGCGATCACCGTTGCCGGCTCCACGATCGGCGTCTACACCGCGAGCGGCTCCAACATCGGCCTCTCCATCGGCGGCGGCTCGACGATTTCCGGGACGGGCACGCTCGTCGTGAAAAACAGCGGCGCCAACGGAACCACCTACCGCGCTGTCGAATTCGGCGACGTCGCGATCTCCGGCATCGACGGCATCGCCACCGACGGCACGGGCGTCCTGGCGCTCGGCAGCGGCTACTCCAATTCCTCGATCCCGCTCGCGGTCGCGCAGACGAACGACTTCGCGGTGGCCGACGGCGCGAGCGCCGGAGCGGTCTCCGTCACCGGCGGCGCGACGGTCTCGCTCGCGGGCGGCGCCACGTTCGCCTCGCTCTCGCTGGACGGCTTTGCATCCGGCGCGACCGCGATCCGCAAGCCGCTCGCCGCGGATCCGCTCGTCGTGACCGGCTCGCTCTCGCTGCCGTCCGGCGCGTCCGTCTCCGTCGAATTCACGGACTCCGACGCCGAGTCGCTCTCCTCCTCCGCTTCGTTCACGGTTCTCACGGCGGCCGGCGCCATCGACGCCTCCGCGTTCACGGCCTCGGCGCCTTCGCTTTCCTCCATCGAGGGCGGGACGTTCTCCGTCGTTTCCGGCGACGGCACGAACTCCCTTGTCTACACGCTCCCCAAGGCGATGGTCTTCCTGACGGCGTCGGACACCGCCTCCAGCGGCTCGTCGTTCGCCTCCGCCGCGCGCTGGAGCGACGGACAGACCCCGCACGCGGACGCGCTCTACTTCGTCAAATCGGGCCTGCAGCTCCGCGCGCCGGACGGCGCGGCGGGCGCGTTCCCCGCCTCTCCGCTCACGATCCTCGCCGGCGGCAAGTTCTCCGCGCAGGGCGCGACCGTGACGGTCCCGGACCTGCGCCTCGAAAGCGGCGCGATCATGAACTCCACGCGCGCGCAGGGCAGCGACGTCGCGGGCGCCGCGACCGTCTCCGGCTCCGATTCCGCGCCCGTGGAGCTGCTGCTGCAGGTGTACCACGAGAACGGCAAGCGGGAGACGAGCCGCACGCTCGGCGTCTCGGCGGCCGTCTCCGGCACGGGTCCCGTGCGCATGGCCTACGAGTCCTCGACCTCGTCCGACTATGCGCCGAACGCCTCCTACCCCGGCATTTTCCGCTTCTCCGGCGACAACGCGGCGTTCACGGGAACGTGGCGGATCGAGAACTTCGCGGTCAAGGCGGCGTTCGCGTCCGCCGCCGCAGTCGGCGGCGCGTCCGCGATCCATTTCCGCAGCAACGGCGTGTTCTCCGCAGAGAGCTCGTTCACGATCCCCGCCTCGGTCGCGCTCGTCGTCGAAAACACCGGCACCGTCTCCACGGACACGGCCCGGACGAACGGCGGAACGTTCGAGGTCGCGAACGGCGAAACGCTCGTCGCGGGCGCCGCGCCTTCCGGCGACGGAATCGTGCGAAAAACCGGTGCCGGAACGCTCCGCCTCGCAGCGGGCTGCAATACGACCGGGCAGTTCAACGTCAAGGAGGGAACCGTCCTGTTCGACGGCTCGTTCGCGAGCGGAGACGCAAACGCGGTCGTCCGCGACGGCGCGGCCATCGGCGGCACGGGGACCGTCAAGAAGGCGCAGTTCGAGGACGGCTCCCTCTTCGCCGTGGACCTGGATGCGGCCGAACCGCTCACCATCGACACGCTCGTCCTCGCCGGCGAGCCGGCGCTGGCCGTTTCCGGATCGTCGCTCCCCGACCGGTTCGCGGTGGCGAAGGTGGGGTCGATCTCCGGAACGCTGCCGGAAAAGGTCGTCGCGCAGCTCTCCGGCGGCGGCTCCCGCCACGTGAACCTGACGCTTTCGGACGGCGTGATCTACGCCTCGGCCATCCCGTTCGTCATGGTCGTGCGGTAGCTCCGAAAGTTCTTGGCCACATTTTTAGTTTTCCCATGAGCAAATCCACCACCACAGACCTGTTTCAACTTATCAAGGCGACATCTATACGGACGCTTTTCACGCTTGTCTTCATGGGCGGCGCGGGGTGCGCGACCGCCGCCGGCGGTGGCGCGATAGGTCAAGCCATGCCGTCGCCGCCTACGAACTCATGAACGAACCCGTGACACAGCGTCCGGGGCCCGCCCCGCAGGCGAAGGGGAAAACGCCCGCGCGGATCAATGGGAGTTACGCCATTGCGACATGGTCGCGCCCGTGCGCGCCTTGAATACGCGCTTGAAGTGGCCGCGAAGTCGCTCGTCACCGAGCCGGTCGTCTCCGGCGACGGCCATGTGCGCTATCTCCCCTACCAACCTCCGAACCGCGAGTGGGGCGTCCGCCGCGTTTCCGTGCCAGACGACGCGGCGGACATCGTCGCGCGTCGCTTGTCGGCTCCGCGCCGCCCTCCCGCCCCTTCCTCGCCGAATCCCCGCCTCCGGGCCGGCCCGGGAACACCCCCAAAACCGCACCGAATTCCATGTGAAATATCCATTTATTATCAAATGAATATCGCGCGAGAATTCGGCGCGTTTTCGGGCGGTCCGGGCCAAGGTCCGGGCGGTGGTCTCGCGCGCATCGGGCGCGGCTTTGGGATCGGCGCGGAGGGGGTGCGGAGGGGGAAGCGGAGCCTAGGGGGGCGCACATGCCGCGCCAGGGCGCACACGCAAGCGCAAGCCCGCGTACGGGC
>CAMNCG010000019.1 GCA_946534105.1 uncultured Verrucomicrobiota bacterium
GCGGAAACGGCGGCGGCTTCGCCGCGTGGCGCGACGCGCTCGAGGCCGGGCGCCCGCCGCCGGCCGAGACGATCGCCGTTTCCCCGGAGGACGACGAGGCGGAGCGGTTCGCGACGCGTGTGCGCCTCGCGCGTTTCGACGGTCCGGATTCCGAAACCGAATCCGGTCGGCGCCGCCTCGAAACGCTTCGCCGCTTTGCCGCCGCCGGCGCGGTGCGCGAGACCGGCGACGGCCGCTGGGCGCTGGAAGGGCGGGGCTTTGCGATCTCGGACGCGCTCATGGCCGAACTCGTCTGAGAGCGCGGCGGGGACGGAGCGAAGGGAAGGAATGCGAAGGATGAGGAAACGAAGAGGGATGGCGGTCGGAGCGGTCGCGCTCTTCCTGCTGGCGATGACGGGGCGGCCGTACGGCGAAGTGTGGTTCACCGGGCTCGACGATTCGTGCTATTCGATGCTGGCGCGGGCGGGGCGGGACGGTTTGCTGCGGCCGGTCCGCGACGCGGTCTTCGAAACCGTGCCGGAAGCGGTGCGTCCGGATCTGCTGTACCGGCCCGCCGCGGCGCGGAAGACGCGGGATCTGGCCCACCAGCTGAGGGGATTCTACGCCCGTCCGTTTTTCCAGCCGTTTCTGCCGTTGCAGCGCGCCGTCCTTCCGCGTCTTCCGCTGTCGTTGGCGCTGGCCGTTTTCGCAGCCGTCGCGCTCGGACCGGGGCGCGGTCTCCGCGCCGCGCCGACCCGGCGCGACGGGAACCCGGAGTCCTCGGAACAAGGTCCGCGACCGGCGTCGGCCGTCCGACGCGCGGCGTGGATCGTCTGCGGCGCGATCGGTGCGGCGGCGCTGACGCCGTGGCATTCCCCCCACTATCTTGCCGGTCCGTTCGCGGAAGGACCGGCCACGCTGCTTTCCGCGCTCGCCATGGCGCTCGCCTTCGCGCCGGGCGGCGGCGCGGGGCGCGGGGCGGTGATCGGACTCGCGCTCGGACTTTCGGCGACGTTCCATCCGACGCTTGCCGCCTACGCCGTTGCGGTTGCGGCGTTTGCGGTCCTGCGTTCCGGACGGCTCCGCCACGCCCTCGCCCTTGCGGCCGGCGCGGCGGCGGGGCTTGCGCCGCTCGTCGGGTCCACGCTGTACGTCACGGCGCCGTACGGCAATTTTCTTTCGCCCCGAAAACTGGCGGAAATGATGCATGGAAGCCGTGACATCGCGGCGCTCGCGGCGGCGCTCGGACTGGCGGCGCCGGCGGCGCTCGTGGTCGCGGCGGCGGCGCTCGTGCCGCGCGCGCGCCGGTTCTTCGACCGCGGCGCCGCGCGCGCGGCGGTCGCGGCGGCGTCCGCGATGGCCGTGGCAGGGGCGGCGGTGGCGATTGCCTCGCTGCCGGCGGCGTCCGCCGGATTTGCGCGCACGGCGCCTTCGCTCGTCTGGAGCGCTCCGTTTTTCGCGGCGGCGCTGGCGCTGGCGCTGGCGAAACGACGCGGCGCGGCGTGTGCGCTTGTCGCGCTCTGCGCATGGGCGGCGGTGCCGTTTTTCATCGTGCAGGGCCAGGAGGTGCACGTTGGCGTGTGGTCGCTGCGCCGGTCGCTGCCGCCGGTTGTCCTGTGCTCCGTCGCGGTCGCGTGCGCCGCGCTGGAGCGCGCTTCGCCGCGGGACGGAGCGCGCTTCGCAGCGGCGTCCGCGACGCTCGGGCGTTTTGTCGTGGCGCTTGCGGCGGCCTGCGGATGCGCGTCGGTCGCCGCGACGCCGGCCCGGTTCGCGTTCGTTCCGCCGCGCGGCGACGCGGAATTTCGCGAGGCCGTTTCGGCCCGCGCCGGGGCGATCGCCGCGCGCGAAGGCGCCGAACCGCTCCTTCTGTTCGACTCCTTCCGCTTCGGGGCGCCGTTTGCCTCGGAACCGGGGCGCGCGGCGTTCTGCCTCGCCGACGCCGTCACGCGCCGCGCCTTTCCGGCCCGCGTCGCCGGCTGGCTCGCCGCCGAAGCCCGCGCCGGGCGCCCCGCGTACGTCGTGGCGTCGCTCGCCCGGAGCCTTCCGATCGCCGAAGACGGTTTTTCGCTCGTGCCGGAAGGCGCTCCCGTGCGCGGCGTCCTCTCCCGCGCCGACGGCAGGGGGTGGGACCGGGCCCGCGTTTCCGGCCGGGAGGTCGAGGCCGCGTTCCTCCGCGTCGCGCCGGACGGTCCGGAGGCGCCGCGCCGGTTCGCGCTTGATTTTTCGGCGTACGACGCCCTGCCGTTCGGCCTTCGCGGCGGATGGGCGATGCCGCGTCGGGGCAAACCGGGGCGATGGGCGAGCGACGGCGCGGGGTTCTGCGCGCCGGTGCCTCCGCCCGGCGGGGTCGTCGAGATCGAGATGCGCGTCGCGTGGACGCCGCCGCGGGAGCTCGGGTCCGAACCTCAGGTCCTGCGGCTCGTTCCGCCGTTCCCGTGCGACGGTCCGGTCGAGGCGGTGCTCGCGCCGGGGCGGCGGGGCGAGACGCTGCGCTTCGCCGCGAGGCGCTCTCCGGACGATGCCGCGCCGCGCGGCGCGAGCGGCGTCTGGACGCTTCGGGCGGCCCGCGTCTTTGACGCGGACGGCTTTCCGCCGCGCCTCGCCGCGCAGGTTTTCCGGATCGAATCCGCGCTCCGTCTGGAGCTTCCGGACGCCCCGTGATTTTTCCGCTTTTTCCCCGTTGATTTCTTCGGGCCGTTCGTGTACACTTGGCACCCGAACCCGTTACGCCGGACTTCTCCCCCTCGGCCTCCGCCTCCGAAAGGCGAGGCTCGGACCCCATGCCAAAGGACCCAAAATGATTTTTCCAGCCAAATCCGCATTTCGCGCCGCCGCGCTTTTCGCGGCGCTGCTTTTCGCCGCGCAGGCGAGTGCCCAGGGGCAGGCAAAGGGGCCTCCCGGCACGAATCCGAACGAATTCAAGGTTGTCAAGCTGACCGATCTGAAGCACGACTACCTCCAGAAGCCGCGTGCCCTGTCGGGCGCGTCCGCCAAGGCGAAGGAGTGGGGCGTCTTCGACGTCACGTTCGCCACGGCGCCCGAGTGGATCGACGGTCTCGTCGCGACCTTCACGGTGGTGTTGGACGATCCGAAGGCCGACGTGAAGAAGGGGGACGCCAAGCTTTCGCTCTTCCAGACCACGCTGGAGTACCCGCACGTCGACAAGGGCAACACCCACAAGATCGGCGTCGTGCTTCCCCCCGCCGCGCTCGGTCGCTTCGGCGTCCCGATCGGCTTCGCGGTGCAGTTCTCCGTCGCGGGCCAGGAAATCGCCGCGCAAGGCGTCGCCGAAGGCATGCTCAAGACCGTCGGCGACGGGTGGTGGACCAATCCCAAGGTCCTTGAGGCGCCCTTTCTCCAGAACCGCGATGGATACCTCGTGGACCGCATGAAGTCCCCCTTCCTGCTTGTTGACATCGATTCCTACGAAGTGAGCCGGTAGTGTTTGCCCCAGACCGAATCCTGACGCTGGACGTCGGCGCCTCGAAAGTCCTCCTCGGCGAGTTTTCGCTGAAGGGGGGCTCGCCCGTCCTCGTGAACTACGCCGAAGCCGAGCGCGATCCTCTCGCGGCCGGCGACAACGGCCTCTCGCTGCTTGCCCCGACCGTCCGCGAAATGATGGCGGCCTCGGGGATCAAGCCCGCGCCCCTGTACCTGATGCTTTCGGGCCAGGCGGTGTTTCCCCGTTTCGTGAAACTGCCCGGCGCGACGTCGGACATGGTGGATGACCTCGTCTCCGCCGAGGCGGCGGAGTCGCTCCCGTTCCCGCTCGACCAGGTGGTCTGGGACTACCAGACGCTTGGCGACGTGGCGGACGCGGGCGAACTGGACGTGCTCATCGTCGCGGCCAAATCCGACACCGCGGCGGACGCCGCCGCGCTCGCCGAAGGCGCGGGGCTGCCGCTCGCGCTCGTCGACGCCGCGCCGCTCGCGCTCTGCAACGCCGTGCGGGCCTCGCTCGGCCCGGACGCGACGGGTTGCACGCTGGCGCTCGACATCGGCGCGAAGGCGACGACGCTTCTGTTTGTCGAAGGGCCGAAGGTGTTTCTTCGCACGATTCCGGTCGCCGGAAACACCGTCACCAACGAGATCGCCCGCGGCCTCGAAACGACGCCCGCCGAAGCCGAACAGGCCAAGAAGGAAGTCGGATTCGTCGCGCTCGGCGGCACGTACGCCGTGGAGGATGACGAGCGCGCCGATCGGATCTCGAAAGTCATCCGCAACGTGGCGACGCGCCTTCTCACGGAGATCACGCGGTCGATCAACTTCTACCGCTCGCAGCAAGGCGGAAACGCGCCGGAGCGCGTCCTTCTCTGCGGCGGTTCGTCGCTCATGCGCCACCTCGACACCTTCTTCCACGGGAAGCTCGGCGTCGAGGTTTCGTATTTCGACGCGTTTGCCTCCGCCGTCGGCGCCACCGACCGTCTTCGCGCGGACGAAGGCGCCCTGTTCGCCCTCGCGCCATCCGCCGGCCTCGCGCTGCGCGCGGCCGGAAAGGCTGCGATCGAAATCGACCTGCTTCCTCCGGAACTCGCGGCCGAGCGCCGCTTCCGCCGCCGGATTCCGTTCTTTGCCGCGTCGATGGCGCTCGTGGTGGCGTCGGCGGCGGTGCTGAACGTGCACGCCTCCAAGGTCCTTTCCGCCCGGGAGGATGCGGCCTCCGCCGCCGCCTCGACGGCCGACAAGTGCAAGAAGAGCGAAAATCGACTTGCCGCGGCCGAGCGCGCCGACGCCGACGAAAAGACCCGGTTCGACTATCTCGCGTCCGTCGCGTCGTCCCGCGCCTCGTATGCCAAGACGCTTGCCGCGATTCGTGAGGCGATGCTTCCTGGCACGTGGCTCAAGTCCCTTTCGTTCGGGGAGGAGTTCGGCGACGGCGACGACGCGAAGCCGATCGGCGTCGCGAACCTCGTCGTCTGCGGCTTCAAGCCCGAGCTCGACGCCCTGGCGGCCCGCAAGGGCGGCTCCGCCGGCGAAGCGCTTCTCGCCCGCATGCGCGCCACGCCCGTCTTCTCCGACGGTTCCGTGGAAATCGAAGTGCCGCGCCAGAACGACCGCGTGACGGAGATCACGCTCAAGCTCAAGCTCGCGCGCCGGCCCGGCGAATTCGACGAGGCCTGGGTGGATCGTCCGCAGACCGAGCAGGACGCGTCCGAAGGCGGCGAAGGCTCCGGCGGGGAGGACCTCTGATGAAAAAGTCCCGAATCATCCTGATTTCGTGCGCCGTGGCGACGGCCGCGGTTGCGGTCGTCTGCGTCCTTCTGGCCGTTCTGGGCTTCGGCAAGGCGTCCGAGGCCTCCGAACGCGCCGACAAGGCCGTCTCCGCCATCGGCAAGGTCTACGCCCGCGATCCGTTTCCGAGCGAGGAAAACATCGCCCGGGCCGGCACGAACGCGCTCTGGCGCGCGGACTGGACGAAAAAGCTTGCCCTTGCGGTTGATGAAGGCGCGTACCCCCCGGCCCGCGGCGTGACGCCCGGCGCGTTCAGCCAAATGCGCGAGAGGGTGATCGAGAGTCTGACCAAGTCCGCGCCCGAAGGCGAGGACGGAAAGTCGATCCTTCCCGAAAACTTCGCGTTCGGATTTGAGCGATATTCGTCCGGCGTGCCTGCGGAGAAGGCTCATGTCGAGCGCCTTGTGCGCCAGCTCAAGGCGATGGAGGATCTCATGGGCGTCGTCTACCGGGCCGGCATTGTCCGGCTTGAGGCCGCCGGGCGCGAGGTCTTCGAGGAGGGCAGTCCCGACGACGAGGGATTTTCCGGCCGCACCGACCGGCCCACGACCGTCTCCGGCTCGACGATCACCCTTCCTCCGCTGGCCTCCCCGAAGGGCGCCGTGCCCTTGCAGCGCGACCGCTTCGCGCTCCAGTTCACGGCCCGCGAGGGTTCGCTCGCCTCGATTCTGGACGCGATCGATTCCATGCGGCCGTTCGCGATGGTTTCCTCGCTTTCGTTCGAAAAGATTCGTCCGGACGTCGTCTTCCCCGATGAAAACGAGGCCGAGAGGCGCGCCCAGTCCGCATCCCGCGATGACCAGCCGCGGCGCTCCCGCCGCCATCGCCGCGGCGCTTCCGCCGAGGAGGAGCAGGAGTCCGTTCCGGCCGCGCAGCCGCTCAACGAACGCCCCGCCCCCCGCAGTTCCCGCCTCGTTTCCGGTCCGCTCCGCGAAGCGCCCATCCGCGTCCTCATGACGGTGGACTTCTATTCGGTTCCGTCCTCGGGCGCCCGGAAGGGTGCGGCCGCAGGCGGCGCCGGCGACGATGAGGAGGATTGAAACCATGTCACGCAAGCAGAAACTCCCCTTCTTCGCGCTTCACTACGACAAACTGCTTCTCGTGCTGTCGGTCGTCCTGTTCGCGGCGGCCGTCGCGGCGCTGAGTTCCGGATCCTCCGGAGCCCGGCAGGCCGCGGAAAACCTCAAGCGCCGTGTCAAGGCCTTCCAGCCGAAGCATCCCGTCCTGAAGCCCCTTTCCTCCGACGAGTTCGATTCGGCTCTGGGGGAAATGAGCGATCCGTTTGTGCTGGGGACCAATTCGCCTCTCCTTGTCGCGGTCGAACGCGTCGCCTGCGTCAAGTGTTCGCTTCCGATCCCGATGTCGGACGACCAGTGCCGCTACTGCGGCGCCGAGCAGCCCTCCGAAACCGTCGGCGACGACTGGGACACCGATGGCGACGGCATTCCGGACGTCTGGGAGAAGAAGTTCGGCTTCAACCCGCTCGATTCCCTTGACGGGGCGCTTGACGCCGACTCCGACGGCTTCACGAACCTCGAGGAGTTCCAGCAGCGCACCGATCCGCGCGATCCCAAGAGCCATCCCGCCCGCTTCCGGTTCCTCCGTGTCGCGGAAATCGAGGCCACGCCGTTCCCGTTCCTGCTGAGGGGCAAAACCCGCCAGCCCGACGGCGGATACAAGTTCCAGGTGAACGACGCTTCCGGCAAGTCGAACTACCTCCGCAAGGGAGACAAGCTTCCCGGCACCGATTTCACGCTCACCGACTACGAGACGCGCCGCGAACTCGTCAAGGTGCCCGGCGTCGTGAAACCGGCCGAAAGGGATGTCTTCTACGTCACCTTCCGCCGCGGCGAAGACTTCGTCGAGCTCAAGGAGAACGGCCCCGCCCAGTCCAGCGCGTTTGAGGTCACCCTCGTCTGCACGAAGGACCGCACCGGCGCCTCCTGGCACGTGAAGCGTCTCGAATCCTTCGAGATGGACGGCGAACGCTTCACGCTCATGTCCGTCAACGCCGCCAAGTCCACGGCAGTCCTCAAACGCGAAAAGACCGGAGAGGAGATTCCGGTTTCCGCAAACTAAGAACAGGTTTCCAACCGCAATTTTTCCAGGAGCAAATCCAAATGAAACAGAGCACGATGATGGGCGCCGCCGCCTTTGCAACGGCCACGGTACTCGCGGCGATCGCCTTCGGCGAGCCCTCGCAGGCGGTTCTCAACGCACGCCAGCTCGGCGTGGGGGAACTCGACCTTGATCTTGATCTCGACGTGACCGCGCCCGCCGCCGCCGAGGCCCCCGCCGCCGCCGAGGACGTCGCGGAGAGCGCCGCCGGCGCCGCCGAGGAGGACGCCACCGATTTCGTCGCGGTCGTCGCTCCGGCGACCGCCGAGCCCGCCGAGCCGACCCCCCCCGTCGCGGAGGCCGTCGAGGAAGCGGCTCCCGCCGCGGTTGCGGAGGTCGTCGAGGAAGCGGCTCCCGCCGCGGAGCAGACGCCCGTTCCGGAAGTCGTCGCCATGCCCGTCGCCGAAGCGGTCGAAGTCCCGGAGGTCGCTCCCGCTCCCGCCGCGGCGACTCCCGTCGTGATCGACGAGCCCGCCGAAGAGTCCGTCGCGCAAGAGGAGGTCCCCGTTGACGAAACGGCGAAGGATGTCGCGGAGATCGCCGCGATGGAGCGCGCCCGCCGCCGCGTGATCGTCCGTCACGGCGAAGAGAAATTCCAGCAGGGACAGGACGCGCTCGGCGTCGGCAACTGGGATCGCGCAATCGACCATTTCGAGGAGGCGCTCCGTTTCCTTCCCGACAAGGAGAACACGCACGACATGCGTCTCGCCGCCGACGCCGGCATCGGCGAGGCGAACTACCGCCTCGCTCTCGACGCCTTCGAGCGCCGCGACTGGGAGACGGCGGAGAGCCGCTGCCGCGCCGCCGTCCAGCGCCAGCACCCCAAGGCCGCCGATCTTGCCAAGAAGATCCGCGAATACCAGAGCAATCCTCCGCCCGCTCCCGCTCCCGAGCGCCAGGCCCGTTGGAATCAGGACGACTACAAGGCCAGCCAGGCCGACATTTCCGCCCGCCTCCGCATGGCGCGCGAATACTATGGCACCGGCGAACTCGGCGAATGCCGCCGCGTGGTTGAACTCGTTCTGCACGACTACCCGTGGTGCAACGAAGCCATGACCCTCCTGCGCCGACTGGAAGGCGAGGAGCACCGCTTCTCCGACCGCGAGCGACTCACCTCCCGCGAAAAGATGATCTCCGACGTGACGAGCGCGTGGAGCGCCAAGACGTACGGCGTCGGCTACACGGCCGGTGGCGACGACGTGGGCGGCGGCGGGGCCGGCGGTTCGGACGGCGACGGCTCGACGATCCGCGACGTCAGCAACGAGATCCGCATTCGCGAGAAGATGGACCGCATCGTCATCCCCGAGATCGAGTTCCGTCTGGCCAACATCGTCGACGTGATCGGATGGCTCGGCGACGCCTCCCGCGAGAACGATCCGGACGACGTGCCCGTCGAGGAGCGCGGCGTCAACTTCGTGCTCGACCTCGGAACCCCCGCTTCCGACGGCGCCGCCGCGCCTGCCGCGGACGATCCGTGGGGCGCGGCGGCCGAGACGCCCGCCGCTTCGGACGGAGGCATCCCGCTGCTCACGATCCACAGCTACAACCTGAAGCTCAGCGAAACGCTCGACCTCATCACCGACATGTCGGGTCTCAAGACGCAGGTCAAGGGCAACGTCGTCATGGTCATGCCCAAGAACAAGGCCTCGTCGGATCTCATTCTCCGCATGTACAACGTGCTCCCGTCCATCGACGACCGCGTGGCGCAGATCGGCTCGGGCCGCGGCCAGGGCTCCGGCGACGCCTCCGATCCGTTCAGCATGGACGCCGGCACGGTGCAGGGCGTCACCGACTGGAAGGACTTCTTCTCGAAGCTGGGCGTCAGCTGGCCCGACGAATCGACGGTCAACTACATGCCCGGCATCAACAAGCTCATCGTCAAGAACACCGCGGCCAACCTCGCCACGCTCGAACTGGTTCTCGCCGAACTCAACGTGACGCCGTACCAGGTCGAGATCGAAGTCCGCTTCGTCGAAGTCGCGCAGTCCGACATCAACTCCCTCGGCCTCGAATGGATGCTCAACGACGACTGGGAGATGCTCGAAAACAAGAAGGACTCCGCCCTCGATCCGCGCTCCCGCCGCCGCATTGTCATGAACAGCGGCAACATCAACCGCGGCTTCAACTACCTGAGTTCGAACACCCGTCTCGGCGTCAACAGCGGCGAGGCGATCGCGGACAACATCGCGTCCTTCACCTCGGTTCTCACGAACCCCGAGCTCTCGCTGGTGCTTCACGCGCTCGCGAACCGCTCGAACTCGGACCTGCTCTCCGCGCCGAAGGTCGTCGTCCAGGCCGGCAACGAGGCCACGATCAAGACCGTCACCGAGTACATCTACCCGACCGAGTACGAAGTCACGTATCCGGACATTGACGCCGGCGACGGCGGCGCGGTCGGGTTCGTGCTTCCCGCGGTCGAGCCGCAGGACTTCCAGACGCGCGAAGTGGGCGTCATTCTCAAGACCACGCCGCGCGTTTCGCCCGACGGCTCCCGCATTGCGCTCGACCTCACGCCGACCGTTGTCTCCGACCCGACGTGGAAGGACTACGGCTACACCTATCCCGGCTCCGACGGTTCCATCGAAAACGGATTCCACCTCACGATGGAGCAGCCCTTCTTCCCGGTCCGCTCGCTCGCGACGTCCGTCGAGATCTACAATGGCTCCACGGTGGTCATGGGCGGCATGATCCGCGAAGAGCGCTACACCGAGGAGGACAAGATTCCGATTCTCGGCGACATCCCGGTCATCGGCCACCTCTTCCGCTACAAGTACGACCAGAGCGACAAGAAGAACCTCCTCATCTTCGTGACCGCCCGTCTGGTCGATCCCGCGGGGCGCGACGTGAAGGCGTCCAGCGGCGCCGGTCTCATCGGCGCCTCCGCCCAGGGCGAGGGCGAGTTCTAAGCAAGCCTCGAACGAGGGCGCCCGGTTCGGGCGCCCTTTTTCTTTTCTTCCGATGGGTTTTGCGAAGCTCCGCTCAGGCGCCCTTTCCGGCATCGACGCGATCCCGGTCCGCATCGAGGCGGACGTCTCGCGCAGGGGGGATCCGCAAACCGTCATCGTCGGTCTTCCCGACGCGGCCGTGAAGGAAAGCCAGCACCGCGTCTGGACGGCCATTGCGAACTCCGGCTACGGCGACCTGCGGGGGCACACCACCGTGAACCTCGCCCCCGCGGACGTCCGCAAGGACGGGTCCCTTTTCGACCTTCCCATCGCCGTTGCGCTTCTTCTCGCGACGAACCGGGACGACGGCGAAGAGGCGCTTCGCGAACGCGCTGCCGGTCCGGGCGCCCTCCGACCCGCGCCGCCGGAGGGCGTTGCCGGCGAGCGCGGGCTCGCGCCCGCCACCACGGCTTTCGCCGGCGAACTCTCGCTCGAAGGGCGAGTCTGTCCCGTGAAGGGCATCCTTCCCTTGGCGGCGGGGCTCAAGGCCGCCGGCGTCCGTTCGTTCGTCGTGCCCGCCGAAAACGCGGCGGAGGCGGCCGTCGTGAGCGGACTGGACGTGTATCCCGTCCGTTCGCTCCGGCAGGCGTTCGATCTCGTGACGGGAGCGGACGGCGGGCGTACGCGCCCCCTGCGCGCCTCGACGGAATTCGCGTTCGCGTCCGACGTTTCCGGTCTGCCGGATTTTGCGGACGTCAAGGGTCAGGAGATGGCGAAGGACGCCATCGCGGTCGCGGTCGCCGGCGGTCACAACATCCTCATGGTCGGTCCGCCCGGCACGGGCAAGTCGATGATCGCGCGGCGCATTCCGTCGATCCTTCCGCCGATGTCGCTGGACGAGGCGATCGAATGCACGAAAATCCATTCGATCGCGGGACTCGTGCCGCCCGGATCGTCGCTTCTGCGCGAGCGGCCCTTCCGCGCGCCGCACCACACGGTGTCGGACGTCGCGCTCGTGGGCGGCGGGGCGCATCCCTCGCCCGGCGAAGTCACGCTCGCGCACGGCGGCGTCCTCTTCCTCGACGAACTGCCCGAGTTCGGCCGCAATGCCCTCGAAGTGATGCGGCAGCCGCTCGAAGACGGATTCGTCGTCGTTTCCCGCGCCGCGGGGACGGCGCGCTTTCCGGCTCGGTTCATGCTCGTCGCGGCCATGAATCCCTGCCCTTGCGGCTATTACGGCGATCCCAACCGTCCCTGCCGCTGTTCGCGCACGCAGGTGCAGCGCTATCGCTCGCGCATTTCCGGCCCTCTCCTCGACCGCATCGATTTGCACATCGCCGTTCCGGCGCTGCGGGCGCAGGATCTCCAGTCGATGCCTCCCGGACGATCGTCCGCGGAGTTGCGGGAGCGCGTGTTGCGCGCCCGGGCGGCGCAGGCGCGGCGCTTCGCCGGGCGTCCCGGCGTGCGCACGAACGCCTCCATGCAGCGCCGCGACATCGAGGAATTCTGCCACATGGACGCCGAGTGCCTCCAGGTGATGAACTTCGCCCTCACGCGCCTCGGGTTCAGTCCCCGCTCGCACGATCGCATCCTCAAGGTCGCCCGAACCGTCGCCGACATCGCCGGCCGCGAGGCCATCGCCGCCTGCGACATCCAGAGCGCCGTCTCCTGGCGCGAACTCGACCGCACGCTCTGGACCTGATCGGATCCCGGGACTCAGTCGAAGCCGATGCCAAGGAGCGAGAGGACGGCGGAGACGGCCCGGCTCAGGAAGCGGCCGGTCTGGGGGAAGTAGAGCAGGGCGAAGATGAGCAGGAGCCCGTGGCGTTCGAGTCCGGCGTAAAGCCGCTGCGCGCGCCCGCGGAGCAGAACGGTCACGATGCGGGAGCCGTCGAGCGGCGGCACGGGAAGGAGGTTGAAGACCATGAGCGCGACGTTCGTCGAGCAGTAGCACAGGAGCCAGAGCTCGACCCACTGCACCCACGCCGCTTCGGAGAAGCGGACGGCGATTTCGCCGAAAAACGGATCTCGGACGGCATGCGCCGTGCCGAACACGCCCCAAAGGCCCCCCGCGCCGGAGGCCGCCGCCTCGACGCCCGCCGCCAGGGCGCGAAGGGCTCCGGCGCCGACGAGCGCCTGCGCGAAATTGCAGAGCGGCCCCGCCGCGGCGATCATCCAGTACGCGCGCCGCGGATTGCGGCAGCGCCGGAGGTCGATCGGCACCGGTTTCGCGCCGCCGAACAGGACGCGCGATCCCGTCAGCGCGAGGATCGCCGGAAGCACGACGCTCATGAACGGGTCGACGTGCCGGAGCGGATTCAGGGAAAGACGGCCCTCCTCCTTTGCCGTGGGGTCGCCGCACAGGAGCGCCGCCCAGCCGTGCGCCACTTCGTGCAGAAGAAGCGCCGGCACGAGCGCGGAAAACGAAATCGCCGATACGATCCAATGCACGGACATGGCTTCTCCTTTGCTCCGGTTCCCGTCTTTTCGCCGACCTGCGGACCTCGACCCCCGCGACTCTCAGACCCCCGTTGAGCCGAAGCCGCCGGCCGCGCGCGCGGTGCGCGGCAGTTCGCCGGTCTCCTCGACGATTTCCGGCCGGATCACCGGGCAGAGCACCGCCTGCGCGACGCGCATGCCCTTTTCGACGTGGAACGGCTCGGAACCGAGATTCACAAGAATCGCGCAGACTTCGCCGCGATACCCCTCGTCCACGGTGCCGGGCGCGTTGACCATCGCGATGCCGCTGCGGAGCGCGAGCCCGCTGCGGGCGCGAAGCTGGATTTCCGTGCCCGGCGGCGGCGCGAACGCCACGCCGAGCGGAATGGCGGCTCGTTCGCCGGGCGCCAGCGTGCGATCCTCGCACGCGCACAGGTCCATGCCCGAATCGTCGGCGTGCGCGAAAGCGGGCAGCCGCGCCTCGGGGCGGAGTTTCTTGACGAGCAGTTTCATCGCCGTCGGTTCTCGTGGCACGGGGGAAAAACGAGCCGCGCCCCGGGAGGGCGCGGCATGTTGCGGTCCGCGCGCTCCGGGCGCGCCGGTGGCCGCGGCGATTATTCCTCCGGCTTCGTCTTGGGAAGGCCGAACCCGCGGTCGCCCTTCTTCCACTGGCCGCGCTTCATCAGAAGATCGATGCGCTCGTGGCGCTTGAGGACGTTGCGGCGGACCGCGATCTGGCTGGAACCTTTGAGGCTGCTGTGCTGGCTCATGGTAGACTCTTCTGGCTGTGGGTGCGTTGAAAACGCGAGGCATCCTACCAGAATTCCGGCGTTCCGGCAAGGGAAAAATCCCGCCGTCGGCGAATTTTCCCTTGACTTTGGATTTTATTGCGAATATCATGCAGCACCGATGCCGTTTCCCGTATTCCGGGAGCGGTGCGTCCCCACCACGAAAAAGATCTCTCATGAACTTTTCCAACATCAGCAAGACCATGGCGCCGGCGCTTGCTTTCGGCGTCGCCTTTGCAGCGTTTTCGCGCGCGGACGAAGCGGGTCCGTCCACGCTTGTCGAAGAGTTCGTCGGGCCTGAAGACCTGATCGTTTCCGGTTCCGTCAACTTCGGCGTGACGTTCACGGACAACCGCGATCGCATCAACGAGTCGACCGAGCGCCGCGCGTACGAGGAGAAGGTCGCCTCCGGCGTCCGCAACCCGGCGCCGCCGCGCTCCAAGGTCCACCAGACCGCGTTCCATGTGGGTCCCCAGCTCACGATGGAGAAGGAGGTGCTGGGCCGCATGGACTTCCGCTTCGCCTATTCGCCCATCTTCACGTGGTGGGACGAAGTGAGGGACGGAAGCGACGAGTTCCGCGTGAACCACAAGCTCGACGCCCGTCTCTTCTACGAACTTTCCCCCCGCACCCAGATTGATCTCGGTGACAATTTCTGGTGGTCGGGCCAGCGCGACATCTACTACAGCGAGGATCACGTCTGGGATCCCGAAAACGAGAACAACCTCTCGAACGACGACTACTTCGTGAACGTCGCCCGCGCGGGTCTCCGCCGCTATCTGGGCAACGAAGACTGGGTGAAGCTCTCCGGCCGCTACAGCGTGAAGCGCTATGACGACGACGAGAAGGCCCGCTACTCCGACGAGGACGAGTGGAAGGTCCGCCTCGATTACATGCACGAGTTCACCCGTCGGCTCTCGCTCGGCCTGCTCCTGCAGTACACCGACTGGGACCGCCGCTCGGAACTCACCGAGAAGCAGCTCGTCCAGATCGGCCAGTCGAGCGGCGAATACGCGCCGAATCTCGACCTCGGCGCCCGCTACCTCGAGCTCGGCGTCCAGGGCGAGTACGACTTCTCCGGCCACCGGAACCACATCCTCTACGGCTCCACCGGCTGGGCGCACTTCTGGTACGAGGACGAGGAGACCGACGACCGCGACTTCTGGGGCGAATCGAACCTCGAGCTTCGTCTCTTCCAGCAGCGCGACACGCAGTTGTTCTTCGGCGGCCGCTACGGACATGTCTCCTCCGAGACCTATCCCTTCTCCTCGCAGGAGGATCTCGCCGGCTACGCCCGCCTGAAGCAGTACCTCGGCAGGGATCGTCGGCTCTCCGCGAGCGCGACGGTCGAGCTTCGCCGCCGCACCTACCGCCTGAAGGACGACATGTCCGAGCAGGCCAGGACGGAAGGCTATCGCGAGCGTCTGCTCAAGCAGACCGGCGGCAAGGACGAATACGACCGCGACACGTTCTACTTCCAGGCCGCGCTCAACTACCGCTTCACCCAGTGGTTCACGGCGAGCGTCAACTACACGTACCACGACGTGGACGCGGACGTTGGCATGGACTACAAGGAGAACGTCTTCGGCGTCAACGGGAACGTCAAGTTCTTCTAGTCCGGTCCACCCCCGCGCCGCGCACGGGCGCGGCGCGCGAAAAACGACATTCGGTCCCGCTGGCATCCCACGTCCGGCGGGACTTTTCGCGAAAAACGAGATGAGCAACGAATCGGAAATTCACGGCGGGACCGAGCCGCAGACGGCCGGCGCGCAATCGTCGTCCTCCCCGCTTGACGCGGTCCACTTCCTCGACTACTGGCAGATCCTCTACAGTCGCAAGGAAATCGTCATCGCGGTTTCCATTTTGCTCATTCTCGTCGGCATCGTCGTCACGCGGCGCATGCCGAAGGTCTACGCCGCGCGGAGCGTGATCGAGGTGCAGCGCGAGGCTCCGAACAAGGATCTCTTCGGCGCGTCGGTCTTCCGGTACGATCCGGTCTTCCTCCGCACCCAGTTTGAGATCATGAAGTCCGACCCGGTCGTCGAGCAGGTGGTGCGCGAAAGCAACCTTGCCGACGATCTCGGCATGGCGTACGGCTGGAAGAACACGAGTTCGGCGCAGAACAATTTCGAGCGCACGGTCGCGCTCGTGAAGAGCAAGACGTCCCTTTCCGTCTTCCGCGACACCGACCTCATCGCCATCACCGTCAAGCTCGACAAGCCCGACAAGCCCGACGGCGAGGCGGCCCGCGTCGCGGCCCGCGTCGCGAACACGATCGCGAAGGTCTTCCGCGAATACATGCGCACGAAGAGCCGTTCCACGATCGAACGCTCCCTCGAAAAGCTCACGGACGAGGTGAAGAACCTCGAAGACCAGATCGCGGCCAAGGAGGAGGAAATCCGCGTCTTCCGCGAAAAGAACGGCGTCGCCCTCCTTTCCCGCGCCGACTACGGCGCGGACATGGTGCACCGCCAGGTCGCGCAGTACACGGAGAAGGCCGAGGCGCTCCAGATGGAGGCCACGGTGAAGAAGCTCCGCTACGACCGCATCGTCGAGCTCTCCCCGCAGGAAGCGGCCGAAGCCCTCCCGGCCGTGATCGGCGACAATTCGCTTTCGCAGTTCATCACCGACCGCCAGAACCTCCAGATGCAGCTGGCCGCGCTGAAGCAGGCCGGCGCGGGTCCGAACCACCCCGAGGTGCAGAAGGCTCAGGTCCTGCTCGCGGAGCTCGACGCCAAGCTCAAGGAACGCGTCGACGGCGTGAAGACCGGGCTGAAGATCGCCTGGGAGCAGACGCAGACCGAGGCCGACCTCTACGCCGAGCGCCTCAAGAAGACGTCCGACGCGGAGCGAGAGGTTTCCGCGGGCGTCGCGATCGAACTCGAGCGTCTCAACCAGGATCTCACGGCGCTCAAGTCCCGCCGCGCGGATCTCGACCGCCGCATGGACGACGAGCGCATCGGCCTCAACATCCCGAAGACGGCCGTCGAAATCATCGAACTGGCGAAAGTGCCGGAGATGCCGCTGCCGATCTCCCCGAATTTCGCGCTTAACGTCACGCTTTCGGTCGTCGCCGGCCTTTTCTTCGGCGTCGTGCTCGCGTTCTTCGTCGAATACCTCGACACCACGGTGAAGACGGCCGACGACGTGGAGCGCTACCTGCAGGCCCCGGTCGTGGGCATCGTCCCGCAGAAGATCCGCGCGCTCAACGACCCCAACGCCCGGTTCAGCCACTACGAGGTCTACCGCGTCCTGCGCATGAACCTCAAGAACAACAAGGCGCTCGGCGAGGGCAAGGTCATCGTCTTCACGTCGGCGTCCGCCGGCGAAGGCAAGTCGATCAACTCCTTCAACACCGCGTGGGTGTGCGCGGAAAGCGGCGAGCGCGTGCTCCTCGTGGACTGCGACCTGTACCATCCCCGCCTCCACAAGATTCTCGACGTCGCGGTCGAGCCGGGCATTTCCAACGTCGTCGTCGGCGAGGCGTCGCTCGACACCGCGATCATCAAGACCGCCCAGCCCAATCTCGATTTCCTTCCGGCGGGCCGGATCGCCGGCGCGTCGGTCTTCGGTCTCATGGACACCGAGGAAATGGCGTCGCTTTTCCACACGCTTCGCGAGCGCTACGACCGCGTGATCGTGGACTCCCCGCCGATGGTCGGCGTTTCGGACACGGCCCAGCTCGTCCGTCTCGGCGACGGTGTCCTGCAGGTGGTCCAGCACCGCAAGTACCCCCGCGCCCTCTGCCGGCGCGCCAAGGAGCGCATCATCGCGATGGGAGGCAATTTCGTCGGAGTGATCCTCAACAACGTCAACGCGGCGCACGGAGGATCCAGTTACTACTACGAAAACCAGTACTACTACTATTACACGAGCGGTGCGTCGGGCACCACCCGCCGCCGTTCCAGCCATCACCGCCACCGTTCCGGCGGCTACCGCTCGCCGACCGTGGGCGGGTACGGCGCCCCGGTCGTCGGGGGATACGCGTCGCCGGTCGTCGGCGAAGAGCGGGACGGATCCAGGTCTCCGAGCGGGGAATCCGGCGAAAAGCGCGAGGAGGATTCGAAGTAGCCTCCGCCCTCCAGAATCGGAACCGCCGTCCCAACTCCGGAAACGCCATTCACCAAGGTCGAAACGACAATGTCAAAGTTTTACGCACCTCTGATCGCCGCCTGCGCAGCCGCCGTTCTCTGCGGCTGCCAGTCGGTCGTCGATCTGGTCTCCCCACCGTCCAATCCGAATCCGCTCGCCTGGGTTCCGCCCATGCCGGCGTCCGTCGGGCCGATGACCACGACCGGCAACCGTCCGCTCCGTCCGGACGACCGCGTCGAAGTTTCCGTCCAGCCTCCTTCCCAGGCGCACGGATTCACCGCGTCCGACACGATCGACGCACTCGGCATCATCACGCTTCCGTACATCGGAGACCTTCGCATCGACCGTCTCACGACCTCCGAGGCCGAGGCCGCGATCCGTTCCGCGTACGTGGACGGCGGAATCTTCCAGGACGTGAACGTCCAGGTCATCTGCCCCGGCATGATCCAGACGCAGCGCGTGTTCGTGAACGGCTCCGTGCGCAAGATCGGGCCGATCGGATACCGCGACGGCATGAAACTCCAGGAGACGATCATTGAGGCCGGCGGTCTCAACGCCTACGCCAGCGGAACCGTCATCGTCACGCGCGGCGGGGTTTCGCGCGCGTACGATCTCGACCGGATCCGGGACGGCAAGGAGGAAAATCCGGTGCTTCTTCCGGACGACGTCATCGAGGCCCGGGAGAGCCGATTCTAGGCCGGGGCGACCGGTTGCCCGCGAATGTCGAGCCGTTCCGAAGCCACCTGGAGGCACCGATTCCGCCTCGCCGCCGGCAGCGTTCTTCTCGCCGCCGGCGTCTGCGGTTTTTTCCACGCGTTCGGGGCGACCCGCGCGCAGTGGCTCTATCTGAGGGGAAAGTACGGATTTCTTCGGGGAACCGCTCTGGAGACGCCGCGGATGGAATCGGCCCGCGAGGCGTTTGAGCTTTCCCGGCGGGCCATGGCGCTCTATCCGTGGAACTACTACATGCCCGCGTGGGCCGCGCAGCTTGCGCTCGACGAGGCGCGGGAGGCCGCGACGCCCGAGGCGTTCGACGCCGCGGCGTCCGCGGCGTACTGGTGCGCGCGCGAGGCGGTGTCGCTCAATCCGTACGATGCGGAGGCCCGCTACGCCTGGGCCGAGGCCCTCGCGCAGACGGGCCGCGTCGCCCAGGCCCTCGACTTCTGGCGCGGTGTTCTGGAACGCGAGTTCTGGAATCCCGACAACCACACCGAGTACGCCCGGCTCCTCCTGCTGGAGGGTTCGCCGGCTTCCCGCGCCCTCGCCGCGCGCGAGGCGCCGCTCGTCGCGGATCCCGCGTTGAAGCGCAGACTCCGGCGCATCGCGGCCCCGCCGAAGCCGAAGGGCGGGCGCAAAACCAAAAAGTAGGGACTCCGCCATGTGCGGCATTGCAGGATTTTTCGGAAAAGGCGGCGCGGAGAAGGTCCGCGCCATGTGCGATCTTCTGGTTCACCGCGGCCCGGACGATTCCGGCTTCGCCGAGCTCGCCGGCTTCGCGATCGGCCAGCGTCGGCTTTCGATCAACGATCTCGCGGGCGGCCGCCAGCCGCTTTTCGACCCGTCGGGCGAAATCTGTCTCGTCTGCAACGGCGAAATCTACAACTATCCGGAGCTTCGCGCGAAGTACGAGGCGGCCGGTTACGCCTTCAAGACGCGGTCCGACTCCGAAATCGTCCTTCCGCTCTACCTCGAATACGGGGAAAAGTGCGTCGAAAAGCTCCGCGGCATGTTCGGCTTCGCCCTCTGGGACTCCCGCAGCCGCAAGCTCCTTCTGGCCCGAGACCACCTCGGCCAGAAGCCGGTCTTCTACGCGCAGGGCGCCGACGGTTCGTTCGCCTTCGCCTCCGAGCCGAAGGCCGTGCTTGCGAGCGGGATCGTTTCGCGCGAGGTGGACATGGAGGCGCTGTGGCACTACATGTCGCTGCGCTACCTTCCGGACGACCGGTCGCTCTTCAAGGGCGTTGTGAAGCTCCCGGCCGCGACCTACGCCGTGTGGCAGGACGGAGCGCTCCGCACCGAGAAGTACTGGACGCTTTCGACGTTTGAGCCGAAGCGCGCCGGCACGGCCGAAGAGCTGACGGACGAGCTGGAGGCGCTCCTGCTCGACACCGTGAAGCGGCATCTGCTTTCCGACGTTCCGGTCGCGACGTTCCTTTCCGGCGGCATCGATTCCTCGCTCGTCACCGCCATGACGGCGAAGATCACCGGCAAGTCGTTCGACGCGTTTTCGATCGGCGTCAAGGACCAGGACCTCTCGGAACTGCCGTGGGCCGAGGTCGTCGCGAAGCAGTACGGCCTCAACTGGATCCACGAGATCGCCGAGCCGGACGTCGTCGGCACGATCCCGGAGATGATCCACCACATGGACGAGCCGGCCGATCCCTTCGGCGTCGGCGTCTTCCTCGTCTCGCGCCTCGCCGCGAAGCACGACAAGGTGGTCCTTTCGGGTGACGGCGGCGACGAAAACTTCGCCGGCTACGACCGGTTTGCCGGTCAGAAGCTCGCCCGCCTCTACGGTCTCGTCCCGGGCTTCCTCCGCCGCGGCCTCCTCGGGCCCGCGATCGGCCTCGTGCCGGAGAGCTTCGGCTACAAGAGCCTCGCCGGCAAGCTCCGCTGGCTCAACGACGTGGGCGGCCACGCCCGCAGCGACGGCGAGGCGTACGCGCGCTCCATGTCCGTCCTGCGCTTCACGCAGGAGGAAAAGGAGCGCCTTTTCACGGACAAGGCCAAGGCGCTCGTCGGCAATTCGGATTCCGTCGGAAAGATTCTCTCGTTCTTCAAGGACGGCACCGCCTCCGAGCATCTCGACAAGATGCTCTACACGGATCTCATGACGCGCATGCCCGACCAGCTCCTCGCGATCTCCGACCGCATGAGCATGGCGCATTCGATCGAGATCCGTCCGCCGCTCATCGACGTCAAGGTGACCGAGTTCGCCGCGTCGCTTCCCTGCGGTCTCAAGCTCAAGGGCCGCGACCGCGGTCTCAAGTGGATTCTCCGGCAGGTCGCCGCGAAATATCTCCCCCGCGAGCTCATCGACCGAAAGAAGCAGGGCTTCGGCTTCCCGATCGCGCGCTGGCTGCGCGGCGACTTCGCGGAGTTCCAGAAGCGCCTCTTCGCGCAGTCCCGCTTCGTCGAGCTCGGTCTGTTCCGCCAGGAGGCGATCGACCGCCTCGTGTCCGAGCACGTCGGCGGCAAGGCCGATCACAACTTCCGCCTCTGGATGCTCATCAACCTCGAAATCTGGCACCGCCAGTGCATCGAGGGCAGGAGCGTCGGGGAGATGAAGGACTTCATCTCCTCCCTTCGCAGAGCGTGAGTCGCGGCTTTCCGCCCGACTTCCTCCGCGACGCCCGCGCCGACGCGCGTCCTTACGCGATGAGGCCGGCGACGGCGGATCCGAGCAGCGGGGCGTCTTCGATGCAGATCGCCTCGAACGAGACGCCGCGCGACCCGAGAATCCTGCGCAGCCCCTCTTCGACGCGGGAGCGGAACATCGCGCTGCGCGTCTTCCAGTAGGTGGATCCGTCGATCGTCACGCAGACGGGGTGGAGCGGGTCGCGCCCCTCGCCGGTGCGAAGCACCGCGGCCGCGACGTTCACCGCTGTGATCGCCGCGGCGCGCAGGAAGACCGGCTCGCCGAGCGCGATGGCGGCGCGGCGGTCGGCGTCCGTCCACGGAACCCCGGCGAGCGGGCCGGGCGCGACGAACGGGTTGGCGACGAAATCGTCGAAATCCTTGTTGGCGAGCGACGGAATCGCGGCGATCGCGGCGGCGACGCCCGGGGAGAAGAACCCCTCGGCCGCGGCGGCGCGGAAGACTTCGATGCCGACTTCGCCGAGATACGCGCCGGAAACCATCTTTTCGAGCGCGCCTTCGTCTCCGCCCTTGAGGCGCGCCACCGCGGCGCGGTCGAAATCGGATCGCGGCACGCCGTCGAAGCTGCCGCTTTCGACGTTCACGATCGTGAAGCCGTCCGGTGCGAGGCCCGGGACCTTCGCCACGCGGCCGTTGCGCTCCAGGTACGCGATGTTGGTGCCCGTGCCGAGGATGAATCCGACGTACGAGCCGTACCGGCGGCGGATGCCGGCGGACTTGCCCGCGAGAAGCGTCGCCACGGTGTCGTTGAGAACCCGGATGGCGAGGCGGCGCCCGGTCCGGCGCTCCAGTTCGGCGGCGAGCGAGGAGCCGACGAGCCGGCCGACGACTTCCGGCGCGTCCACCTGCTTGCTCCAGCGGAGGAGGCGGCCGTCGAGATCCGGGAGGATCTCGGTCGGGTACGAGAAGCAGAAGCCCACGTCGTTCGCGCGGCGGCAGACCGGCTCCAGGAATCCGGCGAACTCTGCGAAAAATTCCTCCGCGCCGACTTCTTTCCCGGACGTGCCGGGCATCTTGTACTTGCGGAAATCCTCGATCCGGGCCTTGCCGGCCTTGTCGAACCACACGACGGCCACGCGCAGGTTCGTCCCCCCCGCGTCGAGCACGATCACGGGCGTGTCCACCGGCACGTCCCGCGTGGTGTCGAGAAACGCCGGAAGCATGGCGAGGGAGGAGGGGCGGGCGGAGAGTCCGGCGTCCATCTGCCGGTCGAATTCGGCGAGGAGCGCGTCGGCGTCGACGGACGCGGAAAAACCGTGGCGGGCGAAGAAAGCGGAAAGTGCGGTGTCCATGCCGGGCATCCTACCACAAACGGACGGCGCGGGCGCGCGCGGGGAAAGACCGGATTGTGGTATCATTGAGGCCCCGATGAACGACATCGACTCCAAGCCCGCCGGCGCGAGCGCCGGCGGCGGCGCGTCCGGGAAGCGCGCTTTCGACAACGATCTGTACATCGAGCTCCAATCCGCCGCGATCCGCGACCGGGCGAAGCGGTTCGGCAACAAGCTCTATCTCGAAATCGGGGGCAAGCTCCTCCAGGACCTCCACGCGGCCCGCATCCTCCCGGGGTTCGAGCCGGACGTGAAGCTGCGCATGCTTCAGGCGCTCGGCGACCAGATCGAGTTCATCGTCTGCGCCTACGCCGGCGACATTGAGCATCGCCGCTTCCGCGCCGATTTCGGCACGACGTACGACGCCGAGGTGCTGCGCCTCGTGGACGACGTTCGCGCGCGCGGCCTCGCCGTGAAGTCGGTCGTCCTGACGCGCTTCGATCCGTCGATGCGCGCCGCGGCCGCGTTCGCCGACCGCCTCCGCCAGGCCGGTCTGGCGGTGTACCTCCACGCGGCGATTCCGGGCTATCCCGCGAACGTCGACCTCATCCTTTCGGACGAGGGGTTCGGGCGCAATCCGTTCGTCGAAACGTCGGCCCCGATCGTCGGCGTCATCGCCCCCGGGCCGTCGAGCGGCAAGCTTGCCACCGCGCTTTCCCAGGTGTGGCACGAGAACCGCCGCGGCGTCGGCGCCGGCTACGCGAAGTACGAGACGTTCCCGGTGTGGAACCTCCCGCTCTCGCATCCCGTGAACGTCGCCTACGAGGCCGCCACGGCCGACATCGAGGACTTCAACCAGATCGATCCCTTCCACCTCGACGCCTACGGCGAAAAGGCGGTGAACTACAACCGCGACGTCGCGGCGTTTCCGATCCTGCGCTCCCTTCTGGAGCGCCTGCTTCCGGCCGACCAGATCTACCGCTCTCCGACGGACATGGGCGTCAACAAGGTCGGCTTCGCGATCGCCGACGACGAGGCCGTTCGCGAAGCCTCGCGCCAGGAGATCATCCGCCGCCACCTCAAGGGCGAGGCGGACCTCGCCGCGGACCGCGCCACCACCGCCACGGTCGAGCGCCTCCGCGCCATCATGGCCGCGTGCGGGCTCAAGGACGAGGACCGCCCGGTCGTGATCCCCGCGCGGGAAGCCGCCGCGGCCGGGGAGGCCGAGGGCAAGGGCGTTCGCGGCATCTGCTGCGCGACGGCCCTGCGCCTGCCGGACGGCACGATCGTCACGGGAAAGAATTCCGTGCTTCTGCGCTCCGCCGCCGCCGCGATCCTCAACGGCGTCAAGAAGCTTGCCGGTATCCCCGACGCGCTGGAACTCCTCCCGAAGCACGTCGTGCGCTCCGTGACGGAGATGAAGGCCGGGCTTCTCGGCCACAAGAACTCCAACCTCAACGTCGAGGAGCTCCTCGTCGCGCTCGCCATTTCCGCCGTGAACAACGGCGCCGCCGCGCTCGCGCTGGAGAAGCTTCCCGCGCTCCGCGACTGCGAGATGCACATGACGCACATTTCGTCGGCTTCCGACGCCGCCGGCCTCCGGCGGCTCGGCATCCGCGTCACGTGCGATCCGCGGTTCCCGACGAAGGACCTGTCGCGCTGACCGGCCGCGCCGAAGAGTAGTTCCAGCCGAGTTTCACGCGGAGCGGCTCGAACGGGTCGGCGCCCGGCATCGACACGAGCGAGACGCGCAGCGCGGCGGTCGTCGCCGTGAAGGAATCCCCTTCGCGCATCCGTCCGCACACGATCCCGTCGGCGCAGAAGGCGACGGGTCCGCCCGCGCGCACGACGCGCACCGTGGCGATGCTGTCGCCGGGCAGGACGAGCGGCCGGGAGGTGAGGGTGTGCGGACAGATGACGTTCGCGACGAACGCGTCCGCCCTCGGCGAGAGGAGCGGGCCGCCGGCCGAGAGCGAATACGCGGTGGAGCCTGTCGGGGTGGCCAGGATGAGCCCGTCGCACGGGAACTCCGCCACGTGCTCGCCGTCCACCTCCAGCGCGATGCAGGCGACGCGGCCGGTTCCCTGGCGCGTCGCGACGAGATCGTTGAGCGCGAGCGCGGGCTTCCCGGCCGGGCCGTTGCCTCCGCGCCGCACCTGCGCGCGGAGCATGGAACGCTCCTCGATGCGCGTTTCGCCGTCGCGCCACGCGCGGAGCGCCTCTTCCGCGCCGGAGAGGGGAGCGGCGGAAAGGTAGCCGAGCGTGCCGATGTTGACGCCGAGGAAGGGTTTTCCGAGTTGCGCGTGGGCGCGCACGGCGCTCAGCATCGACCCGTCGCCGCCGAGCGCGAGCAGGGCGTCCGCCTTTTTCGCGTCCCGCTCTTCGAGCAGTTCGATGCCGAGACGCTTCGCGACGGAGACCAGTTTTTTCACCGCCCCGGGCGTCGCCCGCAGGGTGTCGTTGCGGACGAGCGCCAGCGCCGGCCTTTTCCGCGCCGCCTTCGGGACTTTGCTTTTCGTGTCCATGACGCCGCGAGTCTACCACATTCCGTCCGCCCGCTTGTCGCCCTCGCCGCGCCGGCCTGTTGACAACCTGTTGATAACCTGTCCGCAACTTGACCGTTTTTTTTCCTTGCCCCCCGCAGTGTTTTGCGGGAGAATGGGCGGCGATGAACAACCCACTTTCCGTTTGGGAAACGGCGCGCGCCCGGCTGGGAGCAACGCTCGACCCCGACACGTTTTCGCGCTGGATCGCCCCGCTCGTCCCGATGGAGGGCGAGGGCGGTTCGCTTGCGCTCGCGGTTGGAGACGATTTCACGAAGCTCTGGATCAAGAACAACTACGACGGCTACATCGACGACGCCGTGCGTTCGGTCGATCCGGAGATGACGCACGATTTCACGTTCCGCCCCGACGCCGTGCCCCCGCCCCCCGATCCCCCGCCCGAGCCGACGCTTTCCGCGCCGGCGCCGCGCCGCGAGGAATCCGGCTCCGCCCCCGGCTTCTCCCCGCGCGGCCCCGCCGGCGAACTGCGCGGCATGCCGCTCGACCCCAATTTCACGTTCGAAAACTTCGTGCAGGGTCCGTCGAACAGCTTCGCCCACGCCGCGGCCGCGCAGGCGGCCGCGAACCCGGGCGGCGTCTACAACCCGCTCCTCATCTACGGCGACACCGGGCTCGGCAAGACGCACCTCATGCAGGCCGTCGCCCACGCCGTGCACGTGCGCGACGCCCGCGCGACGATCGTCTACATCACGCTCGAAGCGATGCTGAACGACTTCATCGAGTCGATCCGCGCCGGCCGCTCGGCGGAATTCCGCGCGCGGTACCGCCACGCGGACCTCCTGCTCGTGGACGACGTGCAGTTCCTCACGGGCAAGACGGCGCTGCAGGAGGAGTTCTTCAACACGTTCAACGCGCTCCAGAACGAGCACCGCCAGATCATCCTCACGAGCGACCGTCCCCCGAACAAGATCCAGGGGCTCGACGACCGTCTCGTCTCGCGCTTCCAGCAGGGCCTCGTCACGGACATCCAGTCCCCCGACTACGCCACGCGCATGGCGATCCTCAAGAGCAAGCAGGCCACCGCGTCGATGCCGCTGCCGGACGAATACCTCTCCTACATCGCCGAGAACATCACCTCCAACGTGCGGCAGCTCGAAGGCGCGCTCACGCGTCTCGTCTGCTACCAGAACCTCCTCGGCAAGCCGATCACGCGCGAAATCATGGTCGAGCAGCTGCGCGGCGCGATCGACCGCGAGGCGCGCGCCGAGCCGACGTGCCAGGACATCCAGCGCGTCGTCGCGGAGCAGTTCGACCTGCGGCTTTCGGACATGACGAGCCGCGACCGCTCGCAGAACGTCGCGCTCCCGCGCCAGATCGCCATGTACCTCTGCCGAGCCCTCACGCGCCGCTCGCTGCCGGAAATCGCCCGCGCGTTCGACAAGACCCACGCGACGGTCGTCCACGCCTGCAAGACCGTCCACGGCCGCATGGAAACCGACCACGCCGTGCGTTCGCAGGTCGAAACCGCCTGCGCCAAGCTCGGGCGCGACCCCTCGGACATCTAACCGCCCCTCCCGCCGAAATGGACCCGATCTTCGTTCTCTCCGCGATCCTCGACGCCGTCGCCCTCTGGGCGCTCTGGAACGGGGCCCGCCGCCTCGTCCTCGGCCGCGCCGGCACGGCGCGGCGCGCCGTGCGCGCCTGCGCGAAGGATCTTGGCACCCTCCTGCGCTCGTCGTCCGACCTCCTGCCGCCCGACCGCCTCGGCGCCCTCGCTTCCGCCGTGTCGGACCTCCGCGCGGCCGGCCGCACCGTCCGCGACAGGGCGGAAGCCGACGCCGCGATCGCACGGGCCCGCGAAGCCGCCGACGCCGCGACCGCGGAACTCCCGCGGAACCGCGCCCCCGCCGCCCTCCGCGAGGTGGTGGAGACGGTGATCGTCGCCTTCGGCGTGGCACTCGCCGTGCGCGCGTACTTCTTCCAGCCGTTCAAGATCCCCACCGGATCGATGCAGCCGACGCTCTACGGCATCCACGCCGAAGACGCCGACGGACCGGATTTCTTCGACCGTTTCACGCCGCTGAAGATCCTCAAATGGGCGGCGACGGGCCGCTGGTACCGCGACGCCGTGGCCGCGCGCGACGGTTCGCTCGCGATCTGGACGGACCACGTCGGCGCCCCCGGCTACGTGCTCGCGTCGCTCGCCGGCGAGACGTTCAAGATCCCGCAGGACGCCATGGAGCGCCACGAGAACGAGCTGCTGCGCTTCCACGACCTCCGGCCCGACGACCCGACCGCCTCGCGTCCCGGCGCGCTCCGCGGCACGGTCCGCAAGGGCGACCGCGTCTGGCGCGGCTACGTCGTTTCCGGCGACCAGGTGTTCGTGAACCGCTTCCTCTGGTACCTGCGGCCGCCGAAACGCGACGAGATCGTCGTCTTCTCCACGTCGAAGACCGAACGCGCGCCTTCGTCCGGCTCCTCCGCCGCCACGCCGGGCCGGCGCACGCTGCACGTGCCGTTCTTCGGATTCGACCTCGCGCTCGACGAGACGCCGATCCCCGGCCTCATGCCCGGGATGTTCTACATCAAGCGTCTCGTGGGTCTGCCCGGCGAGCGAGTCTCGGTCGATCCGCCCCGCCTCGTCGTGAACGGCAAGCCCGTCTCCGGCTTCCGCGGGATCGACCGCGAAACGTCGCGAGGCCCGTCCCGCACGGGCCCGAACTACGCCGGCTACCACCTCACCGGCGATCCCGAACTCGGCCGCAACTCGAACCCGTCCTGGCCGCTCGGCCGCCCGGGCGCGGAAATCGCCGTGGGCGACGCCTATCTGCCGATGGGCGACAATACCCGCAACTCGTTCGACGGCCGCTACTGGGGTCCGGTGCCGCGGCCGCAGATGCTCGGCCCGGCGGCGCTCGTGTACTGGCCGCTTTCGGTCCGCTGGGGCTCGGTCTGGTAGGAGCAGGACCCGGAGACGCAACCACATGATTGACTGGCTCCTTCCCTTCGCCGCGATCATCGCCGGACTCGGCGCGCTCGTGTTCTCCGCCGACGTCTTCGTCGCCGGCGCTTCGGACGGCGCGCGCCGCCTCGGCGCGCCGGCGCTCCTCGTCGGCATGGTCGTCGTCGGGTTCGGCACGTCGGCGCCGGAAATGGCGGTCTCGGCCGTGAGCGCCGTGCGCGGCGCGTCCGGGCTCGCGCTCGGTAACGCCTACGGCTCCAACGTCTGCAACATCGCCCTCATCATCGGCCTCTGCGCGCTCGTGCGCCCGCTCGCGGTGAACCGAAGCGCGATCCGATTCGCGATCCCGGCGCTGCTTTTCGTCACGGCCGTTTCCGCAGTTCTGCTGAAGGACGCGCGTCTTGGTGCCGGACTCTCGCGCGCCGACGCCTGGATTCTCCTCGCACTCTTCGCCGCGGCGCTCTTCGCGATGGCTCGCGACGCGTCCGCCGACTCCGGCCCGGACGAGGCCGCCGCCGCGCCCGTAGCCTCCCTCGGCGTCTGCGCGGCCAAAGTCGTCTTCGGCATCACCGCGCTTGTGCTCTCCTCCCGCATACTCGTCTGGGGCGCGGTGGAGATCGCGATGAAACTCGGCGTCTCCGACCTTGTGATCGGGCTCACCATCGTCGCCCTCGGCACCTCGCTTCCAGAACTCGCCTCCTCGCTCGCGGCGGTGCGCCGCGGCGAAGATGACCTCGCCGTCGGCAACATCGTCGGGTCCAACCTCTTCAATGCCCTCGCCGTCGTGGGTATCGCCGGCGCGATCGCGCCCATGCCGGCCGTGGACGGCGCGGTCCTCGGCCGCGACCTCCCGGCCTCGTTCGCCCTCGCGCTCTTCCTCCTCGTCGCGGGCTTCCCGCGCCGCGGCGCCGCCGTCGGGCGCATCGGCCGCGTTTCCGGCGCCGCCCTCCTGCTTTCCTACGCCGCCTACATCGCCCTGCTCGCCGTCCGGGCCTGACGCGCGGGGTCCGCCGGAGTCCCGTTTCCGCCCTGGTGGTCGAAGTCTTTCACGCCGTCGGGCATGGATCGCGACAGAAAGCCGCGCAGGAAGTTCCAGCCGTAGGCGTAGTGCGTCGTCACGACGCCCGCCGCGGTCCACGCCCACGTGCGGAGGCGCGGCGAGAAGGAAGCCGCGAGCACAGCCAGCGCGTAGAAGGCGAGGACGGCCGCGCCGAACGCCGCCGGGCCGCGCAGGACAAGTTCGTACAGCGCGCAGGCCCTGCGGGCGTCGCCGGAGGCGCATCCGAAGCATCCGGTTCTGAAGAGCGCCCAGGCCGCGGCGCAGAGCGCTTCCCCGATCGTGCCGAGCAGGAGCAGCGAGGGCGCGAAGTAGGCGGGGCGGCGGGAGTTTTCCGGATAGCGGCGCGCGAAGAACCCGCGGTGCCGGGCGTAGCGGGAGACCTGCCGCAGGTGCGGCCCGAAGAGCGGTCGGCGGTGGTGCGCGGCGACGACCTGGGGATCGTAGACGAGACGAGCCTTTTCGCCGTAGACGAGGGCCCGGCAGAGGAACGTGTCCTCGCCCGGCCAGTGCGCCGAACTGTAGCCGCCGATCCTGCGCAGGAGCGACGCCCGGACGAGCAGGTTGCAGCTCGGAAGGTCGTCCTCGTCGCGAACTGCGGTGGGGAAGTAGCGCCGCCGGGCGCCGCCCGAGACGAGCGGGTTTTCGTAGACGCGGCCGGAAAGCTTCGCCGCCGGCGGGTCGTCGCGCGGCGTCACCGCGGGCCCGCCGACGCCGCCGACCTCCGGCACCCCGAACCACGGCAGCGCGTGCGCGAGCCAGCCGGGGAGCGGGCGGGCGTCGTCGTCGAGAAACGCCACGACTTCGCCGCGCGCCTCCCGGATGCCGGCGTTGCGCTTCTCGGAGGGGAGAATGCGGCCGGTCGGGATCTCGCGGACCCACGGCGGCCAGGATTCGCCGGTCGGGGCGTCCGGCAGGACGATCGCTTCGAGTTCCGCGGCGGGAACCGCCGCGCGCTCGGCGGCAAGCGCCTCGACGCACTGCCGGAGCATGCCGCTCGCGCCGGGGCAGGCGATCACGGCCGTGACGGTCGCCGGTTTCTCCGGCATGGCGTGCGGCTCGGCGGCCTTGTAGTAGCGCAGGAGGCGGGCCCGCCAGAAGATCGCGGCGGTGTCCACGAGCACGTCGCGGACGTTCCTCGCCGTGAGCGCGCCGGCTCGGCCGTGGTAGTCCAGCTCGATGGGAGCCTCGGAGACGCGGTAGCCGGCGTCGCGCGCGATGGCGAGAACTTCGAGATCGAAGGCGTAGCGCTTCGTCACCATCCTCGAAAACGCGAAGTCGAGCGATTCGCGCGTGAAGAGTTTCATGCCCGTCTGCGTGTCGTGGACCGGCAGTTGCAGGAGAGCGTGCACGAGGGAATAGTAGACGAGTGACGCGAACCGGCGGCGCAGGGGGTAGTCGATCTTCGACTCCGGGTGCATCTTCGAGCCGATCACGACGTCCGCTCCGTCGCGGCGCATGATCTCGAAGAAGCCCCAGATTCGGTCCGGCGCGAGGTCGAGGTCGCCGTCGAGCAGGAGTACGTGCGTGCCGCGGCTCGCGCGGAATCCCGCGACGAGCGCGGCGCCCTTGCCGCCGTTTTCGGGCAGGAGAACGGGGCGCACCCGGTCCGGCCCAAGCGCGCGCGCCGCGGCGAGCAGCGCCTCGTCCGTGCCGTCGCCGGAGCCGTCGTCCACGGGCACGATTTCGTGCGGCACGCCGCCGCGGTCCAGAAGATCCGCGACGGCGCGGACATTGGCCTCCGCCGTGGCGGCCAGCCGGTAGCAAGGCATGACCACCGACAGCATCTCGAAGCCGTTCGGCGCGGCGAAAGCGGAAGGCGTCCCGTCCATGCGCGCCATTCTACCACACTCCCCCACGGCTTCGTCGCCGCGCGGCGCGTTCGCCCCGGGCGCGGCTTTCGGGGGCTTGCGGGAGGGGCGGGCGCAACGTATAATCGGACGCCGTATTTCGCGGGGGCCGTTTTTTTCGGCCTCCGGACCACCCCAACCACGGGAATTTCACATGCAAAAACCGTTCCAGACCGAAGTCGGCCAGATGCTCGACCTCGTGATCCATTCGCTCTATTCAAAGAAGGAGGTCTTCCTCCGCGAACTGCTCTCCAACGCTTCCGACGCGATCGACCGCGCCCGGTTCGAGGCGCTGACGGACAAGTCCAAGGAGGCCGATTCCCCGTACCGCATCCAGATCGTCCCCAACAAGGAGGCCGGTACGCTCTCCATCTGCGACAACGGCGTCGGCATGACCGCCGAGGAGGCGGAGAAGAACCTCGGCACGGTCGCCTCGTCCGGCACGAAGCGCTTCCTCCAGGCGATGAAGGAGAAGGCCGGCGCGCCCGAGCTCATCGGCCAGTTCGGCGTCGGCTTCTACGCCGCCTTCATGGTCGCCGACAAGGTGGACGTGCTTTCGCGCCGCCGCGGCGAAAAGCCGGTGCTGTGGTCGTCCGACGGCAAGGGGACGTACGAGATTTCCGACGGCGATCCCGACGCGGCGGACGGCACGACGATCGTCCTGCACATGCGCGACGACGCCAAGGAGTACCTCGACGACTGGCGCATCGAAGACATCGTCCGCACCTATTCGGACTACATCGCCTACCCGGTGATGCTCAACCCCGACCCGAGCGCCAAGCCCCGCACGCGCAAGAACGACAAGGGCGAAGAGGAGACGGTCCCGCCGCCGGAGCCGCGCCAGCTCAACTCCATGAAGGCGATCTGGAAGAAGTCCAAGTCGGAGGCGACGAAGGAGGAGACCGACGCCTTCTACAAGCACGTCGCGCACGACCACGAGGAGCCGCTCGCCACGATCCGCGTCTCCGCCGAGGGCGCGACGGAATTCCAGGCCCTCGTCTTCATTCCGCGCACCGCTCCGTACGACCTGTTCTACCCGAACGCCCGCCAGGGCCTCCAGCTCTACGTCCGCAACGTCTTCATCGGCGACGACGTGAAGGAGCTGCTGCCGCGCTACCTCTCGTTCGTCCGCGGCGTCGTCGAGAGCGCCGACCTGCCGCTCAACGTCTCGCGCGAAATGCTCCAGGACGACGCCGTGGTGCGCCGCATGCGCAAGGTGCTCGTCGGCAAGATCCTCGGCGAAATCGAGGACATGCAGAAGAACCGCCCGGACGATTTCCGCGTCTTCAGCGCCCAGTACGGCCGCCTCGTGAAGGAGGGCGCCCGCGCCGACTGGGAGAACTCCGAACGCCTGCGCGAGCTCGCGGTCTTCCCGTCCACGTTCTCCGAGGACGCGGCGAAGCCGGTCACGCTCGCGGAGTACGTCTCGCGCATGAAGGACGGCCAGAAGGACATCTGGTACCTCGCCGCCGATTCGTTCGAGGCGGCGAAGAACTCCCCCGTTCTGGAGGCGTTCGCCAAGCGCGGCTGGGAAGTGCTGTTCTTCCTCGACCCCGTGGACGAATTCTTCGCCGAGGCCGTTCCGGAGTACAAGGACAGGAAGCTCCGCGCCGCCGACCGCGGCGAGCTCGACCTCGACGGCGCCGCGGAGGACGCCGGCAAGGAGGGCGAAAAGAAGGAAGACGGCGGCAAGGACGGCGGAAAGAAGGACGCCGACGCGGAGAAATTCGCCCCGCTCGTCGACTTTCTCTCGAAGCGCTTCGAAAAGACCGTGAAGACGGTCCGCCTCTCGCGCCGCCTCGTCGAAAGCGCCTGCTGCTTCGTCGCCGACGAGCATGGCGTTTCCGCCCACATGCAGCGCGTCCTGAAGGCGTTCAACCAGCCCGTGCCCGAAAGCCCGCGCATCCTGGAGCTGAACCCCGCCTCCCCGCTCGTCGAGAAGGCCCTCGGCCTCGCCGCCGCCGGAAAGGATTCCGAAGGCGCGCTCGCCGACCTCGCCGACCTGCTCTACGGCGAAGCGCAGCTTGCCGAAGGCTCCCCGCTCGACAATCCCGCTCGCTTCAACTCCCTCGTCAACGCCTTCGCCGCCCGATGAAAGCGACTCTCCGCGCCGCGTTTCCCGCACTTCTCCTCCCCGTTTCCGCCGCCCTTCTCTGCGCTTCGTGCTCCTGCTCCCGGCGCACGCCCGCGCCGGCGCCGGAAGCCGCCGCGGAGAATCCCGCCGCCGCCGCCATGGCGGCGGCGCGCGCCGAAGC
>CAMNCG010000020.1 GCA_946534105.1 uncultured Verrucomicrobiota bacterium
GCCTCATGAACTACGGCGGGCGCTTCATGCAGAGCGCCGACAACTTCAAGAACGGTCTGAGGCTTATCGACTCCTTCGACAAGTGGTTCGACGAAACCAACGTGGCGCTGCATGAAGTCCATCCCAACACACTGACAGCGCATTTCGAGGAAGGCATGTCCAAGACGCTCCTCAACGGCTGGGAAACGATGTTCACGGATGCCTACAAGATTCCCGTCGAGCGTTTCGTGTTCGAGGGATTCGCCAACGATCCCGCCGTGAATCTTGCCGAAAAGAACACGAACAAGCTCTTCGGCATGGAGAACAACCATGCTATGAGCTGCATCGCCCGCGACATGATGGGCGGGCGCACCCAGACGATTTCGCAGATTCCCCCGGAAAAGCGTTTGACCTTCTTCAAGGCCCTGAGTACACTCAACCCACTCGTGTCGAGCGCCGAAGAGGCGCAGGTTCCGCAACCCGATCGCCATGCCATCAAGAGCAGACTCCTCGACGCGCCCGTCGCGCGCATTCTCAAGAATCTCGACGCGCTGATCGAGCTTGATTCGCAGAAGAAGCTCACGGCGGCGAATCTCGTCAAGCTTTGCTTCCCCGAAATCAAGGAACCAAGCGAAGATCCGGTCTCTGATGTCGTGGATCTCGTCGACAAGTGGGATGACGAGATGAACACATACGGAGACGAATGCAAGTATCCCGAAGACGGCGATAGCATGACCGAGGCCATGAAGTCCACTGGTTGTTCCGTCGAAGAGGCGGAGCAGATCGCCAAGGGCAAGTTGCAATTGCCGAACGTGCCATATTTCTCGTCCGGGACGCTGGGGCTGAAGGACGGACCTGGGGCGGCGCGCAATCAGCTCATCGGCGATCTCGACCGCGGCATCGGCTACAACTACATCGACGGCCCCCAACTCCTCAAAACGACCGGCTTCCGGTTCAACCTCCCCGGCGGCGAGAGCCTTTTCGCAAACAAAACCCCGCAGTTCAAGGGCAACATCCCCGTCATTGCGGACAAACTCGAAGCACTTTGCGGCCCGACGCACAAGGCCCAGGCCAGAAGCCTCTTCATGATGACGTGCCAGTCCGGCCTCGGTCCGCTCCTCAAAGGCCTCAAGTCCTACGGCGTCGAATCCACCGAGCATTCCTCCGTCGATTTCACGATCACCAAGAACAACGACACCGGCGATATCTCCATCCGCTATTCGAGCCCCAAAGAACTGCCGTTCGCGTTCGAGTGGACCGCCACCATCAAGCCCGACGGCTACATCAGCTCCACGCCAATCCGATTCACCGACGCCGAGACGCTCCAAAAGGATACGGCCGCCGCCACCCCCGTGCTCACGGAGGCTATCCTTTTGGCAGGCCATCAGGACAAGGCGGCAGTGGACAGGATCGTCGCGGGCCTGATCGACAAGACGAGGGGCGACCGCGAACTGCTGTCGCTGCTCACGGCGAAGGGCGGCGCCGCCGCCAGGAACATCGCGATGAACGGCGAAATGGTCTTGCGCTCCGACGAGGAAATCACGAAGCGTCTGGAGGCGCTGCGCGCAAACGTGGACGAGCTGCGCACGGCGGCGGGCGGCGACAAGCGCGTCTTCGACATCGCCATGGGGCAGCTGAAGCGCCTCGGAGGCAAGGCGCTGCCGAGCGGCACGATCACGCAAATCGTCGAGTTGACCGCCAAGGCGGACGTCTCCGCGCTGAAGGGTCTTTCCGCCAAGTCTTCGGCATCGGCGCTGACCAAGGCCATGTGCGCCATGGACCGCATCGTAACCGACATCTGCGGCAAGACGCAGGTTATGAAGAACTTTGGCTTCAGCATGGCGGCCGAGGGCTCCACCGTGAACAGCATGATCATGGGACTCGTGTTCGCGAGGATGGACGCGCGTTCGCTCGGCGGAATCAAGGCGACGTTCTATTCCAACACAAACGTCCAGGTAAAGGCGGCGCTGGACAAACTCGACAACTATGAATTCCCGAAAGGCTCGCACTACGATGCAAAGACGAAAGAGGCAATGCATCGCATGGCGCATTCGCTCGGCTGGACGTTCCGGATGGACTTTGGCGAGATGCTCTGCGACGCCCTGGGCCAGGAAGAGGCCGACATGCTTCCAGACCCGGAAGAAGAAATCGAGCCGGATCCCGACATCGTCAAGGCGGTGACCAATCTGGTCGAGAAGCAGATGATCGAAGTGCACCACGACCTCCTCGAGTAGCATCGTCGAGGAACCGACGATCGACCTGGAGAAGGACGAACCGGACGTGATCGACGTCAAGCTCGCGCAGACCTTCTCCGAGGAGATCTGACCCCGAACCGGAATCGCCGGCGCCTTCCTCCGGTGTCTCACGTCGGGCTCTCTGGAATTGGCCTTGGAAGAAACACATGAAGAAGGCGCAGTTGGCGCGCTCTTCCGCTGTGTCGTCTTCCAAAAATTTTCCAGAGATTTGACGTGACGACTCTTGCAGAACTGCAAGCGGTTAGATTGTTGTCAAGGGGCTGCCGGGTGGCGCTTCTCCACGTTGAAAGGTTGAACAGTTGAAAGTTTGAAAACGTTGAACTACGGACGAATGGCCTTCTTGCGCGAGTCGAGGCGTCAAGCTCTGCGGCGGACGGCGACGGAAACACCGTCCGGGATGACGGCGATCTTGGCGTCGGGACCGGTCCATTTTGTCGCGAGATCGAGGGCTTCGGGGAGGGAGGACGCTGCGTCGAGCCCCATCGCGCGGAGCAGCGCGTGGTCGCAGTCGCGCGTGACGACGACCACGCGATGGTGGCAGAGAACGCGCGCGAGAATCTGGACTTCCCACTGATCCGGCTCCGTTGCGGTCCGGGGAACGGCCAGAATGCGGTCCAGCAGGGCGCGCGGGGACGACGCGCCGGACAGGGCCCGGAAGAAGCCCTCCCCGCCGTGTCCGTCGCCGCAGGCCGCGCAGATCACGATCACGCCACCCTCTCTCGCGGCCGCTTCGCCGGCGGTCATGCCCTTCACGGCCTGGTAGACGTTCTGGTCCAGCGGATGGCCGCCGTTGGACGTCACGACAATATCCGCCTCCGGAACCCGGACGCCGCAGTATTCCGAAAGAAATGCGCAACCAGCCTCGTGCGCCTCCCGGTGGGCGCCGGCAAAGGCCCGGACGATGCGTCGGTCCGGGCCGAGGAGCACGTTCGCGACAAACGCGAGGCGGGCGCGGTCGGCCGCGAAAAGCATGTCGCGGTGGACGGGATTGCCCTCGAGGATTCCCGTCCGCGCGCGAGGATCGGCGATGAATTCCGCGCAGTGATTCGCAAGCACGGTTTCACGCGAGGCGACACCGGGGAGGACCGACTTGCGCCCTCCCGAAAAACCGGCGAAAAAGTGCGGCTCGATGAAACCCTCGGAAAGCAGCAGCCCGGTTTCCAGAGCGAGCCGGTTGAGCCGGAGCCGACCGCCGGAAGGGAGCGTTCCGGCATCGGCCAGAGACGCCTCGTTCCGACCATCGTGGATGACGATCTTTTCCTTCGCGACGATTTCCTCTCCGAGCTTTTCGACAAGTTCCTCCCGCCGCGTCGCGCGGTGGAAGCCCGTGGCGACGAGGAGCGTCACGTCGATGCCGGGATTGCCGCGGCGGAGCCGCGAAAGCATCTGCGGCACGATGAGGCGCGACGGAACCGGGCGCGTGTGGTCGCTGAGGATCAGCACCGCGTTCCGAGTGCCGGCCGCGAGCTGCTCGAGCGTTGGCGAACCGATCGGGTGGTCCAGCGCGCGAGCGACCTCCGCGGCGGGATCGGAAGCCGGGGGCGGGAGGGAGGGCTCAAAGACGCCGAGCAGCCGGTCGGCGGGGACATCGGCCTCCATGCGCGTACGGCCGTAGGGAATGGAAATGTTCATTGCGGGTCGGGAATGTTCGTGAAAGGGGAGGGGAAAGGGCGGCGTTCGGGGAGCGCTTCGAGGAAAGCGCGCGTGACGGAGAACGAGCGCTCCGCCAGCTGTTTCCAGAAGTTTTCGTACTGTTCAACGTGATTTTCCGCGCCAGGCGTGTCGCTCACGACGCGAAGTCCCAGAAACGCCACGCCGAAGAGAAGGCAGGTCTGGGCGAGCGCGCCGGATTCCATCTCGACGGCGAGTCCGTCCGGAAACGCGGCCTTCACCGCGTCGAGGTCCGCGCGCGCCGAGACGAACCGGTCGCCGCTGCAGACGAGACCGAACGCCACGCGGGCCGCATGTCCGAGCCCGGCGGCCGCGTTGCGCGCCGCGGCGACCAGGGTCGGATCGCAGACGAAGCGCGGGGGAAGCCCCTGAACCTGTCCGGGGCGGTTTCCGACACCGCAATCGACGTCGTGGTACGCGACTTCCGTCGCCACCACGACGTCCATCACCCGGAGCGAAGCGTCCAAGCCGCCCGCCACGCCGGTGCTGACGAGGCAGTCCGGACGAAAGTCCCGCAGCATTTCCGCCGCGCCGACCGCCGCGTTGACCTTGCCGATGCCGGTTTCGGCAACGAACGCTTCGTGGGGACCGAGCCTCCCGGCCACGGCGCATCGCGGGGCAAGCCGGCAGGATGGGCTTCCGGCTCCAGGACCGGTCCCAGCGACGCGGGAAATTCCGAACGGGACGTTCCGCCGGTCTTCGAGGAGGGACTCGACCAGGGCGCGTTCGGCACCCATGGCCGTGAGGATCGCGATCTTCATGCCACCAAGTATAGCGCAAATCCGGTTCCGGATGCAGCTATTCGCCCTTTCCGGCCGAAAAGGAACCGATCTCGACCATCTGCTTCTGCTTGTCGAGCCGAACGGAAATCGTTTCGAAGGTCTGCTCCGGACGTCCCCAGTCGGTGAACGCGGTCGCCGTGGCCGTGGCGGGGCCGAAAATTTCCTGCCGGTGGGAGGCGAAGTAGTGGGCGCGGATCCGGTAGGCGCCGGCCGGGGCCCTGCGAATCATGTACTCCTCGGGGCCGTAGCCGTCCGTGACGTCGCGCGAAACGTCTCCGCCGGCCGCCGTGCGGCGGTGTCCGTAGAAAGCCTCTTCTCCGGAAGGTTCCGTCACGTGCAGGTCGAGATCCGTTTCGTCCGCGTCCCAGGAGAGGACGACGCGCAGATCGCAGTCCGGCACGCCGCGGAGCGCCTCCGGAAGCGGGCCCGGCACGGAGCCGTCGGGCGCGGGGGGGAGAACGAGCGAACGCGACTCGCACCATGCCAGAAGCGCGTTGTGCTCTTCCGTCGCGAAAACGGACGCGGGATCGGCATGCCGGTTCCACGGATGGAGGACGACCTTGCGGTAGAGCCCGAGCGCCTCCGAAAGCGCCGCGGCGTCGCCGGAAGCGCGACCGGCCTCGTCGAGCGCCAGCGCGAGGTCGCGCCACGATTGAGGCTCCTCGGGACGCAGGCGGCAGACGCGCCGGAGCGCGACGAGGCAGGGGGCGTAGGCCTTCGCCTCCTTGAGGCGCCAGGCCATGACGCGAAGGAGCGCCGGATCTTCGATGCGCAGTTCCGCCAGATTGGAAAGGACGCGCACGGCGAACTCGCGATCGCCCCTTTCAAAGAACCATCCCGCGCAGTCGAGGAAAAACGCGGGCGACGAGGCCCACTCGGCGCGGGCGGAAAGGTAGGCTTCGCGGGCGGCGGCAGGGGAGGGCGCCGCGTCGAGCGCTTTTCGGTACGGAACATCCGGCGCCCATGGCTTGACGGTGACGGACGCCGAGCGCCGCCCAACGCCGCTTTTCGGGGACGGACCGTTTTCCTCCTCCGAAACTGCGTTCGCGCCCGAATCCCGTGCGAGCGGAGGGGCGGAGAGCGCCATCGACATCGCGACTTCTCCGTCGATCCCGTCGGCCGGTGCGGACAGGACGCCGCGCATCGAGGCTCCCGACGCGCGCGCCGTGCTTCCGAGAATCCGGCGCAGAAGGCTCGGACGCTCCCCGGAGGGCGCGTCCGGGGCGCTTGGCGTCGCGACGGGCTTTTCCGGGAACGTGGCGTTCCACCACGCCATGCGGAGTTTCCAGAGTCGGGCGATTTCCGCAAAATGCCGTTCGGCCTTTTCCTCCGGCGAGGATCCCGCGCGGCGTTTTTTCTCCGCCAGCCAGCGCTCGCGCAACTGCGGCTGAGACGCCGGGGGTTCGATGTCGTGCCGCAGCCACTGGTCGAGGGTTTCCAGAACGAGGAGGGACGTGACCGGACTCGCGAGTCCGAAACGGCGGCCGAGGGCGAGCAGTTCCGTGGCGTTGTCCTCCGCGCGCGGCGCGAGGCGTTCGACCCGGGCCGCGGCCCACGCCGTGGCGAGAAGGGCGCCGGGGGCGGCGTCCCGGACGCGGATCGCGAGTTTCGCGCCGCCGCCGTCGCCGTCGTAGCGCAGGAGGGCGTCGGCGTCTCCTTCCAGACGCCCGAGAACGGTGGCGCGGCGCGAAGCGTCGGAACCGACGCCCTGCACGTCGGCCGCGCCGGCGCCTTCGACGCCCCGGACGCGTCGCTCTCCCCGAACGAGGAGCTCTCCGTTCGGCCCGGTGGAAAAGGCGACCTCGTCTTCGGGGGCGTACACGCGGCCACCGCACGCTTCGCGCAGCGGCCCGGCGTCGCGCACGGAGCCGGAAACAAACGCCGCCACGTCCGCTTTTCCCTTGAAATCGAGGCGCGTTTCGGACAGCGTGTCCACGCCGTCCGTGAAGAAAAAGACGGGACCCGCCGTCGCCGCGGCGGCCTCGGCGGCCGCCGCGAGGTCCGTTCCGCCGTCGGCACCCGCCCGGTCGATGGCGGCGAACGCCTCTTCGGCGGTCGCGAATTCCAAGGCGGGCTCGGCGACGTTGCGGAAGAAGACGAGGCGGAACGGCTTTCCGCCCGCCATGGCGACGAGCCGTGCAAGGGCGGCCTTTTCCCGGGAGAAATCGCCGTGGCGGCTTCCGGAGACGTCCCAGAAGACCGTGAAGGGGGCGAGCGCGGCGGTGGCGGCCCCGTCGTCCGCCGGGATCCCGGACGTTTTCACGGACGCGCAGAACCAGACGTCGCCGTCAGGCGTTCGTTCCACGGAAACGAGCGCATCGGGAAGTTTCGGGACGGCGACGAGAAGGTCGTCGCCCGGCGCCACGTTTTCCTCGGAGTCCGAGACGCGCCAGAAGCGACCGGCGCGCGCGAAGCGGCGGTCTCCGAGCCCGCCGAGCTCCGGACCTTCGGGAGACGTCGCGTCCGCGACCTCGATTTCGACGTCGCGTCGCGCAAGCGGTTCGCGCGGCATCGGGAGGGACAGCGCGGCCGACGAGCCGTCCGATCCCAAGACGAGCGGCGCCGTCCAGTCGACGCGGATCCGGCGCGTGCCCTGCGCGGGAACCGGATAGACCCGTGTGCGGTAGGCGTTTCCGCGAACGGCTTCGACGAGGCCGGGATCGACGCCTCGCCGCTGTTCCGTCTCGAACGCGACGCGCGCCGCCTCCTTCGGCACCACGACGCCGTCGAGCATCGCGCCGTCGCTTTCGAGGGCGCAGCCGCAGATGACGGCTCCGTCCGGAAGCGGAAACGCAACGGGCGCGGAGATCGGGCGCGGGTTCGGATTCCGGATGGTGAACGTCGCGGACACGTGCGCGAAGAGGCCGTCGACCTTCGCCTTGAGGTCCATCGCGTCCAGCCTGCAGGGCCGGTCGCCGGACTCCACGGGCGTTTCGATCCATGGCGCCGGGGCGCGGTCCGGAACGACGGGGGAGGCCGATTCCCCAGCTGCCGCGGCGAAAAGCGAAAGCGCCGCGAACGGAGACATCCAAAACGTGGTTTTCATGGGTTCATTGTACCATGATCCGCGCGCCCGTCCACGGTCTTCCCGCGGCGGCAGGGGAGGGCGCGAAAAAAAAACGGACGGGGCTTGACAACGCCGGGGGGATTCGGTAGAGTGCGCGCCGCTTTCAGGCAACACGCAATGCAACGCAAGGTCCAGTTTTGGTGGTGGTGCGACTTCGACTTGAGTCGGAGAGGTTCCGCACACCCCGAAACGGTGAAGTAGATTTCCAGACACACCCTTCAGGAAAACGGCCCCGCTCCGAACGAGCGGGGCCGTTTTGTTTTTTTGCGCCATGACGGCGCGGAGACGCAAACGAGACACACGAACGATCGGACGAAAGAGCAGCGACGCGTCCGGAACACGGAAACAAAAGATGAAAGAGCTAACGAGAGAAGCATTCGAGCGCCGGGCGCGCGATGGCGGGATCGTCCCCGTCTATCGCGAGTTCCTGGCCGACATGGAGACGCCCGTCTCCGTCCTTTCGCGGGCGGAGGGGGAAGACGCGTTCCTTCTGGAAAGCGTCGCGTCCACCGAGAACGGGGGGCGCTACTCCTTTCTCGGCGTGAATCCCTACGCCACGCTTTACGCGCAGGACGGCCGCGTGTTCCTGCGGACGCCGGCGGAAGGGGGCAGGGTCTTGCCGGAGAAGGACGTGCTGGCCGCGCTCCGCTCGGTTTTCCGGGAGAAGCGGTTCGTCGCCGACCCCGAGCTGCCGCCGCTGCAGGGCGGGGCGATCGGTTACCTCGCCTACGACGCCGTGCGCGCGTTCGAGCCGCGCGTCCGGCTCGCTCCGGAGCCGGGCATGCCGGACGCGGCGTTCCTGCTCACGGACTCGGTTCTCGTGTTCGACAACCGGCGGCGCACGGCCCTCGTCGTGGTCTGCATCAACGCGGAGCTTCCGGACGCATACGACGAGGCGATGCGCCGGATCGACGCGCTTCACGCGAAATTCTTCCGCTCCGGACGGCCGGCCGCGCCGGCGCGGGACGGCGCGGCCGTGGAGGCGACCGCCGTCGGGGCGGAACCGGAACGCTCCGGATTCACGCCGGAAATGACGCCGGCGGAATACGCCGCCATCGTGGAAAAATGCAAGGAGGACATCCGGAACGGCGAGTGCATCCAGATCGTGCCGTCGCAGAAGTTCACGATGGAGACGTCGGCCCGCCCGCTCGCGCTCTACCGCGCGCTTCGCGTGGTGAACCCATCGCCCTACAACTTCTTCCTGAAAATCGGCGCGCGCACGCTCATCGGATCCTCGCCCGAGGAGCTCGTGAAGCTCACCGGCCGCACGTGCTCCACCTGCCCGATCGCCGGGACGCGGCCGCGCGGCGCCACGCCGGAGGCCGACGCCGCTCTGGAGCGCGAACTGACCTGCGACGAGAAGGAGAACGCGGAGCACGTGATGCTCGTCGATCTCGGCCGAAACGACCTCGGACGCGTGTGCGAGACCGGAACGGTGAAGGTGGACGCCTTCGCGCACGTCGAGCGCTATTCGCACGTGATGCACCTCGTCTCGGACGTTTCCGGCACGCTGGAGCGCGGGCGTGACGGCTTCGACCTGCTGCGCGCGGCCTTTCCCGCCGGAACGCTCACCGGCGCGCCGAAGATCCGCGCGATGGAGCTGCTCGCGAAATACGAAAAGTCCCCGCGCGGCGTCTATGGCGGCGCGGCCGGATACTTCAGCTTCACGGGCGACATCGACTTCGCCATCGTGATCCGCACGATGGTCCTGGAGGGCCGGCGCCTTTCGATGCGCGCCGGCGCCGGCATCGTGGCCGACTCCGATCCCGTCCGGGAATACGAGGAAACCGTCAACAAGTCCAAAGCCGCATTCGAGGCCGCGAAATTCGCGGAAACGCTATGATCCTGATGATCGACAACTACGATTCCTTCACCTGGAACCTTGTGCAGTATTTCCGCTCGCTGGGCGCGGAGATGGACGTCGTGCGCAACGACCGCATCGACGTCGAGGGCATCCGTGCCCTGCGGCCCTCGGCGCTCGTCCTGTCGCCCGGTCCCGGAAATCCCGACTCCGCGGGCGTCACGCTCGCCGCCGTGCGGGCGTTTGCCGGACGGATCCCGATCTTCGGAATCTGCCTCGGGCACCAGGCGCTCGCGCAGGCGTTCGGCGCGCGAATCGTCCATGCAAAGCGCCTGATGCACGGCAAGACCTCGCCCGTCGCGCACGACGGCAGGGGGATCTTCCGCAGCCTGCCGCAGCATTTCGCCGCAATGCGCTACCACTCGCTCGCCGTCGATCCGGCCACACTCCCCGCCGAACTGGCGGTGAGCGCGACCGCCGCGGACGACGGCGAAGTCATGGGCGTCCGCCACGTCTCCCTCCCGATCGAGGGAGTCCAATACCACCCCGAATCCGTCGGCACCCCGACGGGCATGGAACAACTCCGAAACTTCCTGGAGAACATCGCATGAACACCCAAGAAACGTTCGCCCGCATCATGGGCGGAAAGATGACGACGGAGCAGATCAAGGAGGTCCTCTCCGAATACCACGAAAAGGGCGTCACGCCCGACGACCTCATGGCCGCCGCAAGCGCGATGCGCGACGCCGGCGTGCACGTAGAATGTCCGGACCCGGAGGCGGTTGACATCGTCGGAACGGGCGGCGACTTCGTCGGGACGTTCAACGTCTCGACCACGGCCGCGTTCATCGCGGCGGGCGCGGGCGTCACGATCGCCAAGCACGGCAACCGCGCCGCCACGTCGAAATGCGGCACGGCCGACGTGCTGGAGGCGCTCGGCTACGACCTCGAAACTCCGCCGGATCGGATTGCCGCGGCGATCCGCGACAACGGCATCGGATTCCTCTTCGCGCGGACGATGCACCCGGCCATGCGCTTCGTCGCGCAGGCCCGGCGCGAACTCAAGTTCAAGACGATCTTCAACTACCTCGGCCCTCTCACGAACCCCGCCGGAGTGAAGCAGCACGTGATCGGAGTCTCCGACCCGACGCTGCTGCGCACGTTCGCCGAGACGCTGAACAAGCTCGGCTCCCGCAGCGCGCTCGTCGTGTGCGGCAACGACGGCATGGACGAAATCTCCACCGACGGCACGACGCGCTTCGCGATGCTGCGCGACGGCATTGTGAGCGAAGGGTCGTTCGACGTGGCGCGACTGTGCGGCGAGAGCTATCCGGCGGAGGCGATCGCCGGCGGTTCGCCCGAGGAGAACGCAATGCTTCTGCGCGGCGTTCTCGGCGGCGGGCTGCGGGGCGCGTATCGGCTTGCCGCAGTCGTAAACGCCGCCGCCGCGATCTGGATGGCCGATCGCGCGCGGAGCCTTCGCGAGGGAATCGCCGTGGCGGAGAAGTCGATCGACTCCGGCGCCGCGCTCGCAAAGCTGGAGGCGTTCCTCGGCGCGGGCGGGCGTCCGGCCGGCGGCAACGTTCTTGCGGAACTGGTCGAAAGGCGCCGGCGCGACGCCGAAAACGCGTCCCGCGTCCGCGACTTCGCCGCCGCGTTCCGGGGACCCGGCCCGCACGTCATCGCGGAACTCAAGAAGGCGAGCCCCTCGAAGGGCGTGATCCGGCCGTATTTCGGCGCGTTCGAGCTTGCGGAGGAGCTGACGGCCGCTGGGGCGGCCGCTCTGTCCGTCCTCGCCGAACCGCACCGGTTCCTCGGAAGCGAGGAGAACGTGCGCCGCGCGCGGGAGGCCAGCGACCTTCCGATTCTTTTCAAGGATTTCGTCTCGACGGATTTCCAGATTCTGCGAGCCCGGGCGGCCGGCGCCGACGCGGTGCTTCTCATCGCGGCCGCGCTGCCCGGCCGCGAACTCGCCGCCCGTCTGGCGTCCGTCCGATCGCTCGGCATGCAGGCGCTCGTGGAAACGCACACGGAGGAGGAAATCCGCCGCGCGGTCGATGCGGGCGCGAAGGTGATCGGCGTAAACTGCCGCGACCTGGCGACCTTCCGCACCGACCCGGCCATGACCGCCGGGCTGCTCGCGAAAATCCCCGACGGCGTGGTGAAGATCGCGGAAAGCGGCATCCGCGACGCGCGCGACGTGAACGCGCTTCTCGCGGCAGGCGCGAACGGCTTCCTCGTCGGGGAGGCCTTGATGCGGGCGGAACGCCCGGGAAAGGCGCTGAAGGAACTCGTGGGCGAAAGGAACGCGTGAAATGAAAAAAGGACATTACGGACCCTACGGCGGACAATACATCGCCGAAACCCTCATGACGCCGCTTCGCGAACTCGAAGCGGCCTACGAGGACGCCAAGGCCGATCCCGCCTTCCAGGCGGAGTTCCGGGAGATTCTCCGCGACTACGTCGGGCGCGAGTCGCCGCTCACGTTCGCGCGGCGGCTCACGGAGCGACTCGGCGGCGCGCGCATCGTCCTCAAGCGCGAGGACCTCAACCACACCGGCGCGCACAAGGTGAACAACACGATCGGGCAGGCGCTGCTCGCCCGGCGCATGGGAAAGAAGCGCCTCATCGCCGAAACGGGCGCGGGGATGCACGGCGTCGCCACCGCGACCGTGGCCGCGCTTTTCGGCATGCCGTGCGAAGTTTACATGGGCGCGACGGACGTGGCGCGGCAGGCGCCGAACGTCGCCCGCATGAAGATGCTCGGCGCGACGGTCCACCCCATCGAGGAGGGCGGGGCCACCCTGAAGGACGCGATGAACGAGGCGATCCGGGACTGGATCGCGAACTGCGACGACACGTTTTACGTGATCGGCACCGTGGCAGGCCCCCATCCCTATCCGGCCATGGTGCGCGATTTCCAGAGCGTGATCGGCACCGAGGCGCGCCGCCAGATGCTCGAGAAGTTCGGCAAACTCCCCGACCAGGCCATCGCCTGCGTCGGAGGCGGCTCCAACGCGATGGGTCTCTTCGCCGGCTTCCTCGACGATCCGGGCGTCCGGCTCGTCGGCGTGGAGGCCGGAGGAAAGGGGATCGCCACGGGCGAGCACGCCGCCTCGATCTGCGGCGGCCGCCCGGGCGTGCTCCACGGGTCGAAGACCTATCTGCTGCAGACCGACGACGGCCAGATCCTCGACACGTATTCCGTCTCCGCCGGACTCGACTACCCCGGCGTCGGCCCGGAGCACGCCTACCTCGCGGACACCGGACGCGCCGAATACGTGCCGGTGGACGACGCCGAGGCGGTCGCCGCCTTCGACGCGCTCTGCCGCTACGAGGGAATCATCCCCGCCCTTGAGTCGAGCCACGCCGTCGCCGAGGCGATCAAGCGCGCGCCGCACCTTCCCGGAGACGCGATCCTGCTCGTCAATCTCTCAGGCCGCGGCGACAAGGACATGGACAACGTTCTGGCGTGGAAGGCGGCCCATCCGCCCGTCCCCGCGCTTTGACGCAGCGAAAGGAACCACACGAAATGAACCGCATCCAAAACTGCTTCTCGCGAACCCGCGCAGCGGGCCGCCCCGCGTTCGTCGCCTATCTCACAATGGGCTTTCCCTCCCTCGCCGCGAGCGAGAAGGCCGCCGACACGCTCCTTTCCAGCGGCGCCGACATTCTCGAACTCGGAGTGCCGTTCTCCGATCCCGTCGCAGACGGCGCCGTCATCCGCGCGGCCGCCTACGCCGCGCTGGAGCAGGGCGTGAAGCTCGCGGACGTTCTCGCGCTCGCCGCGCGACTCCGGGCGAAGCACCCCGACGCCCCGCTCGTCGTCTTCAGCTACTACAACGTGCTCTACGCGCATGGCCTCGAACGCTTCGCCGACGAAGCGGCCGCCGCCGGCGTGGACGCCGTGCTCGTCGTGGACCTGCCGCTGGAGGAGCGCGACGAACTACTGGCCGTGCTGCGGCCCCGCGGGCTCACGTTCGTCCCGCTCGTCGCGCCGACGACGTCCGTCGAGCGCGCGGCGGCCTCCGCAAAGGGTCTGGAGGACAGCTTCCTCTACGTCATCACCGTGAAAGGCACGACCGGCGCCCGCGCGGAGCTTCCTCCCGAGCTGAAGGATCGCCTTGCCACCCTTCGCGCCGCCGTCGATGTGCCGATCGCCGCCGGATTCGGCGTTTCCACACGGGAGCAGGCGGCGATGATCGGCGAGGTCGCGGATGGCTTCGTCGTCGGCTCAGCGCTCGTCAAGGCGCTCGAAAAGGACGGAACGCTCCATGCTGAAGATCTGCGGTATTACTGAAATCCCCTTCGCACGCGCGGCGGCCGAGGCCGGGGTGGACTTTCTGGGCTTCGTGTTCGCACAGGGATCCCCGCGCCGCGTGTCGCCGGACAAGGCGGCGCGAATCGGCGCCGTCGCGCGGGCGACCGCGCGCGCGACGGCGAGCTCCCGGCCGTCCCGCCCGCTGCGGACCGTCGGCGTGTTCACGCCGCGACCCGTCGAGGAGATCCTGCTTGTCGCGGATGCGGCCTCGCTCGACGTCGTGCAGCTTCACGGGCGGTTTTCGCCGGAGGCGGTCTCCGCCGTGAAATCGCACGGCTTCGAGACGTGGATTCTCGACGACGGCGGGGATCCGGGCGCCACGGGCGCGGACGGGATCATCGTCGATGGCGTCAAGGGCGGCCGGACCGGCGGCACGGGGACGCTCGGCGACTGGACGCGCGTCGCCGCCATCCGCGCCTCCGGCCGCAAGGCGATCCTCGCCGGAGGGCTTTCCGCCGCCAACATCGCCGCCGCCGCCGCGACCGGCGCCGACATTCTCGACGTCAACAGCTCGCTCGAAACCGCCCCCGGCGTGAAATCCGCCGACCGCCTCTTCGCCCTGCTCAGTAGTTACCCTCGAAGCCGGCCAGTTTGGACGGCGGCGTGTACCCGGGGAAGTACGAGGCGAAATCAAGTTTCAGGTAGTTGCACAGGTCCAGGAGTTCAACCATCGTGCCGTCGTTGACGGGAACGCCGTTCGCGCGACGGTCCGCGGCGGCGGCGACTTCCTTTTCGCCATGGGTGTAGATGCGATCCTGGCCAATGGCCCTGGGGGCGTCCCGGAGGCGCTGGAGATATTCCGAGAAATGCTTCCGGATCGCTTCCGCATCACCGAAGATCGCGGGATCGATCGCCGCAAATCCGTGGCAGATTCCGGTCTTGTCGGGAAACGTGCAGCACTGGTCGCTCGTCACGCCGAGCGAAAGGATCGAACTGAAGAGTTCGGCGACCATGCCCCAGCCGTAGCCCTTGTGGCTGCCGAGCGTTTCGTCCGATCCGCCGAGGGGGACGATTCCACCGCCCTTCTTGCCGACGATGTTGGCGAGGACGCGAGGGGCCTCGCGGCACGGCATTCCGTTTTCGTCGAGCGCCCAGCCTTCCGGCAGCGGCTTGCCCATCTTGTTGTACATTTCCAGCTTGCCGCGGGTCACGACGGTGGTGGACGCATCAAAGAAAAACGGATGCGGATCGGCCGGGGCGGCGACGGCGATCGGGTTCGACCCGATCATGGCCTTGCGCGCGAAGGTCGGGACCATGATCGCCTCGGAGTTGGTGCAGGAAAAGCCGAGAAGACCGCGCTTCGCGGCCATTTGGGCGTAATAGCCGGCAATGCCGTAGTGGTTCGAATTGCGCACGGTCACGACGCCGATGCCGGCCTTTTGGGCCTTCTCGATCGCCTTTTCCATCGCGAAGACGCCGATCACCTGGCCCATGCCGGAATGCCCGTCGATGACGGCGCTTACCGGGGTCTCGAACACGACCTCCGGTTTCGCGTCGAGGTGGATTTGGCCCTTGGCGATGCCCTTGTGGTAGCGGACCATGCGCTGCATGCCGTGGCTTTCGATGCCGTACAGATCGGAAGTCAGGAGGACGTCGGAAATGTCCTTGCCGTCTTTTTCGTTGAATCCGAACGCCTTGAAAACGTCCTTGCAGAATCGTTCGAGGGTGTCAAAGCGCCAGGTCACGTATGCCATTTTCTTTTTTCTCCGGTTCCGCGGGGGCGCCGCACCGGCGGCGTCGCGCAGGAGGATGCCATTCTACCCGAATTCTCGCCTCCTTTCAACACGACGAAATCCGGAAAGGGGAGGGCGGTCAGTCCACGACGCGCACGGGGACGCCGTCGGCGAGGCGATGGAGGCCGTCCACGACGATTTCGTCGCCGTCGGCGAGACCGGAAACGATCTCCACCACGTCGTCCCGGCGAAGACCGGTTTCGACGTCGGCGAGTTTCGCCCGGCCGTTTTCCACCTTGTAGACGCAACGCCGCGATTCGATTCGGAGCACGGCCTCGAACGGCACGACGAGGACGCCGGCTCGTTCGCCGAGCGCGAACGAGCCCGTGGCGAACATGCCCGGGACGTACTTGCCGGCGGGGTTGGGCAGGATCGCCTTCGCGCGCACCGTGCGCGTGGCGGCGTCGGCCGTCGGGAAAACGTCCGCGACGACGAGTGGGAGGGTTTCGCCGGGATAGGCGTCGACCGTGACCCCGACCTTCGTTTCGCCCGGCTTCAGCAGGGGCAGCGCCGTCGTCGGCACGTCGAACAGCGCGTGGAGGGGGTCCGTGGCGACGAACCCGAAGATTTCTCCGGACGGCGAAACCAGCGCGCCGGGGTGAAGCGATTTGGATTCGACGACGCCGTCAAACGGCGCGCGGACTTCGCACTCCGAAAGGTCGAGTTCGGCGGCCGCAAGATCGCACTCCGCCTCGGCGAGCGCCGCGGCGGCGCGGTCCCGCGCGGAGAGGGCGGCGTCGAATTCCTGCTGCGTCGCGGCCCCGGATTGGCGGAGTTTCTCCGCGCGGGCGAATTCGCGCCGGGCGGAATCCGACTCGGCCCTCGCCGCTGCGACGGCCGCGGCGGCGGCGGCCCGTTTCACGCGCCATTCGCGCGCGTCGATCCGCGCCAGAACGTCGCCCCGTGCGGCCCTCGTTCCCTCCGTGACGTCCGATCCGTCCGCAAGGCGCGTCTCGTCGAGGCGGCCGGAAACCTTGGCGCAGAGCTTCACGCGCGCCGGCGCGGCAAGTTCGCCGGTTTTCACGAGAACGTTCGCGATCGTGGCCCGCTCCGGTCTGGCGGTGCGGACGGCGAACGTCCGCTCCGTCCCCGCGTCCGGGGAGGGCGCCGCATCCGCCGGAAACGCGGCGGTCGCGGCGGCGATCAGCGCGGCGATCGTCGCCCGTTTCATCCGGCGAACGCCTGTTCGAGATCGGCCACGATGTCGTCCGCGTCTTCGATGCCGGCCGAAAGACGGATGAGCCCTTCGGGAACGCCGGCCTCGGCGAGCTGTTTCGAGGAGAGCTGGCGATGGGTGTGGCTCGCCGGGTGCAGAACGCACGTACGGGAATCGGCGACGTGGGTTTCGATGCTGACGAACTTCAGGCGGTCGATGAACCGACCTGCGTCCTCGCGCGTGCCCTTGACGGCGAAGGCGAGGACTCCGCATGTTCCGCCCGGCATGTACTTGCGCGCGAGCGCGTGGTCCGGATCCGACTCGAGCCCGGGGTAGTTGACCCATTCGACTTCGGGCCGAGTCGTGAGGAACCGGGCCACCTTGAGGGCGTTTTCGCAGTGCCGCGGCATGCGCAGGTGGAGGGTTTCGAGGCCAAGACCGAGGATGAACGAGCCGAACGGCGAGACCTGCGAGCCGAGGTCTCGCATGAGCTGCGCGACGAGCTTCGTCGTGTACGCGCCCTTCCCGAACTTGTCCGCGTAGACGATGCCGTGGTAGCTCTCGTCGGGCGTGGTGAGACCGGGAAACTTGTCCGCGTGCAGCGTCCAGTCGAAATTTCCGCTGTCCACGATCGCGCCGCCGGTTGTGGCCGCGTGGCCGTCCATGTACTTCGTCGTCGAGTGCGTCACGATGTCGGCGCCCCACTCGAACGGGCGGCAGTTCACCGGGGTGGGGAAGGTGTTGTCCACGACCAGCGGCACGCCGTGGGCATGGGCGAGGCGCGCGAACTTTTCAATGTCGAAAACGCGCACTCCGGGGTTGGAGAGGGTTTCGCCGAAGACGGCCTTGGTGTTCGGGCGGAACTTCTTCGCGATCTCCTCCTCCGGGAGGTTCTGGTCGACGAGTTCCACCTCGATGCCCATCTTCTTCATGGTGACCGTGAAGAGATTCGAGGTGCCGCCGTAGATCGAGGCGGCCGACAGCACGTGGTCGCCGGCCTGGGCGATGTTGAAGAGCGCGTAGAAGTTGGCGGCCTGGCCGGAAGAGGTGAGGATCGCGCCGACGCCGCCCTCGAGCGCCCGGATCTTGTCCGCGACGATGTCGTTGGTGGGGTTCTGGAGACGCGTGTAGAAGTACCCGGGGGCTTCGAGGTCGAAGAGCTTGCCCATCTCCTCGCTCGTCGAGTAGCGCCAAGTGGTGCTCTGGTACACGGGAATCTGCCTCGGCTGCCCGTTTCCGGGCTGCCATCCGCCCTGCACGCACATCGTGTCGATCTTCATTTCCGAATTCCTTGGTTCGTCGTTTGGGGGCGGAACTACCGCCGCGCCCGGCCCGTTCGCGGCCGTTTCGACGTCCAGAATAGCAAATCGCCCCGTCGCCCGCAACGCGTCATGCCGCCGCGGGCGCCTACGAGATGGAGAAGGCGCCGCCGGAGGCGTCCACGCGGATCGTCGCGCCTTCGCGCCAGTCGCCTGCGACCAGCGCGCGGGCGAGGGCGTTTTCGACGTCCTTCTGGATTTCGCGCTTGAGCGGGCGGGCGCCGAAGACGGGGTCGTAGCCGCGCTCCACGATCAGGTCGACCGCGGCGTCGGTGACGTCGAGCGAGAGTCCGCGGTCGCGGACGCGACGTTCGAGGTCGGCGAGGAGGAGCCGCACGATGCCGCGGATTTCGTCCTTCTTGAGGGGCTTGAAGAGAACGGTTTCGTCGAGGCGGTTGAGGAATTCCGGACGGAAGTGGGCGCGGAGGAGCGCCTTCACGCGGTTCCGTGCTTCTTCGGAAATTTCGCCGTTTTCCCCGATGCCCTCCAGCAGCTCCTGCGAGCCGAGGTTCGACGTGAGGATGACGATCGTGTTGCGGAAGTTGACCGTGCGGCCGTGCGAATCGGTGAGGCGACCGTCGTCGAGCACCTGCAGGAGGATGTTGAAGACGTCGGGGTGAGCCTTTTCCACCTCGTCGAGCAGGACGACGGAGTACGGTTTGCGGCGGACCGCCTCGGTGAGCTGGCCGCCCTCTTCGTAGCCGATGTATCCGGGAGGCGCGCCGACGAGCCGCGAGACGCTGTGTTTCTCCATGTACTCGGTCATGTCGAGGCGCACGACCTGGCGGTCGCTGTCGAAGAGCGCCTGCGCGAGGGCCTTCGCGAGCTCCGTCTTGCCGACGCCCGTCGGGCCGAGGAAGAGGAACGAGCCGATCGGCCGGTTCTGGTTCTGGATGCCGGCGCGGGCACGCAGCACGGCGTCGGCGACGGCCCGGACGGCCTCGTCCTGGCCGACGACGCGCTTGTGCAGTTCGTCCGGGAGCCGGAGCAGCTTTTCGCGCTCGCTTTCGACGAGGCGCGTCACCGGGATGCCGGTCCAGCGGGCGACCACCTCGGCGATTTCGTTTTCCGTCACCTCTTCGCGGAGCATGCGCTTTTCGTCCGGACCTTCCGCGGCCTGGAGCGCGGCGAGCTTCTTTTCGAGTTCGGGAATCGTGCCGTAGCGGAGCTTCGCGACGGCGTCGAAATCCCCGGCTCGCTCCTTCTTTTCGCTTTCGTGGCGGGCTTCGGAGAGCTGCTGGCGGACCTTCTTCACGTCGTCGATCGCGGATTTCTCCTTCTGCCACTGGAGTTTCATCGCGGCCGTCTTTTCCTTGAGGGAGGCGAGTTCGGCGCGCAGCGCGGAGAGGCGCTCCCGGCTCGCGCCGTCGCTTTCCTTCTTGAGCGCGGTTTCCTCGATTTCGAGCCGCGTCTGGCGGCGCACGGCTTCGTCGAGTTCCGCCGGCATGGAGTCCATTTCCACGCGGATCGACGCGCAGGCTTCGTCCACGAGGTCGATCGCCTTGTCCGGGAGGAATCGGTCGGAAATGTAGCGGTCGGAGAGGACCGCGGCCGAGACGAGCGCGGCGTCCTGGATGCGGACGTTGTGGTGCAGCTCGAAGCGCTCCTTGAGGCCGCGGAGGATCGACACCGCGTCTTCCACCGACGGCGGGTCCACGGTGACGGGCTGAAAGCGGCGCTCCAGCGCGGGATCCTTCTCCATGTACTGGCGATACTCGCCGAGCGTCGTCGCGCCGATGCAGTGCAGTTCGCCGCGCGCGAGCATGGGCTTGAGCATGTTCGCGGCGTCGGTCGAGCCCTCGGTCTTGCCCGCGCCGACGATGGTGTGAATTTCGTCGATGAAGAGCAGGATGCGGCCCTCGGCGGACTTGATTTCCTGCAGGACGGCCTTGAGGCGCTCCTCGAACTGGCCGCGGTACTGCGCGCCCGCCATGAGCGCCGTCATGTCGAGCGAAAAGATCGTGCGGCCCTTGAGCGTCTCCGGAACGTCGCCGCGAACGATCCGCTGGGCGAGCCCTTCGACGATGGCGGTCTTGCCGACGCCCGGTTCGCCCACGAGGACGGGGTTGTTCTTCGTCTTGCGCGAGAGGATCCGCGTCACGGCCCGAATCTCGGCGTCGCGCCCGATCACCGGATCCAGCTTACCGGCGCGCGCGAGCGCCACGAGATCGGTGCCGTACTTCTTCAGGGCCTCGTACTTTTCCTCCGGCGTGTCGCTGGTCACGTGCTGGTTGCCGCGGACGGACTTGAGCGCCGCGAGCATCGCGCTTTCCGTCACGCCCGCCTTGCGCAGCGCCTCGGCCACGCCCGAGGCCTTCGCCTCGGCCGCCATGGCGAGCATCAGGTGCTCGACGCTCACGTATTCGTCGCCCATGCGCTTCGCGGTTGCCTCCGCGGCGGCCAGGACGCGCGAGAGTTCCTGCGAGACGTAGACCTTGCCCTGCTCGGTCGCGGCGCCGGGACCCGAGACGGACGGGATGCGCGCCAGCAGCTCCTCGACCTCCGCGGCCAGGGTTGCCACGTTCGCTCCCGCTTTTTCGACGAGTTGCGGCGCCAGCCCTCCTTCCTGCGCAAGCATCGCCGCGAGCAGGTGCGGCGTGTCGATCGCCTGGTGGTTCCTCGACGTCGCTTCCTTCTGCGCGTTCTTGAGGGCTTCCTGGACTTTCTGTGTGAGTTGTTCGTTCATGCGTGATTCTCCTTTGTGGTTTCGCGGTAGCACGATCCGTGCCAATGCGCGGCGGGGGTCGCGCGCCGTGCGCCGCGCCGGGGCGGGGCGGCGGGCGGATGCGACAAAAGGGTGAGAAAAAAACGCCTGCTGCGACATCTTGTCGCGGCGGGCGGACGGAACGGCCCAGTCGGCGCGGAAACGTGCCGGCCGGCTTTGTCAAAACGCTACCACGCGCTCCACTTCGGCTTGGCGCCGAAGACGGCGGCGAGCTTGGCGGGATCGGCCTTGGGGCGGCGGTCGTAGGTGTAGACGCCGTTCTGCTCCTGTTCCACGTCGGTGAGCTGGGTGTAGCACCAGCCGGCGAGTTTCTTCAGGCCGGCGAACAGCGCGGTCTGGTCTCCGATGCGCGAAAGGAACGCGTTCTCCTCCGTGAGGTTGAGGCCGTTGTAGCCCCACCCCGCGTCTCCCTTGCGGTCTTCCGGGAGGAGGTATTTGAAGCCGCCCCATTCGTCGAGCACGACCGGCTGGCCGTCGTGCGGGGGCTCCACGCCGGGAACGTTGGCCGCGACCGTGCGGTCGCCGGACTTCGGGAACAGCCATTTGCGCTGCTCGCCCGGGGTGGCGCGGTAGCTGTGGACGGTCCAGAGGTCGGTTTCGACGTGGATCCAGCCGCTCGAATCGTTCACCGGGCGCGTGGGGTCGATCGCGCGGGTCGCGGCGACGGCGGTGCGGACGAGGCGGCGGTACGCTTCCAGTTTCGGATCGTCCGGGTCGGCCCACGCCCAGCCGTCCTTCCATCCGCCGAATCCGTTGTTGACCGTGCTCTCGTTGAGCGGGGTCCAGCCGATGATCGACGGGTGGTCGCGCAGGGCGGCCACGACGGCCGTCCATTCTTCGAGAAAATTGCGCTGCGCCTCCGGCGCGGCGGCGTCGAATCCCCAGCTCGGGTACTCCGCCCACGTGAGGTAGCCGAGGCGGTCGGCCCAGTAGTGCCAGCGGTCGTCGAAGACCTTCTGGTGGAGGCGGGCGCCGTTGAAGCCCATCGCGAGCGAGCGTTCGATGTCGGCCTTGAGCGCGGCGTCGGAAGGGGCGGTCCAGACGCCGTCGGGGTAGAAGCCCTGGTCGAGGACGAACCGCAGGAAGACCGGCTTGCCGTTGAGGAGGATCCTTCCGTCCTCGCACGCGACCTTGCGCATCGCGAAATAGCTTTCCACGCGGTCGATTTCCTCTCCGCCGCGCACGACCGAGAGTTCGAGATCGTAGAGGAAGGGGTCGGAGGGCGACCACGCCCGGGCGTCCGGCACCGCGATGCAAACCGGCGCGCCCTGCGCGACCGGCGTTTCGCGCTCGGCGACGACCTTCCGGCCGGCGCGCACGACGGCGCGGAAGCGGTCGCCCGCGCCGCAGGAGAGAAAGCGGGGCTCGAGCACGACTTCCGAGGTGTCGAAATTCGGGGTGACGCGGCAGGAGGCGAGGCCCTGCGGATGGACCGCTTCGGCCCAGACGGTCTTCCAGATGCCCGTGACGCGCGTGTAGTGGCAGCCCTTGGAGAAGAAGCCGAGGCTCTGCTTGCCGCCTCCTTGCATCTTCCCGCGCACGTCGTCGTGGGCGTGCACGACGAGGACCTGCCGTTCGCCCGGCCGGGCGAACCGGGTGACGTCCAGGACGAAGGGCGCCGAGCCTCCGTTGTGGGAGAAGACGGGGACGCCGTCGAGCCAGCATTCCGAAAGGAAATCGACACCGTCGAAATGAAGGAGGATGCGCTTGCCGGCCCATGCGGCCGGGAACGTCACCTCGCGGCGGTACCAGACGTCGTCCATGAAATCGACGTCCCCGATGCCGGAAAGCTCCGATTCCGGGCAGAACGGCACGACAATCTTGCGGTCGAAGAGTTCCTTCTTCCCGACAATGCCGCGCTCGCGCGCGGAACCGGTGCGGTCGATGGCGAAATCCCACGTTCCGTTGAGGTTCGTCCACGACGCTTCGCGGCGAAACTGCATTCGGGGGTATTCCGGGCGCGGAACGCCCTTCGAGTTGGTTGCGGTGGCGGTTTTCATTTTCCTGATCGGATTCGGATGTCTGGCGCACGTGCGTGCGGCGCCGAACATCCTATCACATGCCGGACGGCCGTTCAGCGCTCGGTGCGGATCGGGTTGTCGAGGAAGTCGCGGTAGGCGAGGCGGATGCCGTCCTCGAGTTCCGTTTTCGGCCTCCAGCCGAGACCGAGCGAGCGGGAGATGTCGAGCAGCTTGCGCGGGGTGCCGTTGGGGCGGGTCGCGTCCCAGCGGATTTCGCCCTCGTAGCCGACCGTCTTCGCGACGAGTTCGGAAAGTTCCCGGATCGTGACCTCGCGCCCGGAACCCGCGTTCACGGGCTCTTCGCCGTGCCACTTTTCCATGACGACCAGGCAAAGTTCGGCGAGGTCGTCGACGTAGAGGAATTCGCGCAGCGGCGAGCCGTCCCCCCAGCACGTCACGGACGTCGCGCCCGCGACCTTCGCCTCGTGGAAGCGGCGGATGAGCGCCGGCAGCACGTGGCTGTGCTCGGGGTGGTAGTTGTCCGCCGGGCCGTAGAGGTTCGTCGGCATCACGGACACGAAATCGGCGCCGTGCTGGCGGCGGAGGTACGCGCAGTAGCGGAGCCCGGCGATTTTCGCGAGCGCGTACCCCTCGTTCGTCGGTTCGAGCGCGCTCGTGAGAAGACACGATTCCGGCATCGGCTGCGGGGCGAACTTCGGGTAGATGCACGAAGAGCCGAGGAAGAGCAGCTTCTTGCAGCCGTTGAGCCAGGCCGCGTGGATCGCGTTCATCTCCAGCATCGCGTTGTCGTAGAGGAAGTCCGCGGGGGCTTCGGCGTTGGCGGCGATGCCGCCGACCTTCGACGCGGCGAGGAACACGTAGTCGGGCCGCTCGTCCGCGAAAAACGCGTCGGTCGCCCGCTGGTCGCGCAGATCGAGCTCCGCGTGGGTGCGGAACACCAGGTTTTCGTAGCCGCGGGCCTTCAGGGCCCGGACGATGGCCGAACCGACCATGCCGCGATGTCCGGCAACGTAGATTTTCGCTTCTTTTTCCATGTCAGTCAATGGGGTGGGGAGGACGGAGGTCCCGGTTTCGCACTTTTTTGCTCGCGAACGGGAACAACGATATCGCGAAACTTTCGTGGAGTGAAGAAACGCATTTGACTTTTTCCGGTACTTTCTTGACATTGCGTTCCAAACGGTTTTCTGGTAGGCTACGTACGCGTCATGCCGAACCAGAACGAAACCTCCGACGCGCCGAGGCGGCGTCTCCACACGCCGGACGCGTTTGCGCGCGGGCATCTGCTCCACCTGCAGGAAATCGGCGAGCTCGCCCCGCCCGGGCCCCATGGCTCGGGGCGGCGGGGACTTTCCTCGTTTCTGTTCCTGCTCGTGGAGAGCGGGAAGGGCGTCGTCGAAAGCGCGGGAGCGAGGATGGACCTCGGCGCCGGGGACGTGGCGTTCGTGGACTGCCGCGCACCGTATGCGCACGAAACCGGCACGTCCCCGTGGCGTCTGCGGTGGATCCACTTCGACGGTCCGTCGCTCCCGGCGATCGCGGCGGAGTGGCGGCGGCGGGCCGGCGCGCCGGCCGTGCGCGCGGCGGATCCGGCGCGGTACCGGAGGCTGTGGGAGGATGTCTGGGAGGCATCCGGCTCCGACAGTCCCGTCCGGGATTTCCGGATCGGGGACCGGCTTTCCGCGCTCTGCACGGCGCTCGTCGAGGACGTCTCCGGCGTTTCCGGCGGCGCGCCGGACCGCCGGGCCGACCGGCTCGACCGCGTGCGCGACTGGATCGAGGCGCATTGCGGGTCGGACGTGCGGCTGGACGCCCTCGCGGCCGTGGCGGGCGTCAACAAGTACACGCTCGTGCGCGAATTCCGCGCCCGCTTCGGGATGCCTCCGAGCCGCGCGCTCGCCGCGGCGCGCGTGAATCGCGCCAAGCGGCTGCTCCGCTTCTCCGACGACACCGTCGAAACCGTCGGCGCCCGCTGCGGCGTGCCCGAGGCGAGCTACTTCGCGCGGATGTTCCGACGCGTCGAGGGCATCTCGCCCAGCGAATTCCGCCGCAACTGGCGCGAACGCCGCTGACCACGGGCCGGGCCGACGCGCCGGAAACCCGGGCTGCCGGCGGCGCCGCCGTTTCTTGTCCGTGCGACGTCCGCCGGTGGGAGGACGCGCAGAACGCAGCCGCGCATGGCGCCAGGCAGAAGGGTCACCGGGATTCTTCAGCCGCGAATGTACCCGCTTCTTGGCGGACGATTTCGTAGAAGAGCGTCGCGGCGGCGGGATCGTACGCCGTGTCGGCGGCGAAGCGGAGCGTGCCGGCTGCCGGATCGAAGGCGGCCGGGATGGCGGCAAGGCGGGTGCCGGCGGGGGAGAGGCGGTAGATTGCAAAGGACGGGGGCTCCGCCCCCGCGCCCCCGGTGCCCGCTTCCGCGCCTCTCGTGGCGGCCTTCGCGCCGCCGGCGAGGGTGAGCGAGATGGCGGCGCGGCCGCGGCGGACGAGGGCCGGGGTGCGGCCCTGCTTCTGCCAGGTGCGCGCGGCGTCGGTGTCGAAGACCGCGCCCGTGTTGCGCGCGTCGGTGACGTGCGCGACGAGAATGCGCCGCGATTCCTCCAGCGGCGCGCCGTCGAGGGAAGAGGCCCAGACGGCGGCGGGTCTGTTTTGTGCCTCGCCCGGAAGGGCGAGGTCAAAGGTAAGCGGCCCACATTCCAGCGCGCCCGATTCGGCAAAGCCGCCAGCGGTGCGGGAAGTGACGACGGCGAAGGATCCGCGCTCTTTGTCGATGGCGACGGCCGATGCCAGAGGGGAGGCGGTCTCCAGACCGCCGTTTTCGTCGGAAAGCGCCACCCCGATGCGCGTTTCCCACGGCGACACTCCCGCGATCGGTGCGCCGAGGCGCAGCGCCGGCGTCTCGCCGGAGCGGAGCGCGGCGGCGTCCCAGACCGCGGGGGCGGCGCGTTCCTGCGGCAGCGGCGCCATGTCGCCGCGCAGGTAGAGCAGGATCGTCGCACGTTCGCTCGCGAGCGTCGCCGGATCGGAGTGGAGGTCGAAATACTTCATGGGCAGCGAGCCGGGGGCGGCGATGGCTGCGCGGTCGTGGCTCCAGGCGAAGCGCCACAGTCCGCTCCAGCCCTGGAGCGCCGCGAGCGCGCCGACGGAGAGTCCGCTTGCGGCGCGGCAGGGCGTCGGCGCCGCCCAGTTCCATTCGGTGATGCAGAAGGGCTTGCCCATGACGCGGCGCCACGCCGCCGCTGGGATGCAACTGCCACTCCGGAAGGGGTTTTCGCCGATGATCGCCGATGGGAACCTCCACGCTTTCCCCAAAAACTGCGGGTGGTCGAGGTAGAAGTGGTTGTCGGTGTAGTCGAAGCGCGACATGGGCAGCAGGTACTGCACCGGGAAATACCACGAGGAGAGATTGGATAGCGGCGCGCGGCAGCCAAGCTCGTCGCGGACGATGGCGCGGAGGCGGTCGTAGAGCGCCTCCTCCCGCTCGGCGAGGAAGAGCGCGAAGAGCGCGATGTCGGGGTCGCCGGGGCCGCCGTAGACATCGCGGGGCAAGGGACGGGGGGCCATGCCCCCCGCGCCCCCCGGGGCGGCCGCAGACGCGGCCGCCTGCAAAACGCCAGCGGCCTCAGGCAAAGCCGCGCCGCGGCGGGCAAGCCAAGCGTTCCAGGCCTCCTCGACGCCGGGGACGAGGCGGAGGGCGTTCACGTTGTCGTTGCCGAGGTTGCCTTCGTTGACGAGGGCGAGCGTGGCGAGGGCCGGTTCGTCGGCGAGGCGGCGGCCGGTAAGCGGGTTCACGTGGCCGAGGAAGATGCGCGTCCATTCGGCGAGGTTCTCGAAGGCCGGTTCGTGGAATGCGGCGAGGAGCTTGAAGGTGCGGAATGGGATCGGGCCGTCGCGGTCGATGCCGATCGCGCGCCATGAGATCGCCTTCGAGCGCGCCACGAAGAGGTCGGTGGAGAGGTAGATGCCGTGGCGGACGCAGGCCGCCACGAGGGCGTCGAAGCGCCGCCAGGAGTCGGGATCGGCGTCGAGGCCGCGTCCGTCGCCGACGGGCTTGCGCGTTTCGGGCGAAACGAAGTGGACGTCGTGGTGGTGGATGCGGAGCGTGTTGTAGCCGAGGCGCGCGATGTTGGCGGCGAAGCGGTCGGCGTCCGCCGGGTCGGGGAAGTTCGCCTGGCCGCAGAGATTCGCGCCGCAGAGGCGGAATTCCTCGCCGGGGCGTTTTTCCAGCTCGAAGTGGTCGCCGACGGCGACGACGCGCCCGAATGCGCCCGTCGGCTCGTGGCGCGGCACGACGGCGGAGAAGTCGAGCGCGGAACCGGGTTCGATCCAGTCGGTGCCAGGCTCGGGGGCGGGACAGGGAATCCACTCCTCTCCGGCGACGGTTTTGACGGGCTTGTCCTCGGCTATGGCGAGGCGCCGGCCTGGGATGCGGAAGACCGCGTGGACCGCGTATTCGCGGCCGGCCTCGGCGTGGTCGTGGACGAAGGCGAAGCGGATGGTCATGCGCTGCTTGCCCCAGCGCATGTCGTCCTGCACGAGGATGTCGCAGCCTTCGGGGAACTCCGCCGCGAACCACGGGGCGCCGTCCTCGCCGAGGAATTCGAGCGATTCGACGCGGCCCGCGAAAAGGTGCGGCGAGGGCGGGACGCCGTCCGGGACCGGGACGAACTTGTCTCCCGCGCGGACGCCTCCCATGAACTTCGTCTTCGGGAACATCGCCATGACGCAGGCGGTCTGGAAGTCGCCGTCGGTTTCCGGCGAAATGCGCCAGAGGGCGTCGATGGCGCCGTCGGCCGTCTCGCGGAAGGTCGCGCCGCCGGTGAAGCGCAATGTGCCGTCGGAGACGTTTTCAAGCGGCGCGGCGGCGCATTCGATGGCGAAGGATTCCGCCGTGCCGATTGCGCCGTGGCGCTTCCAGTTGTAGTCGAGAACCGCCGGGGAGAAGGCCGGGCAGTCCCCAAGCATGATCCCCGCGCCCGGCACGGGGCGGGCGGGCGCCGGATCGCCGGTGACGGATGGATCAGAAGCGGCAAAGGCGAAAACTGGCGCGAGAAAAGCGGAAACGAACGCAATGCGCAGGTTCATGCGGAATCGATGTGCTACCGGACAATCATCATGAAACCGGCGGAAGTCGGCTTGGCGTAGAGAACTCCGCCCTCGACTTTCGTTTCGCAACGGGTGTTATCGCCGGCGCCGCGGGCGCGGACGAGGTCGGGGATGGTGATAACACCGCTCGCTACTGCGACCGGCACGTATCCGGAGGGGACTTCGTCGTAGGCCGAGAAGTCGATCGCCACGCCGCGCGCGAGCGCGAGATCGCCGTCGACGGAGAGGACCGATCCGTCGGCCGGCAGTTCGATCGCGCCGGAGACGGTGAGAGAACGCGCCGCGATGGTGCCGCTGGCCGTCACGGAGGCGAGCGAGAGATCGAGCCCGGAGGCTTCGATGGCGGCGCCGTTTGCGACGGTGACGGAATCGGAGATCGCGTCCGCGTTCGCGACTGCGAGCGTGCCAGCTTCGACGACCGTGCGGCCGGCGTATGTGTTCGCGCCGGAGAGGGCGAGGGTGCCGGCGCCGATCTTGCGGAGGCCACCGTCCGGCGCGCCGTCGAGCGCCGGGTCGGTCAAGAGCGCCTGCGCGATCGTGTAGGCCGCGCCGGAGGGAAGAGCCGATGTGTCAATAATCGCGCCATTCGTAGAGACATGCGCCGTGGTGAGTCCCGAAAGCGTCCGCCCCGCAGCTGCGGCGTTCGGCGCAAATGTGCCGCCATTGAAGAACAGGCGCTGCGCCGGTGTGTAATCTACGGTCTGCTTTATGTTTCGAGCGGAGAGCGTGCCGCCATGAAGGAAGATGCCGCCATCTACCTGATATTTTGACCTGTTTGTGCAGCATGAAAGGTCGATGTCTTTGCCGACCGCGAGCGATCCGCCGTTCATAACAAGAATCCCCTGCGGGGCGGATTGCGTTTTGCCGTAATGAGTAAGCTGCATATCGCCACCAACAGTCATTTCGGCGCCATTGTTAACCGTGACGGTCGTGGAGTAGCCAGAACGAGTTTGGTTGAAGCCCAGCTGCGCATCGCCAGACACGGCAAGAGAACCGCCATTTAACGTGATTTCTGCACTGACACGGCCTGCTTGCGAATCGGAGCCACGATACATAGAATACAGCGTATTGACAGACACTTCGCCGCCGCTTTGTACATAAGTCGCGACATGCTTTTCGCTGCTGTTGGCGCCATCGACCGGCGTATGGGCAAGGTGGAGCGTTCCGGCAGTTATGGTGCCGCCGTTAACAAGAAGCGATTTGTTGGCCGCGGTGCCGCTGTCGCCGACGTAGATGTTGCCATAGGCGGCATCGGCAGAAATTGTTTTCTCCGCACTATCATCCAGCGCAAGGTCATCTTGCGCCAATGTAAGAACGAGCGCAGTATAACCAATATAGTCACCAGTATTGATCGCGACGGTCTCGGAGGAAATCGAGAAGCCGGGCTGCGCCCTAAAGAGCGAGGTGTCGAGCGCAGGCGAAGCCGCCTGATAGACGAGCGCCGTATAGACGCCGGAAGGCACCGAAGTTTCTTTGTTCCAGCCGCTTGTGAACGCTATCTCGACTGGCGAGAGAACGGACAGCGTGTCAGACACGGCAATGCCAGGCGCAGATATTGATTTAGTCGGGAGATCAAGTCTAACGGCTTCCGTGGCACCATTAGAGCCAATCGTCAAATTCTCGACATTGACGGTATTATTATCGTATGGACGGAAGCGCGAACCGGAGGCAAGGGCAACGGTCTGCCCTCCAAAAGCAGTGGCGTTTGCTGAAACGATGGCTCCCTTTTCGGCCAGAATACCCCCATTAAGACCGGAACCGGCAAAACTTCCACCAAAATACACCACGGCCTTGTCGTCGCTAGCAGCCTTGACAGTAATGCCTCCATCCACACCAGCGCAGTCCGGATCGTGGTTGATATTGCTCTGAAGGGACGCGCGAACCCAACCGTCATACCCATCTGGACGAACCCACTTCGACATGTCTATGAAAAGACCGTGAGTGCCGACGACCGCAGGCTGATAGCGGAGGCAGTAACGATTGCCGTCACTTGTGTTCAATCCGACGGGATAGATTGTGCCGCCATTGAAATGAAACATTGGCGTAGTCGTCGCAAGAGACGAAGTGCCTTCTATACTGCGCGCCACAAGCGCCCCGCCTTCGTTGAGGTAGAGGTGAAACGAGTTGCCGCTTTCGTTCACCGGACGGATCGTGCCGCCGGAGGCGTCAAGCGTTCCGCCGTTGTTGATGGTGATCGAGCCGCCCGTCGCCGTGCCGTAGATGGGAGCGGCGGCAAGCGTCGCGCCGCTGCCGATGGTGATGTTGCCGCTGACGCTGAGCGTCCCGCCAAGCGCCGTGTCGTCGGAAACGGCGAACGTGCCGGACGGGGCGGTGGCAATCGTCATTGAGAGCGTCGCCGTGCCACCGCTCGTCGCCACGGAGAACGTGTAGGACTTGCCGCTCGTCGCCGTCGCGCACGACCAAGAGACGGCGCGGAGTGCGGCGGCGTAGGACGCGGGAACCTTCAGGACGGCGTATGTGCCATTGTCATTCTTGGCTGTCGTCGAGGGATTGTCGGAATTGTAGAGGGCAATCTTCGCACGGGAAGGAAGTTCGATGGATCCTGAAACGGTCAAGGCATTGGCGCTCGACCCAAAGCCGAGAATCGCATCGTCTTCAAGAACAAGCGACGAAACCGTCTTCGCCGCTCCGCCATTGGAAAGAATGCTTCCGGCCTTGATGGTGACGACGGAACCGGAAGGAATGGTCCCATCGGCATAAAGGAAGAGCATGGACTGGTTCTTGAGAGTCGTCGGGCCGTTGTATGCATTGCCGGCGACATAGTAGCCCCACGCTCCGCCGTCGAAAGTCACACCGGCGGCGGCGCCAGAAGAGCCAGACGCCGCTTGCATCGCTTTGCGGATTTGCGCGACGACCGTCGATTCAGGCGTTCCGGAAAATGTCACGCCGCCATCGCCGACGGAAAACGACGACACTGTTTCCTTAATCCAGTTGAAGGCCGATGTGCCCGATGCGTCGTTCACGAGCGTGCCGCCGTCGACGGAAAGGGTCGTCGTGGCGGATGCGCTGTCGTACAGCGCGGCGAAGCCCAGTGTGCCGCCGTCATGGACATGGATTGCGTTGGCGGACGACGAACCGCCCTTTGAATGGATGTAGAAATTGCCGAGGTTGCGAAGCGAGGCGCCGCCGGAAATGTCGGTCGTCGCGACGACGGGGCCGCCGTTGAAGCCCACGACGGAATTCTTGCCGCCGACGTCGAACGTGCCTCCGGTCATGATCAAGGTCGAATTCGCGGTGGCGACGTAGCCGCGCTGCAGGTTGCCTGCGCTCGTGACGGCGCCGCCGGAGACGCGGAGCGTCGCGGTTTCGCCTGCCTGGTTCCCGAGATCGATGCGGCCGCCGAACGCCGTCTCGCCACCGGAGATTTCGACGGTGCCTTCGGCGAATGCGGCGCCTGCCTGGAAATCGTTGTTTCCGGCGAGCGCCAGCGCCGGATCGCCGGCGAGGGTGGTGGCGGCAGTGGCCGCGATGCCGCGCGCGACGGTGCCGGAGCCGCGCAGTGTGCCGCCCGTGATCGCCAGGGCGCCGGTGCCGACCTGGGAGCGGCCGGAGGCCGGGACGTCGCCGGAAAGCGCGAGCGTGCCGCCCGAGAGCGTCGTGCCGCCGGTGTGGGAGTTGGCGGCGCTGAGCGAAACCGTGCCGGGGCCGGCGATCTCCACGGCGGTGTCGCCGCTGTAGATTTGCAGCACGTTGGTCGTGGTGCCGTCGGGCGGCGCGAGTGTCACTGTCGCGGCGGACGCGGCGGCGATGCAGGCCGCCGGCGCCGCGAGCGCGACCAGGGCGCGAAAGGTGCGTAGGGTTTGTATTTTCATGCGTGTTTCCTGTGGTTGGAGTTGGGTTTCAAGTTGGAGACGGGAGACGAGAGACGCGAGGGAGACGGGAGACGTTAGACATGAGACGGGAGGGGGACTCGGCGCGTCAGGTGGCGCGGGTTGCGCGGTCTGCGCGGCATTCGGCCATGGTTTGTCCGAAGGCG
>CAMNCG010000021.1 GCA_946534105.1 uncultured Verrucomicrobiota bacterium
GGGGCCTTCGCCGGCGGCCGCGCGGGCGCCGTTTCCGGCCCTTCGAAGGGGGCCCGCATTTTCCTGTTGACCTTTGGACGGGTTTCCATTATTCTTATGCCCCCTGAACCGCACGTTCCGCCATCAGGAGCACTCCATGCCCAACATCAAAAGCGCAGCCAAGCGCGACGCCCTTTCGAAGGCCCGCCGCCTCGTCAACAATTCCAACAAGAGCCGTCTGCACACGGCCCGCAAGACCTTCCTCGCCGCCGTCGCGGGCGGGGACGCCGCCGTTTCGGAAGAGGCCTTCCGCGTCTTTTCCTCGGAAATCGACAAAGCGGCGAAGAAGGGCGCGATCACGAAGAACGCGGCGGATCGCCGCAAGTCGCGCGCCCGGGCCCTTGTGGCCAAGAAGGCGTAGGGACCGAACGGCGGAAAAGCGGTTCTCCGAAAAAAGCCCGGCTTCCGCCGGGCTTTTTCCTTTTTCCCCGCGCTTCGGCGCGGGGGGTGCGGAAGGCGAGGGCGCTACCATGCGTTGGCGCAGTTTTCGACGATCGACTCGGAGAGCGCCTTGGCGGCCTGCGGCAGGCAGGCGAGCTTCGCGGCAACGGAATCCGAGCCGCCGGAGAAGTTTTCGGTTCCGACGAGGCGCGGCGTCACGTAGATCGGCACTTCGTTCGTGGTGCCGGCGCCGGGGCGCGGGAGACGGCGGAAGGAGACGCGCGCCGAGAGCGCCATGCGGTACTGCGTCGGGCGGTCGGTGTCGGTGGAGGAGTAGGCGATGGAATCCTGCTCATAGCCCGTCACCACGACGTCGAGCCGGGTCGAGGCCTCTTCAAGCGGAACGATGCGGAGCGTGCCTTCGCGCCGGATTTCGCGCGCGAGGGCGCGCTGCAGTTCTCGCGCGGCCTGCGCCTGGTCGGATTCGTTGAGGACGGGCGCGAGGTAGACGTCGCGGTCGGCTTCGGCGAGCGTGGAGCCGAGTTTGTAACTGCCGAGCGGCGCGCATCCGGCGGCGAGGGCGGCTGCGGCGAGGGCGGCGAAGAGCGAGTTTCCGATTTTCATGTTCATGATTTTCCGTTTGAAATGTCTCGTGTGGCGCGGGTTCAGGAAATGCCGCGGACTTCAAACCCCTGGTCTTCGACCGCCTGGCGCAACGTGTTGTCGGAGACCGGGCGGTCCGTCTTTACGACCGCGCGCTGGGGATCCAGCGAAACGTCGGCCGAAACGCCGTCGATCGCGTCGAGCGCGCGCTTTACCCGGCCGACGCAGTTCATGCAGTGCAGACCGGCGAGTTCCATCGTGCGCGTGGCGACCGCGGGGCCGATCTTCTTTTCGTCCGGCGGCGGGGGCGCCGAGGTCCCTCCGCAGCACCCGCCCTCTCCCTTCATGTGCTTCCATGCCGCGCGCGCGGCGACGGCGACGGCGGCGGCGAGGCAGATCAGGATGATGGCGACTCCGGCGGCGGAACTGCGCCCGGCCGGGGCGGGATTGCTTTCGACGGCCGCGAGGAAGATGCAAAGGGGAAGAGGGAAGGGCATGGTTTCGTTTTCCGGGTGGATGGAGACAGATGAGAGGGCGCAGGCGCCCGCGCGAGGCCGGCTAGTTGAGGAGTCGCCGCAAGGTCCACATGAATTCCTGCACGGCCTTCGGGTCGCCCGTCTGGACCTTGCGGGCGAACTCCCCGCGCGCGTAGTCCGCGACAAGTTCGCGCTCCAGGGACGAGATGGCGGATGCGACCGCCTGGCACTGCACGACGATGTCGGAGCAGTGCGCGTCACGCTCCACCATGCCCCTGACGCCAAGGATCTGGCCGGCCAGTCTCGAAAGCCGGTTCGCGAGCGCCGCCTTGACCTCAGGGGCGCGCTCCTGGGTGCGCCCCGCTCCGGCCGGATTCAGTTGAACGTGTTGCATGGGAGCCATGCTATCCCAGACGGGGGTATGTGTCAAGCGTCGCATTTTTCAGCTGGGTGCGTCCTCTGGCAAGACATCGTCCGTTCCTTTCGCGTCTCAGGTCACCGGCTGTTGCGCCACGCGCCGGGGGCGGTGCCGAAGCGTTTGCGGAAGAGACGCGAGAAATACGAGTCGGAGGCGAATCCGCATTCGGCGGCGATGTCGCGCTGCCGCATCGACGTCGTTCGAAGCAGGCTTCCCGCACGCTGCAATCGGGTTTCCTCCAGCCGGGTGCGGATGCTCCTGCCCGTTGCCGCGAAGATGCGGTCGGCCTGGCGGCGGCTGGCCCCCATCGCCACCGCGACATCCGCGACGCCGACAAGCGGGTCGCAGGCGTGCAGCGCGATGAAATCCAATCCCATGGAGAGTCTCGGATCGACGTCCGGCTCTCCCGCGCGGGTGCTCGCCCGCCGCGCCACGCCCCGTATGCCGTACCGGAGATCCAGCGTCCGCGCGGGCCGCTTGCGCCCGAACAGGGACTGGAGGGTCTCCGCCGCGATCCGGCCCGCGCCTTCGAAGTCGATCTGCACGCTCGAGAGCGGCGGGTCGGAGGCGAGACACAGCATTTCGTCGTCGTCCGCCCCCAGGATCGCGACGTCGCGCGGCACGGCGAGGCCTGCGCCGCGACAGGCGCCAAGGGCGAATTTGGCCAGCATGTCGTTTCCGGCGAAGACGCCGAGCGGCCGCGGAAGTCCCGCCAGCCACTTCGCGAGTCCTTCCCGCTCTTCCGACCAGTTCCACACGGTGCGCGGTTCGTAGAGGAAGGCTTCGCGCCCGGCCGCGCGAACGTTCCGGAGGAAGAGCCGGCCGCGCTCCGCCGTCCACGGATACCGGCGGGGCATCGGCACGAACGCGAAGGCGCGGCGCCCGGTCGCAAGCAGCTCCTCGGCGGCCGCCGCGCAGAGGCGGTCCGCGTCGAGGTTCACGACGGCCCACGGCCCGGCCTGATCCGGCCGGATTTCCAGTCCGACGATGGGGACGCCAAGCCCGGACAGCGGCGTTTTTTCGAGAAGTCCGGCATTCAGCCGCACGATGACGCCGTCCGCCTTTTCCAGAACCGGCAGGAACGGCGCCAGATCGCGCCCGAACAGCGCCGTGTCGATCGTTTCCAGCGACCACCCCCGGCTCGCCGCCACGGCGGAAACGCCGCGCAGTTCGCCACGCCCGGCGAAATGGTCCGTCGGGATGATGGCGACCACGAGCCGCCGAGCGGGGTTTTGCAGGAACCGAAGCATGGACAACGATTGTACGGAGACCGGAACGGACTGTCAAGTTTGCGCCATGACGGCCTAAAAGTGCAAGAAGGATTCGTCCGAATTGTCCGATTGAACGGGTTCGGGCCCGATGGTAAACTCGCATCCCATGAAATCGTCCATCCTCCGTTCCCGGTCCGACGTGCGCGCCGCCATGCGGTTTCTCGCCTTTGCGGGGCTGTTCGCCGTCGAGGCCGACGCCACCCCTCCCGGACCGCCCCGGGAACCGTTCGAATTGACCGTGGATTCCGACGGCTTCCTGACCTTCCCCGGCGGCGGCATCGGGGTGTGCGCCTTTTTCCCCGGCTGGGCGACCGCCGCCGTGAGGCCTGACCTCGATGCCGCCGAGGAGGACGCCGCGAACATCGTCGGCGCCGACGCCGGCAAGCCCTTCGTCGTCGTGCGCAGGGACGGCGGCGCGGCCTTCCGCGGCCGCGTTTCCTGGACGCCGCAGGACGACGGGACGGTCCTCGGCGTCGTGCGCGCCGTGGCGCAGGACGCGATCACGATGCAGTGTCTCGCGCTCGACGCGAGCTGCCCCGCCCCGCCCCTGGCCGGGCTCGGCCTCGGCCGTGCCAGGGAATACGACCTCCCCTGCGGCGGGGGCCGCTCGCTGCGCTTCTCCTTCCCGGAGGAGCGCAGTTGGTACGCGCAGGACTCGCGGCAGTGGGGCGGCGCCTGGACCGTCCGGTTCGGCGACGAGCGACGGCTCCAGTCCTTCGCCGCCGGCGAAGTGGCCGAGTGGCGCTTCGTGCTGTCCGACCCCTCCGGCGCGCCGCTCCGGCTTTCCGCCGGCAAGCCCGTCGAAATCCTGCCGGGCGACCGCTGGGCGCCGCTCGAATGGCACAAGGACGTCGAGCCCGGCTCCGCGCTCGATTTCTCGGGAATGCGCCTCCAGGACGCCCCCGCCGGCAAATACGGGTGGCTCCGCGCCGTCGGCAACCGCTTCGAGTTCGAGGGGCTGCCCGGCGTCCCGCAGCGCTTCTACGGCGCCAATCTCTGCTTCACGGCCAACTACCCCGACCACGCGCTGGCCGACACGCTCGTCGAGCGATTCGTCCGCTGCGGCTACAACTCCGTCCGCATCCACCACCACGACGGAATATGGAAGAAAGCCTTCGCGGCCCGCGAGGCGAGCCGCGAAGGCTTTGATGAAGCGGCCTCCGGCCGCGACAACGGCGAAGAACCGCCGGTTTTCGCTCCTACGGGGGCGGCGGCGACGCCTTCGGACGATATCGACCTCCTCGACTACCTCCTCGCCAAATGCTACGAGGCCGGCATCTACGTGACAACCGACCTCTACGTGTCGCGGCCCGTGCCGTGGCGCGACATCGGGGAGGACCGCGACGGCGACGTCCCCGTCCAGCTCTACAAGACGCTAATCGCCTGCCACGACGGCGCCTTCGCCGACTGGTGCCGCTGGGCCGCCGCCTTCCTCGAACACGTGAACCCCTACACCGGGCGCGCCGCCAAGGACGAACCCGGCATGCCGCTGCTTTCGCTGATCAACGAAGGCGCGCTGAAAATGAGTTTCGCGGACAAGCGGGACGATCCGCATGTCCTTGCCGCATGGCGGGAGTTCTGCGGGGAAACGGAATCCGGCGAGGAGCCGTCTCGCCGCGAGGGGGAGCGCGAAGCGCCCCGCTCGCGGATCCCGTCTCCCGGCGAGCCGCGCTTCGACGATTTCTCCGACTGGCTTTCCCGCCGCGCTTGGGAGCGCTGCTCCTCCTTCGTCCGCGCGCTCGGCTGCCGCGCCCTCCTCACGGACGACAACAACGGCGGCCGCCACGGCAAGGGCAGCACCGCGCTCTACGATTACTACGACTGCCACTTCTACGTCGACCATCCGCAGTTCGTCCGCCAATCGTGGAAACTGCCTTCGCGCAACCTCAACCTGAACCCCGTGCGCGCCGGGAGCCCCGCCATGCTGCACCGCCTCGACGCCAACGCCTCGCCGATGCCGTGCGTGAGCTCCGAATGGAACTTCAGCGGTCCCGGCCGCTACCGAGGCGTCGGCGGCATTCTCGCCGGGACGCTCGCCGCCTCCCGCGGCTTCGACGGCCTCTGGCGCTTCGCCTACTCGCACCAGAGCGCCAACCTCGTCGAGGGCAAGGGCAACATGGGCTACTTCGATGCCGTGACCGACCCGCTCGTCTCCGCGAGCGACCGCGCCGCCGTGTGCCTCTTCCTGCGCGGCGACGGCGCGGAACGGGACGCGCTAGCCCTCGATCCCGAACGCGGGGCTATGTCCATCGCGACGGAGCGCACCTGCGGCGGCTTCGCAGAATCCGGCCGCATCGACGCCGGCGCGCTCTCGTTCGAACTCCTGCCCGAAGGGGAATCCGCGCCCGTGCCCGCCGCCATCTGGGCCTCCTCCCTCGACGGCGCCCCGCTCGCCGAATCCTCGCGCATCCTGCTCGTCCACCTCGCCGACATCCAGGGCAGGGGGGCGCGCTACGCCGACGAAACGCGGCAGGTGCTCATCAAGTGGGGCGCCGGCACGCTCGTCGAAGCCTCTTCGGCTGAGGTGACCCTCGCCGTGTCCGGCGAGACGCGGGACTTCGCCGTCTTCGCCCTCGACGCCGCAGGCCGCCGCGTGGCCGAAGTCCCGTGCGAGATTGCGCCCGCCCTGCCGCAGGACCCGTCCTGCCGCGAGGGGGAGCGCGAAGCGCCCCACTCGCGGATCCGCTTCCGCGTCTCCACCCGCGCCCCCGACGGCGCCGGCCGCATTTTCTACGAAATCGCCCGCTCGCCCCGCCCTGCCGCCGGCGGCAATCTTCCCTGAACCGCAACCCATGAAGCCCGTCAAAATCGCCCAGATCGGCATCGGCCACAACCACGCGGACGCCACGATGGCCACGCTGCGGAAATTTCCGCAGTTTTTCGAGGTCGTCGGCGTCGCCGAGGACGATCCGGCGTGGCTTTCCAGGCGCCGCGCCCTGCCGTGCTACGAGGGGCTGCCCTTCTCAAGCGAAGCCGAGCTTCTCGCCACGCCGGGACTGGAGGCGGTCTGCGTCGAAAAGGACGTGCCCGACGGCCTTGCGACCGCCCTCCGCTGCGCCCGGCTCGGCCTCCACGTCCACATGGACAAGCCCGGCGGCGAGAACTACGCCGGATTCCGCGAACTCGTCGAGACGCAGCGCCGGGCGGGCAAGGCCTTCCAGATGGCCTACATGTACCGCTACAACCCCGCCATCCGACGGTGCCTCGACATGGCGCGCTCCGGCGAACTCGGCGACATCTTCGAAATCGACTGCCAGATGAGCACGACGCACTCGGCCGACTACCGCCTCTGGCTCGCCAACTTCAAGGGCGGCGACATGTACATATTCGGCTCGCACCTGATCGACCTCGTCGTATGGATGATGGGCGAGCCGGACAAGGTCGTTCCGCTGAACATGAACAGCTTCCCGGAGGAGGCCCGATGCATCGACAACGGTCTCGCCGTCCTGCAATACCCGCGCGCCACCTGCACGGTGCGCACGACCTCGCTGGAGGCCAACGGCTACCACCGCCGCCAGCTCGTCGTCTGCGGCACGAAGGGCACGGTTGAAATCAAGCCGATGGAGAACCCGACGAAGATGTCCGTCGCCTGGAAGGAATCATCCGGAGGGGCCGGCTCCCCGGACTCGCGCGAATGGATCGACGTGCCGGACTTCGGCGGGCGCTACGACGCGCAACTGGCCGACTTCGCCCGCGTCGTGCGCGGAGAAACCGCGAACCCCTTCGGCTACGACCACGAACTCGCCGTCGAACGGACGCTGCTCCGCGCCTGCGGAACCGATTTTTGACCTTGGGAGACCGAACATGAAACGATTCGAGAACAAATCCGCCTTCATCACGGGTGCAGGCGGCTACATCGGCGGCACGACCGCCAGAATGCTCGCCGCGGAGGGCGCGAAAGTCGCCGTCTGCGACATCACGGAGGAGGCCTGCGCCAGGACCGTCCGCGAGATCGCGGAGGCCGGCGGAACGGCCCTCGCCGTGCCGGCCGACGTCACGGACTCCGCCTGCGTCGATGCCGCCATCGCGAAAACCGCCGCGGCCTTCGGCGGGCTCGACATCATGGTGCACGTGGCCGGCGGCAGCGCGCGCCAGGACATCAAGCCCCTCGCCGACCAGAACGACGAGGTGATCCTGCGCGTCCTCGGCGTCAACCTCCTCGGCGCCCTCTGGGCGAGCCGGGCGGCCGCGCGCGTCATGCGCGACCAGGGGCGCGGCGGGCGCATCGTCAACATCTCTTCGATCGTGGCCTTCAACGGCCTGCGCGGCAGCGTCGACTACGCCGCCTCGAAGGGCGGCATCATCGCGATGACGAGGGCGCTCGCCAAGGAGATGGGCGCGTTCGGCGTCACGGTCAACTCCGTCGCCCCCGGCGTCGTGGTGCGGCCCGGCACCGTCGCCGATGACAGCGACTACGCGCTCAAGACCAACTTCCTCGGCGTGAAGTGCGAGGCGACGGACATCGCCGAGACGGTCCTGTTTCTTTGCTCCGACGCAGCCCGCTTCGTCACGGGCCAGACCTGGGCCGTCGACGGCGGGCGCGGACTCGGAATGAAGGGAAGCGACAAATGACGACCATGAAGGCCATGCTGGTCCGGGGCGAGGCGAGGGATTTCGTCTGGTCCGACGTCGAAAAGCCGGTCGCCAAGCCCGGCGAAGTTGTGGTCGAAGTTCGCGCGGCGGCGCTGAACCGCGCCGATCTGCTCCAGCGCGCGGGCAAGTACCCGCCGCCGCCCGGCTGGCCCGAGTGGATGGGACTGGAAGTCGCCGGCGTCGTCCATGAGGTCGGCGAGGGCGTCACGCGCTGGAAGCCCGGCGACAATGTCTGCGCGCTCCTGGGCGGTGGCGGCTACGCCGAATACGCGGTGGTGCCGGAGGGCATGGTCATGCCCATTCCGCGCGGACTCTCCTTCGAGGAGGCCGCGTCGCTTCCCGAAGCCTACGCCACCTGCTACCTCAACCTCTTCGACGAGGGCGGGTTCAAGCCGGGCGAGACGCTCTTCTTCCCCGCCGGCGCGAGCGGCCTTGCCTCCGTCGGCATCCCGATGGCCCACGCCTTCGGCGCCTACGTCATCACGTCGGTGCTCTCCGACGAAATCCGCCGCAAAATCGCGCACCTGCCCGCCGACGTCGTCATCGACACCTCGGCCGAGGACGTCGCCGAGGTCCTGAAGCGCGAGGCCGAGGCGGGGCATCCCGTCGACGTCGCCATCGACTGCCTGGGCGGCGAGACGCTGGGCCGGGCGCTGCCGTTCGTGAACGAGGGCTGCCGCTGGGTCCTCATCTCGACGCTGGCCGGAACGACTTCGACCATCCCGCTTCGCGCCATCCTCACGCGAGGCATCAACCTCAAGGGCAGCATGCTGCGCAAGCGAAGCCCCGCGGAAAAGGCCGCGCTCCTTTCGCGCCTCGTGCGCGACGTCTGGCCCAAGCTCGAATCGCGGGAAATCGTCCCCACGATCCACGCCGTCCTGCCCATCGGGCAAGCCGCCGAGGCGCACGCCATCCTGGAGCGCGGCGAAAACGTCGGCAAAGTCGTCCTCAAGGTGCAGTAGGCTTCGCCGCCGGAACCTTTTTGTCAGCGGCAAATGAGAAAAAGTCCGGCGAGACACGAAAGCACGGCAAGCGCAACCAGTTTCGTGGCCTTTTCCTTGAGAACGAACGTCGAGTAGGCGGTGAAGGCGAGGACGCAGCTTCCGACGAGGATCGGCCAGGAGAGCGCGCCGGCGCCCGCACGGCCAAGGGCGTCCATGCCCGGATAGAAGAGCGTGTAGGCGAAAAGGAGTCCGAAGAACTGCATCCCAAGCGCATAGAGCCAGAGGCGTCCGCGAGCGAGCGAGCAGACTTTCCGGCGGAAAACGGCTCTGTCGCGCGCCGCGCCCGCCAGAAGCATCGCGACGGCGGGACCAAGCGTTCCCGTGGAGGTGGCGATGGCGCGGAACAACGGGGAAACGGCCCGCGCCTGCTCAAAGTGGGAAGGCGCGGCCGCGAGATTCTGCTGGACGGCGCAAATGGCAAGGGAAAGAAAGGCCCAGAACCGCCAGCCTGCGCCCGAACGCGACGCCGCGGATTTCCCGGTCGCGGGAACGTCATCCTTCGCGATGGCGAAGAGCGCGATGGCGGCAACGAGAAACGCCATGCCGAGCATGCGCGGTGGCGTGAGCGGATCTCCGAAAAACACGACGCCGCCGAGGAAGGAGAAAAGCTGGGCCGACTGCATGATTCCCCAGACGCGGCCGTTCGGCCCGCGCTGCATTCCGACCGCCATGGCCTGGAGCGCGGCGAAGTTCAGGGATCCGGCGAGGGCGTAGGTGCCGAGCGTCGCCGCCAGGACCCTTCCCCCGACGGGAGACGGCGGCAGGAGAAGCGCGCCGAGAAGAAGCCCGGCGACGATGGACACGACGGACGAGCCGAGTTGCACCATTCCCGTGTCGAGCCCGTCTTTCGGCGCGCGTCCGAGAATCGCGCCCGTGAGACACCAGCTGGAGCCAACGATGGCAAGCGCGACGACCCCGAAGGCCATGGAATCGCATTGCATGAGAGACATCACTCCTAGATGGAACACTCCCGATGGCCGGGACGGGCGCCACGCCGACGATTGTGACGCGGGGCGAAAGTGGAGCGGGTGAAGGGAGTCGAACCCTCGTGTGAAGCTTGGGAAGCTTCCATTCTGCCGTTGAACTACACCCGCGCAGGAGGAGCGGCCGCACGTGCCGCAAAACGGGGGCATAGTCTATACCGGCCTCCGTTCCGTGTCAACCGGGTTTTCGCGGACGTTGAAGCGCGTGTTTACTTTTGCTCCGATTCGGGCTAGAATGTCAAGGCGTTTTGACGGGCAAACGGGAAAATCGCGGTGATGAATCGGGTCGCGAAGGCGGCGTGTTGCGTTTGCGTCGCGGTTTGCGCTTCGGCGGCCGCGGCCGGTGAGGCCGGAGGGGGCGACGGTTCGTCGTTCGCTTCGGGGCTCCTGTCCGTCGCTCGCGCGATGGCGTTTCTGCACGCGCGGGCTTGGCCCGGCCCGTCGTGGCGGCAGCTCTCCGAGGGGGCCATGCGCGGCATGGCGCAGTCGGTCGACGACTGGAGCGACTGGCTCGCACCCGAGGAGGAGGCGGCGGAAGCCGAGGCGCAGGAGGGGCGGCGCGTCGGCGCCGGGCTGCGGCTTCGCGCGGAGGGGGATTCCCTTTTCGTGGTGAACCCGGTCCCGGGTGCTCCGGCGGCCGCGGCGGGCGCGAAGATCGGCGACGAAATCCTCGCCGTGGGGGCGAACGAGGTTCGCGAGGTCGGACCCGACGCGGCGATCGACCTGCTGGACGGCGCTCCGGGGAGCGTCGTCGCGCTCCGCGTACGTCGCGTCAACGGCTCGGAGGAAACGCTTTCCGTGCGCCTTGCGGGCTACGATTCGCCGACGGTTTCCGGCGCCTGTCTCGTCGCTCCCGGCATCGGCTACGCCGCGATCGAGGAGTTCGGAGACGCCACGGCGGCGGAGCTGCGCGACACGCTTTCCGCGCTTGGCGCGGCGGCTCTCGACGGGATCGTCCTCGATCTGCGCGACAATCCCGGCGGTGTCGTCGAGGAGGCGGTGGCCGCGGCGGCGCTTTTTCTGCCGCGCGGCGCGACCGTGCTCCGGACGACGGGGCGTGTCCGGCGCGACGACGACTGCGAGTACCGCACCCGGGCCGAGCCTCCGTACCCGCGTCTTCCGCTCGCGATCCTCGCGGACGGATGCACGGCGAGCGCGGCCGAGATTTTCTGCGGCGCGCTTCGGGAGGCCGGGCGCGCGGTCCTCGTCGGGTCGCGAACGTTCGGCAAAGGGGTCGTGCAGGACGTTTTCGGCGCGCCGGGTCGCCCCGGATCGGCGTTCCGGCTCACGGTCGCGTCGTGCGAGACGCCTGGCGGCGACGCGTTCCACGGGCGCGGTTTCGAGCCGGACGTGCCGGTCCGCCAGACCGATGCGGCGTTTTTCGATTCCCTTGCGCTCCGCATGGCGCGCTCGAACCCCGAACTTGTTTTTTCGTCCGCCGACCGCGCACGGCTTCTCGCGGTCCCGGACGCACCTCTTGAAGCCGCATTGGGCCTGTTGCGGGCCGTCTCCGCGCCGGACTCGGCTTCCGGGAAACCTGAAAATGACCGTACTCGGCATTGAAACTTCCTGCGACGAAACCTCCGCCGCGGTCGTCCGCGACGGGCGCGAGGTTCTTTCGTGCGTCGTCCACACCCAGCCCGAACACCGCCGCTGGGGCGGCGTCGTGCCGGAACTCGCCTCGCGCTGCCATGCCGAGCGCCTGCCCGGGATCGTCAGGGCGGCGGTCGAGGAGTCCGGCGTCGGCTGGTCCGGCATCGACACCATCGCCGCGACGCGCGGCCCGGGGCTCGCCAGTTCGCTCCTCGTCGGCTGGTCGATGGCGAAGGGCGTCGCGCTGCGGACGGGGCTTCCGCTCGTCGCGGTGAACCACATCGAGGCGCACCTGCATTCGGTTTTTCTCGATCCGGCCGCGCCGCCGCCGGAAGCCTGCCGGCCGATGGTCGGCCTCGCGGTGTCCGGCGGCCACACCAGCCTGTTTTTCGTTCGGGCCGGCGGCGGGCTCGAACCGCTTGGCCGGACGGTGGACGACGCCGCCGGCGAGGCGCTTGACAAGGCCGCGAAACTGCTCGGCCTCGGCTATCCCGGCGGTCCGGTCATCGACCGCGTGGCCCGGGGGCTCGTGCCGCAGGAGGGCGTTTTCCCGGAAGGCCGTCTTCACGGCGGGGCCGCGCCCGCGGGGCTCGATCCGGAATTGTGCACGAGCTTCAGCGGGCTCAAGACGGCGCTGCTCCACCGCGTGACGTCATCGCCGCCGCGCTCGGAGGCGGAGGTCGCGCGGCTTGCCTGCGACTACCAGGCCGCGGTCGTGGGCGCGCTCGTCCGCCGCTGCGGGCTCGCGCTGGAACGCACCGGGGCCCGCTTTCTCGCCGTCGGAGGCGGCGTTTCGCTCAATTCGAGCCTTCGGGCGCGTCTTGCGGCGATGTGCGAAACGCGCGGCGTTCGTCTGCTGCTGGCGCTTCCAAAGCATTGCGGAGACAACGCGGCGATGATCGCGGGACTCGCCGGGACGGGCCGGGGCGTCCGGTCCCCGGAGTCGTTTGATCTCGACGTCGATCCGTCATGGGCGGTGTCATCGCGGTGAAGGGCGGTCCGTTTCTCGTTCTCGGCACGGGCCGCAGCGGAACGGCCGCCGCCGCGGCGCTCCGCCGCCGCGGCGGATCCGTCGAGACCGTCGGGCGCGCGACCGAGGATGCGGTGCGCGCCTGGGCGGCGTCTCATCCGGGCGGCACCGTGATCGCGAGCCCGGGCATTCCGCCGCGCGATCCCGCGATGCTCGCCGCACGCGCGCTCGGATTGCGGGTGCGCGGCGAACTTTCGCTCGGCTGCGAGCTGCTGCCAGGCGGCGCGCGCGTCGTCGCCGTGACCGGAAGCAAGGGCAAGAGCTCGCTCGTCAAGTTCCTCGCCGACGCCTTGCGCGCCTCGGGCCGCCGCGCCGTTCCGTGCGGCAACTACGGACTTCCGGTCTGCGAAGCCGCCGACGCCGATCCGGCGCCGCAGGACGCGGTCGTCGAGTGCAGCAGCTTCCAGCTGGAAACCGCGGACGAGGCGCTCGCGCCGGAGGTGGCGATTCTTCTCAACCTTTCCGGAGACCATCTCGACCGCCATGGTTCCATGGCCGCGTATCGCGACGCGAAACTGTCGCTTTTCGCGCATCAGGCGCCGGGCTCCCTTGCGCTTCTTCCCGCGCCGTCGGAAGACCTTGCGGGACTCGCGGAGGCGTTTCGGGCGCGGTATCCCGGACGCTCCTTTTCGACTTTCGGCGCCGGTCGGGACGCCGATTTTCGCGTCGACGTTCCGGCCGGGTCGTACTTCGACAACGACGTGTTGCGCCCCGCGGCGGCGGCCGGCGCCGCCGCGCTTCGGCGGTTCGGACTCGCCCCGGACGCGATCCGCGCCGCGCTTTCCTCGTTCGAACCTCTTCCGCACCGGATGCAGACCGCGGCCCGGCGCGGCGACGTCGCGTGGGTCGACAACAGCAAGGCGACGAGCCTTGCGGCGCTCGTCGCGAGCCTCCGGATGGCGCGCGCGCCGATCCTTCTCGTGGCCGGCGGGCGCCTCAAGGAACCTTTTTCGCTTCCCGCGAAAGTTTTGCTGGATTCCGGAGTCGAAAAAGTGTATGCTTTCGGCGAATGCGGGCCCGAAATGTCCCGCGTTTGGTCGAAGGCGCTCCCGGCGCCGTGCTTTCCCGGTCTTTCCGAGGCCTGCGCGGCGGTTGCGGTCGACGCGGCGGGGCTCCGCTCCGGCACCGTCCTGCTGGCCCCCGGAACGGCGAGTTTCGACCAGTTCCGTTCCTACGCCGAGCGTGGCGACCTCTTTGCGACTCTCGCCCGCCGGCATTGCTCCGCGTGACCCTTTCCCGATCCCCTTCCGCCTGTTGTCCCCCTTTCCTCCGCTCCACTCCCCCACAGCCATGAAAACATCCGCGATTCTCTCGCTCTTCGCCGCCGCCGCGCTCGTCTCCGGCTGCCGCATCCCCGAGGGTGGTTCCACCCGCCGGACGCTCCTCGGCCCCTCCACCCCGTCCGCGTCGTCCCGCCCGACGGCCGCCGCGTCGTCCTCCAGGGCGAGGCCGGCGAATCCCCGCGGCGCCGTCGCGTCGCCGGTCCGCGGCGAAACGCCCGTGCGTCCCGTCGCGCTCGCGGACGAGCCGTACATCGAAGACGAACCCGTGCTCATCGACGGCGTGGGTCCCGCCGGTCGCGTGCGCCCGAAGCCCGCGAAGCCGTTCGTCCCGGCACCGGCACCGGTCCGCTCCCCGGCGCCCCATCCGGCGGCGACCGTCACCCCGGCTCCGGCCGTTCCGCCGGCGTCCCCGGCCCGGAGCGGCGGCGCGTACCGCGTCCACGCCGTGAAGTCCGGCGAAACGGCTCTCGCCATCGCCGTCGCGAACGGAATGACGCTCGACCAGCTCAAGGCGCTCAATCCCGAAGTGATGCGCAATCCGGACCGCCTCCGGGTGGGGCAGGGCGTGAGGGTCGTCGCGAACGGCGCCGGCGCCCGCGCCGTCGAGGCCCCTCGCCACGTCGCGCTTCCTCCGCGCGAGGGCGGCGACGCCAAGTCGCAGCCCCGGCCGCTGCTCGACCGCCCGAAGCCGGTCGAAGCCGGCGACGGCTTCTACCTCGTGCGCGACGGCGACACGCTTTCGGGCATCGCGAGCCGGGAAGGCGGAACGACGGCCGAGTGGAAGGCCGCGAACGGTCTTTCCGACGCCAACAGCCTCCGCGTCGGGCAGAAGCTCGTGCGCCCCGGCTCCGTCGCCGCGGCGCCCCGTCCCGCGCCCCGGCCCTCCCCCGCGCCCGCTCCGTCGCCGAAGCCGCAGCCCCGCCCGGCTCCCGCGGATCTCGAAGCCCCGCCGCCGCCGCCGACCGACGTCATCGTGACCGGCACGGATTCCTCCATCAGCGACGTGCTCGCGGGCGGCCTTTCCGGCGCGAAGGACCGCGCCCGGGCCGAGCGCGAGGAAGCGGAGCGGAAGGCCCGCGAGGCCGCGGACCGCGCCGAAAAGGAACGTCTCGCGGAGGCCCAGCGCGCGGCCGAGGAGGCCCGTCGCGCGGCCGAGGACGCCCGTCGCGCGGCCGAAGACCAGGCGGCGGACAAGGGCCGCAAGGTCGCTCCGGTTCCGGCTCCGGTGCCGGTCGCGGGCGCCGGCGAGTACGTGGTGCAGCCGGATGACGACATTTTCACGATTGCGCTCAAGTTCGACGTGACGCCGCTCGCGCTGCGCAAGGCCAACGGTTCCGATCTCTCGGTCCTCAAGCCCGGCCAGGTCCTCAAGATTCCCGCCAAGGACTAGCGCGCGATGCGCTGGGCCAGCGCGTTTCTTCTCTTCGGCACGTTGGTGCTCATGAGCCTCGGGCTCGTGATGATCGCCAGCGTCGCCGATGTGCCAGGCCGGGTGCTCCACCACGATTCGACGCACTTCCTGCGCTCCCAGGCCGTGTTCGACGCCGTGGCGCTCGCGGGGTGCGCGCTCGTCGCGTGTGTGCGGCCCCGCTTCTGGTTTCGGCGCGGCACGGCGATCGCGCTGGTCGTCGTCGTCGCGGTTTCGCTCGTCATCGTGCACGTCCCCGGTCTCGGCCGGACGGTGAACGGTTCGGCGCGCTGGATCCGGCTCCCGGGCCTTTCGCTCCAGCCTTCCGAATTCGTCAAGGTGGCGTCGATCGTGCTTCTGGCGTGGTGGCTCGGGAAGGACGAGAAGCGCGCGGCCTCCTTTCGGACCGGCGCGCTCGTTCCGTGCCTGTGTCTCGGTGCCGTCATGGGCGGATTCCTGCTCCAGCCCGATCTCGGTTCGTGCGTGATGCTCGGCGGGGTCTCCGCCGCGATGATGTTCGCGGCGGGCGTGAAGATCCGCCACCTTCTGGTTCCGGCCGCCGTCGCCACCATCGCGCTCGCCGCGTACGTCCTGCACGACCCCGAGCGCCTGAGCCGAATCACTTCGGTGATGACACACCACGACAAGAGCGCCGAAGTGCTTTCGATTTCGGAGGACGCCGACGGATACCAGCTCCGCATGGGGCTTTCGGCCTTTGCCGCCGGCGGCGCCCGCGGCGTCGGTCTCGGCAAAAGCCTGTTCAAGGAGCGCTACCTCCCGGAAAATCACACGGACTTCATTTTCGCCATGGTCGGCGAGGAGCTCGGTCTGGCGGCGACGTTGCCGTGCCTCCTGCTCTACGCCGCGCTCGCGGCCGCCGGGTTCGTCGTGGCCTACCTTGCGCCCGATCGCCGGCAGCGGCTCCTCGCGCTCGGGATGACGCTTCAGATCTGCCTTTCCGCCGCGGTGAACGTCGGGGTCGTCACCGGATGCTTTCCGACGAAGGGGCTCGCGCTGCCGTTCCTCAGCTATGGCGGCTCCAGCCTTGTCGGCTCCGTCGGGGCCGTCGGCTTTCTCCTCGGCATCGGGCTCCGGCCCGGCGCCTCCCGCGTCGCGACCGCCGTCCCCCATCCGGCGACGCGCGCCGAACTTTCCGACATCTGGAACGAATGAGCACCGAAACGGCGAAGATTCTCGTCATGGGCTCCGGCACCTCGACCGGCGTGCCGATCATCGGCTGCTCCTGTCCGGTCTGCGTTTCCTCGGATCCGCGCGACCGTCGGCTTCGGTTCGGGCTGCATGTTTCGGCCCGCGGCTTCGGACTCCAGCTCGACGTTTCGCCCGATTTCCGCCAGCAGGCGCTCCGGGCGAAGCTTCCGCGCGTCGACGCCGTCGTGCTTTCGCACTGCCACGCCGACCACGTGCTGGGGCTCGACGACCTGCGCCGCTACAACACGCTCCAGGGTGCGCCCATCGACGTCTGGGCTCGGCCGCCGGTCCTTTCCGGAGTGCGTCGCATTTTCGGCTACGTGTTCGATCCGCCCCCCGAGGCGGCGGCGTGGCGCCTGTACCGGCCCAAGCTCGTTCCGCGCGAGCTCGGTCCGGAACCGGTCGCCATCGGCCCCTTCTCCGTCCGCGCGGTCGCCGTGCCGCACGGGCCGTCGCAGGCAAGCGCGGTGGAAGTCGTCTTCGAGGGCCGGAGGCTTGTCGTGGCGTCGGACTGCTCGGAGGTGACGCCCGAACTCGCCGCCCTGCTCCGCGGCGCGGACGTGGCCGTGCTCGACGGTCTGCGCGACCGGCCGCATCCGGCCCACCTCACGGTCTCGGACGCCGTGGCGGCGCTTTTGGCGTCCGGCTGCCGCGTCGGCCGCGTGATCCACCTCGGTCACGACCTTTCCCACGTCGAACTTCTCGCGCGGCTTCCCGCCGGCATCGCGCCGACGTTCGACGGCGAGGAACTTGCGCTGTGAACGGCGACTCCTCCCCTTCGATGCTCGCCGTCGAGCACCTGACGGTCCGGTACGGCCGCGCGGCGCGTCCCGCCGCCGCCGACGTCTCCTTTTCGCTGAACGAGGGCGAATGCGTGGGACTCGTCGGAGCAAGCGGCTGCGGCAAGAGCACGGTGGCCCGCGCGATCGTCGGCCTCGAACCGCCGGAGTCCGGGCGCGTCCTCTGGCGCGGGCGGGACCTCGCGGAGATGCCGCGCGAGGAGCGCCGCGCCGCGCTCCGGCTCGTCCAGATGGTCTTTCAGGACTCCTCCGGCGCGCTCGATCCCCGGATGCGCGCCGGGGACGCCGTCGCGGAGGCGCTTTGGATTCACCGCCGCCGGGAGTTTTCAACGCGCGCGGCCCGCGCGTCGCGCGTCGCGGAACTCTTCGGCGAAGTGGAACTCGATCCCGCGCTCGCGCGCCGCTGGCCGCACGAACTTTCCGGCGGGCAGCGCCAGCGCGTCTCCATCGCCCGCGCGCTCGCCTGCGAGCCGCGCGTCCTCCTTGCGGACGAACCCGTCTCCGCGCTCGACGTCGCCGTGCAGGCCCAGCTCCTGCGCACGCTCGCGTCGCTCCTGCGGCGGACCGGGATGGCGATGCTTTTTGTATCCCACGACCTCGCCGTCGTGCGATGCCTCTGCTCGCGCGCCATCGTGATGGAGGCCGGCCGCGTCGTCGAAAGCGGTCCCGTGGACTCGCTTTTTTCGTCCCCCCGCGCGCCGTTCACCCGGGAACTCCTTGCGGCGGTTCCGCGCCTTCCCCCGCTTTGCGCGTCTTTCCCCGCGCACCCGGGGGCCGCAAACCCGGGCTCCTGAGGCGGCGCGCGGACGCGGACACGGCGCCGGCGGTCAGCGCGGAAGCACGTCCACGGGCACGTATTCGCGGGTGCCGTCGGCGGCGCGCGCGACGACGGTGGCCTCGCCCGCGCGGTGCGCGCGGAGCGTGCCGTCCGGAGCGATCCCGGCCACGTCGAAGTGGTAGTCGTAGAAGTAGTCGTACTTGCGCTCCGGGTTCGGGCGCTTGTCGGCGCGGTCGGCGTCGTGGCAACCCCAGACCACGGGGCCGGACAGGGTTTCGAGTTCGATCCGGACCGTTTCCCCGGCGCGGAGCCGGACGGGCGAAAGCCGGAGCGTCCGGTCCGCGCCGCCGCCGACGCGCGTGAAATGCGCGAGGCCGCGCTGAAAATCGAACTGGACCGCGTCGAACGTCTGTCCGGTCCACGTCCCCGCCACCTTTACGGGAAGATCCGGCACCCACGGAAGCGAACTGTGGATGTAGTCGAGATACGCGGCGTCGCACGGCTCCGTGACGTGCCAGACGCCGCCGGTGCGAGACTGGCGCTCGCCGTGATGGTGGCCCGAGATCGCGAGCGGGACGCGGCCGGCGGCGGCGAGGGGCGCGAAGGCCTCGCGGACGCCGGCGTAGAGCGCCTGTTCTTCCTCCTCGGCCGCGACGCCGGCGAGGGGCGCGTGACTCGCCGCGATGACGCGCCATCCGGCGGGCAGCGTGCCGAGGGCGGTTCCGGAGAGCCAGCGCCGCTGCGGCTCCGACACGCTGCTCGCGACGCCCCAGAACGGGCGCGTCGGATCGACGGAATCGTGCGTGTCGAGCGCCACAAGACGAACGCGCGCTTCCGGAAAATCGACGTAGAACGCGCAGGAGGAGGGGTCCGCCACCGCGTGCGCGCGCATCCCGGCGGTGTCGGAAATCGCGGCGCGCGTCTTCTCCGCCGGCCATGTGGCGCCGGTCTGCGCGTCCGGCGCGGTGCGAATGGTCATGTCGTGGTTGCCGTGGATCGCGAAAAAAGCGCCGCCGGCTCTTTCCACGGGCTCGACCCACGTTTCGCGGTACTTCGCGAAACTGTCCTCCAGATCGGAATCCGAGCCGAACGCCTCGGGAATGTCGCCCCCGCTCACGACGGTCCGCAGGGCGGTTTCTCCGACGAGCCGGGCGAGCATTTCTCCGGAGCGGCGCGCGTTCGAGGGAACGTGCAGGTCGGTGACAAACCAGAATCCGAACGGACACGTTTCGGAAAGGCGGCGGACTTTTTCCGCGACGCGGGAAAGGGAGGCATCGGTGTCGGACTTCACGGCGGAGGGAGGATGGGGTTTCGGACGGCGATCAGAATGCGGCGGCGGCGGCGTCCACGAGACGGCTTCGCCGTTCGGCGGCGTTTTTTCGGGCCTCGGCGCGGAGTTCTTCGGCTTCGCGCACGGCCTCGGCCGCGACGGCGTTGTCCCACGCTTCGACGATCGTCTGGAACTCCGGCGAGGCGTCGGCGAGGCAGACCGTCGCGAAACGGTCCTGCCCGATGCGGAACGCGAAGCACGGCCGGCGGTAGCTGCATGGGCGCGCCCAGGTGCCGTAGCGGCGTTCGAGCGCTTCGATCAGGTAGTGGCGGCGCCAGCGGGGACCGGGTTCGACGGCGTGTTCCGCGCAGGCGCGGATTTTCACCACCCGGTGCGTCTTCGGGGTCACGTAGGCGAAATAGCGGTCGAACCCTTCCAGCGGCGTCTTCGGGACGAACGCCGCGCGCAGCAGCGCGGGCTCTTCCGGATCGGACCCGAATTCCGTTTCCTCCGTTCCGTACGGTTCGCCGAAGGCGAGCCCGAGGAACGACGAGGAGTCGCGCGGCTCCTGGCCGGACTTTTCACCGTCCGCCGTCGCGGCGAACGCCACGACGCCGGGGTCGCCGACGGAGTAGCTCTGCGCGAATTCGCTCGTGCTGGTTTCCAAGACGTTGCCGTCCTGATCCATGTTTGTGCGCGTTTCGCGCCGCCGCTCGGTGACCATGTTGCCGTTGGTCGTGACGGAGCATTCGGTGTAGGCCCGCGAGACCACGCCGTTGTCGTTGGTGGTCACGGACGATTCCTCGGTCCGTGACGAGACGTCCCGGCCGGAGGCGGGATCCGCCGTGCCGAGGGCGAGCGCCGCCGCTCCGGCGGCGGCCGCACCGGTCGCCACAACCGCGAAAAAAGTTGCATGTTTCATTTCGTCTTGCCTTTCTTCTTGTGCATCCGGGCCGGGGACCATCCCCGCCCGCGCCTCGCATCATGGCACGCGAACGTTACGGGAATGTTAGCATCGAAGGCGGATTTCGAAGCGGCACCCGGAGGGGGAAACCGGGAGCAGCACGGCGTCGCCGCCGTGCAGGCGGGCGATGCCGCGGACGATCGCCAGTCCGAGCCCGGAGCCGCCGCTCCCGGCGGCGCGCGCGGATTCGACCCGGTGGAAGCGCTCGAACACGCGCTCCCGCTCCGCTTCGGGAATGCCCGCGCCATGGTCTTCGACGGCGAGGGCTGCCCCCTCTCCGCGGCGTTCGACCGAGACGTCCACGCGGGCGGCGCCGGAGTGGCGGATCGCGTTTTCGACGAGGTTCGCGACGGCCTGTTCGAGGAGTTCCGCGTCGCAGGGTAGCACGACGCGGTCGAGGCGCCCGAGGCGGAGTTCCACGCCGGCGGCCTCGGCGCGGGACCGGAGGCGGCCGACGGCGCTCTCGGCCGCGGCGGCGACGTCGGCGTCCGCAAATTCGCGCGCGGCGCCCTCGGCGGCGTGGTCGATCCGGGCGAGGGAGAGCACGCCCTGCGCGAGGTCGTTGAGGCGCCCGGATTCGCGCTTGAGCGCGTCCAGCAGAGCCGTCCGGTCGCCCGGCTTCAGCGTCTCCCAGTCGCCGAGCAGGTCGGCCGCGCCGAGGATTCCGGTGAGCGGAGTCTTGATTTCGTGGGAGAGGTCGGCTATGAAATCGCGGCGGAATCGTTCGATCCGCCGCAGTTCGTCCACGAGGCGCCGCTGCGCGTCGCGCTCGCGGGCGACTTCCGCCATCCGCGCCGACAGGCGCCGGGTGAAAAGGAACACGAGCACCACGCCCGTTCCGCCCGCGAGCGCCGCGAGGACGAACGAAGAACCGGCCCGGCGGACCGGGGCGAGGACGCGTTCCCGCGGCACGGCGAGCCGGACGACGAAGTCCCCGGACTTGCGGGCGCAGTACAGGAAGCTCGTCCGGCCGGCGTTCGAACGCCGCATCGCGGAGCCTTCGCCGGTGGCGAAGGCGGCCGCGACTTCCGGGCGGCCGTCCCTGCCCGCCGCCGGGGAGGCGCCGGCCGAGTCGAACACGATTCCGCCCGGCGGGCTGAACACCGTCGCGCGGACGCCTTCGGCGGCGCATTCGTCGCCGAAGGCGTGGATGCGGCGGAAGTCGCCGGTCTGGAGCGGCGCGCGCAGCGACGCGGCCGCCAGTTCGGTCCGCGCGCGCAGGTCGCGGAGGGCCCACGTTTCCACCGCGGTGCGGAAGGACCGGCGTTCGGAGGCGAACGCCGCGACGAACGCCGCGAAACCGAGGAGCGCCGCGGCGGACGGCAGGAATTCGGGAAACCGGCGTTTCACGGGCACACCCGGTAGCCGACGCCGCGGACGGTTTCGACGTGGGCCGCCCAGTCGCCGAGTTTTTTCCGGAGACCGGCGATCTGCACGTCGACCGTGCGCTCCGTCACCGCACGGTCGTCCTCCAGCACCGCGTCGAGGATGCGCGACCGGGTGAGGACGCGCCCGCGGTTGGCGACGAGGAGCGCGAGGATGCGGAATTCTCCCGGGGCAAGCCGGAGAGGCTCCCCGCGGAACGTGGCGGCGTGTCCGTCGCGGTCGAGGAGCAGGCCGTCGAACCCGACGGTCTCTGGCGCCGTCGCGGGCGCGCGCCGGAGCACGGTGCGGACGCGTGCCAGGAGAACCTGGCGGTCGAACGGCTTCGTCACGTAGTCGTCCGCGCCCGCGTCGAGACCGCGCACGACGTCTTCGCTCTGCGCCAGGGCGGTGAGCATCACGATCCGCACCTCCGCGAGGGCGGGATTTTTGCGCACCTCGCGGCAGACGTCCAAGCCGCCCATGCCCGGGAGCATGAGGTCGAGAAGCACCAAGTCCGGCTTGTGCCGGCGGATGGCTTCCAGTCCTTCGTCGCCGCACGAGGCGAAAAGGACGTTGGTGTAGCCGGCGCCGTTGAGGATGAGATCCAGGACCAACCGGATCGCGGCGTCGTCTTCGACGACGAGAAGCTGGGGGCTTGCAGGCACGGCGGGTGGGGGCGAAGGAGCGAAAGGGACGAAAGGGACGGAAGGGACTTAAGGGACCGCCGCCAAGGGCGCTGGGGCCTCAGGCTCCGGCGAAGGGGCCTCAGGCTCCGGCGACGGGGCAGGGGGCTCCGGTGCGGGCGCGGGCTCCGGTGCGGGCGCGGGCTCCGGTGCGGGGGCGGGCGCGGACTCCGGCGCGGGTTCGGACTCCGGCTCGGGCTCGGGCTCGGGGGCTTCGGGCTTGGGGAGAAGGCGCTCGACGGAATAGGAGGGGACGACGAAGATCCACGGCTGGCCTTCGAGGCGGAAGTAGCGGCCGGAGCCGTCGGGAAGGGGATTGCCGACGGTGGCGACGCGGTTGGTGTCTCCCGCGATCGTCACGTGCGCGACGACGCCGGTCGAAAACCCGGTCGCGTCGTCCGGCGTGTCCTGCGCGGCGAGCGACGAGAAGGAGATCCACGGCGTGTCCGCGATCTTGGTCTCGCACCAGCGCTTGGGGTCGCCGTCGAAGGCGTCGAGCGCGTCGGCGACGAGCACGGTTTCGCCTTCGAACTCCACGTAACGGCCGAAACCCCATTTGGGGTGCTTGTCGCCGAGGACGACCGAGGCCAGGACGCGGCCACCCGAATCCTGGAGGGAGACTTCGGTCTTCTGCGAAAGCGTGCGGCCGCGGGCGACCTGCCCGACCTTGATGTCAAGCAGGCGGCGGAGGTTTTCAACGATTTTGGCCCGGTCGGCCGGGTAGCCCTGCATGGATTCGACGACCCATCCGGCATCGGTCGCGGCGAGCGCGACGGATCCGGCCTCGACGCGCGAAACGTCCGCGAGGGACACGTCCGGGAGAATTTTCCGGCCGCCGAGCTTCGGCGCGGAAGGGCGCGACGCGCCGCCGAGAAGACGCGCGGCGGCGGCGAGAACGACGGCGACCGCGACGAGGATTGCGAGATTTTTCTTGTTCATGTCGGTGTTTTCCGTAAGGGGGACCGTTCGCCCGGGCTTCAGCCGCGCCGGCGGCGCAACGCGCGCGCGATGCCAAACAGGACGACGAGCGCGGGAACGAGCGCGATGTTGATGCATTTGAGGCGAAGTCCGAGCGCGTCAATGTCCGCCGTGAGTTCCTTGCGGACGTTCTTGAGCTGGCGTCGGGTGTCGGCCTGGGTCTTGCGGAAGCGGGCGATCTCCTCCTGCTGCTCCGGCGAGAGGAGGAGGCGGTCCTGGCCTCCGCTCTTCTGGCTCTGCAGTTCGGAGAGGCGGCGCTGCGTGTCTTCAAGCGCCTTCTGCAGTTCGTCCTCCTTCGCCTGCCAGCGCGCGAGCGCGCGGGTTTCGAGGGCGTCCACCTTCGTGAACGGCCGGTCGGACGCGCCGCGGGTGCGGATGCCGATCAGCTCCTCGCGCCCGGCGAACTGCTCGATCAGGTTCGAGAAGAACGAAAGGTTGTCGTTGATCGGCTGGATCAGCGCGCCGAACGGCGTCTGGAGGAGCCGGACGCAGAACTCGTCCGCGACGAAGTCCGAGTCGCCGACAAGCAGCACGTCTCCTTTGCCGGACGAAAGCGCGCCATCGAGGGCGTTGGTGCCGGACGGTCCCTGCGGAAACGCGGTCGGGAATTCTCCCGAGAGCCGGGCGGCGACGACGCGGCCTCGGCCGTCGGGCTTGAGGCCGCGGCGAACGCTCGCCAGATCGTAGACCGCCGCCGTGCGGTCGGCTTCGGAGGAATGTTCGGCCGACGTGGTGATCACCGGCGAAAAGGCGAGTCCGGGAACCTTGCCCGAGAACGAGAACGAGCCGGCGAACGGCAGCATGACGCGCGAGAGGCCGGAGACGAGCAGGTCGCCCGTGTCGAAGTTTTCCTCGCCAAGCGAGAGGAAGGCCGGATTTTCGTCCGCGCCGCCCGTGCCATCGTCGAGGCGCGTCGAAGCGGCGAGGTCGCAGACGAGCGAGCCGGAGTCGTATTCGATTCCCCAGGCGTCGAAAAGCGGGCCGAGCGTGGACGGGGCGTCGCCTCCCGGCGCCTGCCCGAACGGCTGCGCCTCGCGGGAGGCGAGGAGATCCTTCACGCTGAACGGATCCACGCAGGCGATGAGGCGGCCGCCGCCGAGGACGAACTGGTCGATCGCGTAGAGGGTCTTGTCGGAGAGATCCTTGGCGTGGAGGACGACGAGCGTCTTCACCTCGGGATCGATCGACTCGGCGCCGGCGTCGATCGCGCGCACATCGTAGTCCTTGGCGAGCTCCGAGAACGCGGCCCAGCCGCGCGGCGCCCGGCGGCGCTGCATCATCGACATCGGGTCCGAAGAGCCGAGGACGCCGTCGAGGGAGGTCAGGACGCCGACGACCGGGCGCTCCGGCCACGCGACGCGCGTGACGAGTCGCGTGACGTCGTATTCGAGCGTCGATTCCGTGCGCCGCGAGAACGCGCCGAGCGTCTCCTCCCGGTCGCCGCAGACGGCGACGAGGCCGAAGTAGACGGGAGCGCCGAACGGCGACACCGTCTGCGGCTCCACGCCGTAGCGCTGCGCCCACTCCTCCGCGTCGGAGTCCGGCTTGGGGTCGTAGACTTCAAGCGAAAGTCGGCCTCCGCCGGCGCGCTCGTATTCGCGCAGAAGGTTGCGGATCTGACGGGAGTACGTCTTCATGTCCGCCGGCATTTCCGGGGAACTGGCGCTGACGTAGTATTTCAGCACCACGTCCGAATCGAGCTTTCCCAGCACGGCGCGCGAGCCGCGCGAAAGGGTGTAGAGGCCTTCGGCCGTGAGATCGGCGCGCAACGGGAGCGACGAAAGGATGGCGACCGACGAGACGGCGATCGCGAGGGCGGCGGCGAGCGCCACGGCGCCACCGGCCACGCCGCGGCGACCATTCGTCACGGTGCGGGCGGCGAAGAGGAAGAACGCGATCACGGCGACGTAGAAGCCGACGTCCGCGGCGTCGACGACGCCGCGCTGCAGCGCTTCGAAGTGGGCTAGGAGCGAGCAGGCGGCCACGCCGTCCACGATGCCGGACGGTACGCCCCAGCGGCCGAGCGCGCCGCTTACCGGCTCGAAGCCGACGACGAGCGCGAGGAAGAGGAGCGCGAAGGCGATCACGAAGCCGACGACCGCGGAGCGCGAGAGCGTCGAAGCGAAGAGGCCGATCGCGGCCGCCGCGCCGGCGAGCAGGAGCGAGCCGAGGTAGGCGCAGGCGACCGCTCCCCAGTCGGGCGAACCGAGGTAGCCCACCGTCGCGGCGACGGGCAGCGTGAGCGCGAGCGCGACGCCGAGAAACGCCCATGCGGCGAGAAACTTGCCGAGAATCGCCTCTCCGAGCGTGATCGGGAACGTGAGGAGCTGTTCGATCGTGCCGTTGCGGCGCTCGTCGGCCCAGAGGCCCATCGTCGCCGCGGGCACGAGCAGCAGGTACACCCACGGGTGCCAGAAGAAGAACGGCGAAAGGTCGGCCTGGCGGCGCTCGTAGAGCATCGTCACGCAGAATGTGAGGAAGCCCGTGAGCACGAGAAACGCGGTGAGGAACACGTACGCCACCGGAGAATCGAAATACGAACGGAACTCGCGCCGGAAGATGGCGCGGATCTTCTCGAAGGACTTCATGCTAGTTTTCCTCCTTCATCGTCAGTTTGCGGAAGACCGCGTCGAGGCGGCCGGACGGGTCCATCGCCCGGAGTTGCGCCGGGGTCCCGTCGGCGCGGATTTCGCCGTCGGCGATGACGATCGCGCGCGTGCAGACCGCGTCCACTTCTTCGAGAATGTGCGTCGAGACGACGATCGTCTTTTCGGCCGCCATTTCGCGGATCATCTCCCGGACCGTGAATTTCTGGTTCGGATCGAGGCCGTCCGTCGGCTCGTCCATCACGAGCACCGGCGGATCGTGGAGGATCGCCTGCGCGAAGCACGTGCGCTGCCGGTAGCCCTTCGAGAGCGTCTCGATCGTCTTGCGCGAGACGGATCCCAGACGGGATTTTTCGATGGCGGCGGCCACGCGGTCGCGGGCCTCGGAGCCGCGGAAGCCGCGAATCTCCGCCACGAACCGCAGGTAATCCTCCACCGTCATCGCGCGGTAGCTCGGCGCGGATTCCGGAAGGTACCCGATGCACTTTTTCGCTTCGACGGGGTCCTTCGCGACGTCGTGTCCGCAGATGATCGCCGTTCCGCCGGTCGGCGGCAGAAATCCGGTGATCATTCGCATGGTTGTCGACTTTCCGGCCCCGTTCGGACCCAGAAAGCCGAGCACTTCGCCCTTGCCGGCGCGGAAGGAGATTCCCTTCACCGCTTCGACGGCGCCGAATCGCTTCTTCAGGTTTTTGACTTCAAGCATGTCGGTTCCTTGTCTTGTCCGTCTTTCCGGCGGACATCCCGGGTCGCCGGAAGACGTTTCCGCGGCCCGTTGCCCAAAGTCTAGCAGAACTATGTTAAGAAAATGTTAGGCCGCCGTTCCCGCCCGTCGTCGCGACGTTTTAGCGGGCCGTCCGGCCTCCGATGGCCGGAAGACGAAATCGTCGGTTTTTGACGCGATGGCGGCGTTGTGCTAGCATGATGCGCGTCTCTGCTCAAAGGGGAAACGGAAATGAAATGCTTCCAAGTCGAAGGGGCCGGCAAGGCCGCCGTGATCGCCGACGCCGCGTCCGGGAAGGGACTTCGCGCCGCGCGGGATCTCGTCGCCTGCGGGGCGAAGGTCATGATGTGCGACGTGAACGGGAACGCGCTGGCGCGCTGAGGAGAGAAAAGCCATGATCCTGGATTCCCTTTCCCGTTCCGGGCTCTACGAATCGCTCGGGCCCGGTTTTGTCGCAGCTTTCGAATGGCTGCGGAAGCACGGCGCGGAGGCGGCGGGCGCCCCCGTCGAAATGGACGGCGGGCGCGTCGTCGCGCGTCCCGGCGCGTACGAGACGCACCCGCGCGACCCCGCGAAATTCGAATGCCACCGCCGGTTCGCCGACGTTCAGTTTGTCGCGGAGGGCGAGGAAGTCGTCGAAGTCGCCCCGGCGGAGGGGCTGGAACCGGTCGTTCCGTACGATTCCGCGCGCGATGTCGCCTGGTTCTCTTCGGACGCCGTGCGACAGCAGATCGTTTTGCCGGCGGGGTCGTTTCTCCTCCTCTGGCCGCATGAGGCGCACCAGCCGGGCCTTTCCCCCGCATCCGGCGCGCGGCGCATCCGGAAGGTCGTCATCAAGGTCGCGGTCGGGGAAGGGGAGGGCTCGCCGCGATGATCGACCCGTTCCTCCTTGAGTTTTCCGTGCGTTCCTACGAGTGCGGGGCGGACGGCGCGATCGCCGTGCCGCACCTTCTCGACTACCTTCAGGAGACGGCTTCCGAGCATGCCTGCGTCCTCGGTTTCGATCATCCGGTCGTGGACGAAAAGACGGGGGCCCGCGGCGCCTGGGTGCTTGCGCAGATCCGGCTCGATGTCGTGCGCCTTCCGCGCTGGCGCGACGTCGTTCGTGTGGACACGTTTCCGCACGGCGTCCGCGCCCTTTCGGCCGATCGCGATTTCACGGTGACGCTTGCCGACGGCACGCCCTGCGCCCTGGCGACCACGCGGTGGATGATGATGGACCCCGTCGCGCGCCGCGCCGTGCGCGTTCCGGCGTTCGTCGCGGCGTTCGACGCCGCGCGCGCGCCGGTCTTCGGCGCGGGCGAACCGTTCGCGCGGCTGCGTCCGCCTCCCGTCGGCGAAACGCCGCCGGACGAAGCTCGCGCGTTCAAGGTGATGCGCGCCCACATCGACCTCAACGGCCACGTCAACAACGCCCATTACGCCGCCTGGATGCTGGAAAGCCTTCCGCAGGAGCGCGTGTCCGGCGCTCGGCTTGAAAAGCTGGAGATCGCTTTCCGGTCTGAAACGCTCTACGGGGAAACGGTCGAATCCTCGACGCGCGAAACCGCGCCGGGGGAATTTTTCCATCGCGTCACGGCGCCGGGCGGGCGCGACCACGTGCTCGGGACCACGCGCTGGACGCGCGCCTGAGGGCGTTCGCGTCAGGAAACGGAACGGAAAGGGAATCCGCGACATGAAAATCTACCTCGCCGAATGGCTTGTCACGCAGAACGACGCCCGGGACGTCTTCTCCCCCGGCGCCCTCGCGGTCGAAGGCGGCTCGGTTGTCGAAGCCGGACCGGCCCCCGACGTCCTTGCCCGCCATCCGGGGGCCGAAACGGAGGACCTTGGCGCGTGCGTGATTCTTCCGGGGCTCGTCGACGCCCACGCGCACGTCGCGATGAGCGCCTTTCGCGGTCTCGGCGACGACAAGCCGCTCGCGGCCTGGCTGCAGGAGGACATTTTCCCGCGCGAGGCGAAATGGACGCCGCAGGGCATCCGCGACGCGGCCCGGGCGTCCTTCGAGGAACTGCTCTCGACCGGCACGACCTCCTTTTACGACATGTACATGCTGGAGGAGAACGTGTTCGCCGCCGCGGACGAAGTCGGCATCCGCGGCGTTCTCGGCGAGAACGTCACGCGATTTTTCCCGCAGCTCGGCGGGGCGACGGAAGAGGCGCTTTTCGACCGCATCCGCCGCAACGCGGCGGCCTGGCGGGGGCATCCCCTTCTGCGCGGGGCCGTGACGCCTCACGCGGTCTACACGACCGAGCCCAGGCTCCTGAAGCGCGCCCGCGCCCTCGCGGACGAACTCGGCTGGTCGTTCGGGATGCACATGTCGGAAACGCGCGGCGAGACGCGCGACTGCCTCGCGGAGCACGGGTTGCGCCCGATCCCGTACTGCGACTCGCTCGGCATTCTCGGGCCGGACACCACGCTTTTCCACTGCGTGGACGTCGACGACGCCGATCTGGAGATCCTTCTCCGCCGCGGCTGCGCGGTCGTTCACAATCCGGCCTCGAACCTCAAGCTCGCCTCCGGCGTCGCGCCGGTCGTGAAGATGGTCCGGAAGGGCGTCCGCGTCGCGCTCGGGACGGACGGTCCCGCCTCCAACAACGCCCAGAACATGGTGCGGGAGACATGGCTTGCGGCGCTTCTCGGGAAAGGCTCTTCCGGCGCGCCCGACGCCATGACCGCCCAGACTGCGCTCGACCTCGCGACGCGCGGCGGCGCGGCGGCGCTCCATGATCCGCGCATCGGCTCGCTTGCGCCGGGCTTCCACGCCGACTTCTTCGCCCTTTCGCTCGACTTCCCGAACATGCGCCCGGTGCACGACATCGTTTCAAACGTCGTTTACGCCGCAAGCGGTGCGGAGAACGTCCTTACGGTCGTCGCGGGGCGGCCCGTCTGGCGCCGGGCCGGCGCGCGGACTACCGTCCGGCGCGGAATCTGACCACGGGCCCGGCGTCCGGACCCGGCGTTCGGTCGGCCTCGACGCCGCGCCCGAGGGCGACTTCGCCGAAGCGCCCGCTTTCGCCGGGCGCGAAGGCCGACGGGGCGCCTTCGCCGGCCGCGACGTCGAGCGCGCCGCCGCCACGTCCCTTTCGCAGGCGCAGGCGCGCGCCTTGGCCGACCACCGCGGATGCGCCGCCGTCTCCGCCCTGGAGCGCGCAGGAGCCGCAAACTTCGACATCCACCCGGGCGCCGGGTCCGACTTCCAGCGCGGGCAGGCCGCTCGCGGCGGAACAGACGAGGTTCGACGCCACGATTTCGGTGCGATTGCCTCCGGGCACGAACAGCGACGCGCCGGTCGCGGCGTTGCGGCCGGACACGACGAACGGGCCCGGACCGTTGAATTCGACGCGGTGGCCGTCCCAATGCCACGAATGGCCACCGCCGGCGGTAAGGTCGATCCCGTTCACGCGAAGGCCCGTCGTCGGGCGGAATTCGTCCTTGGCGGGATCGTCCGGACCGACGTGCACGGCGAAGGCGCGTCCGTCCGGGAGGGCGAACTCGTGGTCGCCCGCGGGGAGCCAGAAGACGACTTCGCCGGCCGGGCCTCCCCGGATGTCGGCCGTTCCGTAGTCGCGGAGTCCGGACACGTCGACCGGCGCGTTCGTCACGCCGACGTCGGCCCGCGCGCGCCAGAGCGCCGGCAGTTCTTACGGAAACAGCTCCTACGGCAG
>CAMNCG010000022.1 GCA_946534105.1 uncultured Verrucomicrobiota bacterium
AAGCTGCGCTACCTCCATTCGCGCCCGTGGTTCGGCGCGATCCACAACGAAGTCAATTTGCCCGTGGGCCCGTTCCTGCTCACGGCGGAGCCTGGCTCCGGCGACAAGGAAACGGCGGCTTTTCTTCCCTGACATGTCCTGGTTCGACTGGCTCATCCTCGTCCTTCCCGTCTGCTTCGTGATGGGGATGGGGTTCTACACGCGGCGCTACGTGCGCGGCGTCGCCGATTTTCTCTCCGCCGGACGGCTCTGCGGCCGCTACGTGATCTGCGTCGGCGACGTGGCGAACGCGCTTTCGATCATCGGCCTTCTGACCTACGTCGAAATCCACTACAAGACCGGTTTCGCGCTCGCGTTCTGGAGCGGCGCCCTCGCCCCGCTCTGGATCGCGATGAGCCTCATGGGCTACTGCCACTACCGGTTCCGCGAAACGCGCGCGATGAGCCTCGGGCAGTTTCTCGAAATGCGCTACAGCCGCCGCTTCCGCATCTTCGCGTCGGGGCTGCGCTCGATCGCCGAAATGATCGCCAACATGATCATGCCGGCCCTCGCCGCGCGCTTCTTCATCCAGTTCCTCGGACTGCCGCCGGCGTTCTCCGCGTTCGGGGTGCAGGTTTCCACGTACGTCGCGCTGATGGTCGTGTTTCTGGCGCTCGCCGTCACGCTCGTCTGCTGCGGCGGGACGCTCGCGCTCGTCGTGACGGACACCGTGCAGGGCATGATCATGTATCCGATCCTGCTCTGTTTCATCGTCTTTCTCCTGCGCATGTTTTCCGTCGGCGGCGAAATCGTGCCCGTCATGGCGGACCGCGTCGCGGGCGAAAGCTTCCTCGACCCCTTCGACATCTCCGGCCTGCGCGACTTCAACTTCTTCACCATGGTCGTCGTGGTGGCCTACACCGGCGTCATGAACCGCGCCATCTGGATCGGGGCCGGCTACTCCACGGCCGCCAAGTCGCCGCACGAGGCGAAGATGGCCGGCATTCTCGGCACGTGGCGCGGCGCCAGTTCGACGCTCTTCTACATCCTGGTCGCCTGCGGCCTCGTGACGTTCCTCAACCACCCCCACTTCGCGCAGCGGGCGCACGAGGTGCGCCGCGAACTCGCCGTCCGCGCGGCCGGGGACGTGCTGGCCGACGCCCCCGCCGCGCGGAAGGCCGTCGAAACGGCCGTCGCGGAGATTCCCGTGCTGGTGCACCGCATCGGCGTCGATCCGCCGCTCTCGCAGGCGGAGAACCCGGACGCCGTCTTCCTCTCGCACGTCCACGACGCGCTTCTCGCCGAGGCTCGGGAGCGCACGGCCGGCGAATCCGGGCCGGCGGTCATCGACGCCGAGGGCCTCGCCAACGACCGCTTCCAGCAGTGCCGGACGCTGTTCCACCAGCAGAGCCTCCCGGCCGTCGTGCGGGCGCTGCTGCCGCCCGGCCTTTTCGGCCTCTTCGCGCTGCTGCTCTTCCTCGCGATGGTTTCGACGGACGACTCCCGCATCTACTCGGCGGCGCTGACGATCGCGCAGGACGTCGTGCTGCCGCTGCACGGCAGGCCCTTCACGCCGCGCGGCCACATCGCCATGATCCGCGTCGTGACGGTCTGCATCGGCGCGTTCTTCCTCGCCGGGTCGTATTTCATGAAGCAGCTCGACTACATCCACATGTTCAACCAGCTGGCGGTTTCGATGTGGACGAGCGGCGCGGGCCCGGTGATGGTCTTCGGCCTCTACAGCCGCTTCGGCACGGCGGCCGGCGCGTGGGCCGCGCTCGGCACTTCTTCCGTAATGAGCGTTCTCTACATGCTCGTGCAGCGCAACTGGGCCGATGTCGTGTACCCCGCGATCGCCAAGGCTGGCCTCGTCGCTTCCGTCGATCGCACGCTCCGCGCGCTTTCCGCGCCGTTCGGATCGTGGATCGACTGGAAGATGGATGCCGTCAAGTGCCCGGTGAACACGATCGAGTTCATGTTCTTCCTGATGCTCCTCACGCTGGCGCTCTACGTGATCGTCTCCAAGCTCACCTGCCGAGCGCCCTTCGACCTCGATCGCATGCTGCACCGCGCGCCAGCAAGCGGGGCGGCTGCGCCGCTCCCCCTCGCAGCAGGGCGCAGCGGCTGTTCCGGAGCCGTCCTGCCGCAAGGGGGAGCCGCGCGCGGCGCGGCCCCGCTTGCGGTTCCCTTGCGGTCGCGATGCGCCGCCATTGCGGCAAAGCTCGCCGGCATCACGCCCGAGTATTCGCGCGGCGACCGGGCCATCGCGTGGGGCGTGTTTTTCTACAGCTACGTCTTTTCGTTCGGGATCTGCTTCCTGGCCGTGGCGGTCTGGAATGCGTTTTCGCGCTGGCCGGTCGCGTGGTGGGGCCGCTACTTCGTGTTCGTGAACTTCGTCGTGCCGGGTGTCGTGGGGCTCGTCAGCACCTTCTGGTTCGGCATTGGCGGCATGGTCGGTCTGCGCCGGCTCTTCCGCGATCTCGACGCCCGCACGGAAATCGACGACTCCGACGACGGCCGCGTGGAGGACCGCGTCCCCCTGCAGAACACAAGCAAGCCATGAAAAAACAGACTCTCCGGGCCATGCCGGCGGCCCTGTCGATCCGGGCCGCCATGACAACCGCCTCCGCACTCGCCACCGCCGTGATTCCCGCCGCGCTTTCGGCGGCGGATCTCCTCCTGTGGCCGTCGTCCGTGACTGAACTGCGCGCCCAGCCCGATTCCGTCCTCGAAATGTCGGCGGACGGCGCGGCGGAGGTGCGCACCGGCGGCCCGTTCGCCTACCCGGGCGTCCGCCTGGACTTTCCCGCGGGGGAATTCGATTTCACGCCCTTCGGGAGCGTCGTGGTCTCCGTCAGCAACACGACCGACCGCGCCGAGACGGTGCAACTCAGCGTCAAGGGCTCCGTCCAGGGCGTCGAGGGACAGACCCCCGGCGGCAGGGTCAAGCTCGAACCCCGCGAGGCCGGGGAACTGCGCGTCCATTTCCGGAACATGCCGTGGGCGCTCGACGCCCCGCTGGAACTGGACGGCATGCGCGGCTTCCCGAAGGCGCCGGGCGACGGCTCGACCTTCGACCTGCGGGGCGTCCGCTCCCTCCACGTCTTTCTCAAGCAGGACGGCGAACCGGGCGGATTCGCCGTGCGCCGCGTCGTCGCGACCGGCGACGGCGTGAAACAGAAGATCCTGCCGTCCGCGACGTTCCTGCCTTTCGTCGATCGCTACGGCCAGTTCGCCCACGACGACTGGCCGGGCAAGATCCACGATGACGCCGACCTCGCCGCCGCGCGCGACGCCGAGGCGGCGTGGCTCGCGGCGAACGCGGCGGGGCCGATTCCGGACGCCGACCGCTACGGCGGCTGGGCCGGCGGTCCGCAGCTGGAGGCGACCGGTTTCTTTCGCACCGAGAAGGTGGATGGCAAGTGGTGGCTCGTCGATCCCGACGGCCACCTCTTCTTCTCCCACGGCGTGAACGCCGTCGCGACGAGCGCGATAACCGGTTATAGTTTTCGCGAAAAGTATTTTGGGTGGCTGCCGCCGGAGGACGATCCCGACTTCGGCGCGTTCTGGTCCGTTCAGGACCGGCCCGCCGCGCACGGGTTCTACAAGGAGGCGGCGCACGTCCCGTTCGACTGCTTCGACTTCGCGAAGGCGAACGCGCTCCGCAAATACGGGCCGGACTGGAAGGCGCAATGCGCCGAGCTCGCCCACGCCCGGATGCGCGCCTGGGGCCTCAACACCATCGCGTGCTGGAGCGACATGTCCATCCGGGAAATGCGCCGGACGCCCTACACGGCCAAGTTCAACACGCGCGGGCCCGCCATCGAAGGCTCGACCGGCTGGTGGGGCAAGCTGCGCGACCCATTCGCGCCGGCTTTCGCCGAAAGCTGCCGCGCCGGCGTCGCCGAGGTGGCGGCGCTCTCCGGCGACGATCCGTGGTGCGTCGGCTGGTTCGTCGATAACGAACTGAGCTGGGGCAGCGACGACCTCGAAATCGGCCGCGCCGTGCTGCGCTCGCCGGCGGCGCAGCCGGCCAAGATCGCCGCGCGCGGCCTGCTGGAGGAAAAATACGGCGCCGTTGAAGCGCTGAACACCGCGTGGGGGACGGCCTACGCCTCGTGGGACGCCTTCCTCGCCGCCACCGACGTGCCGGACGAGACGCGATCCGGCGCGGACCTCGCCGCCATCCACCGCGCCGTCGTGGCGCAGTACTTCCGCACCGTGCGCGACGCCATCAAGTCCGTCGCGCCCCACCGCCTCTACCTCGGCTGCCGCATCGCCTGGGGGCGCGCCGTGGTCTACGAGGAATGCGCCCGCTACGCCGACGTGGTGAGCGTCAACGCCTACGGTTTCCCGCCAATGCGCGACCTGCCGCCCGCCGCCGAGGACAGGCCCATGCTCAGCGGCGAGTTCCATTTCGGAGCCCTCGACCGCGGAATGTTCCACACCGGACTCGTCGCCACGCGCGACCAGGACGAGCGCGCCGACTGCTACCGCGCCTACGTCGGCGCCTGCCTCGACCACCCCCGCTACGTCGGCACCCACTGGTTCCAGTGGATGGACCAGGCGCTCACCGGACGCCCCGACGGCGAAAACTACCAGGTCGGCTTCGTCACCGTGGCCGACGCCCCGTATCCCGAACTCGTGCAGGCGGCGCGCGACGTCGCCGCCACAATGTACCGGCGCCGTTTTGAACGCAAATGAACGATTCCTTCCCCCTACTGCGCTTCGCCGCGATCAGCGACCTGCATCTGACAGACCTTGCCTCCGCGTCTTTGTTCCGCAAGGCGCTTCTCTGGTATCGTGACCAAGGCGTCGATGCCGTCCTGATCGCCGGCGATCTCACCGACCACGGCCTATTGCCGCAGCTTGAGAACGCCGCAGCCACCTGGCGCGACGTGTTCCCCGGCGACCGCGCCCCGGACGGCCGGCACGTCGAAAAGCTCTTCATCTACGGCAACCACGACTACGACGGCCTCGACTACCGCGACAAGTGGATGGACGCGGCGTTCGGCTTCCACGGCCTTTCGCGCGAGGAGGCCGAACCCCTGCGCATCCGGAACGTCGGATTCGGCAAGGCCTGGGAGCGCTGCTTCGGCGAGCCCTACGCGCCGATCTGGCACAAGCGCGTGAAAGGCTACGACTTCATCGGCGGCCACAGCGCGTGGCAGAGTCCGGCGGGGCTCGAAGAATGGTTCTCCGAAAACGCAGCCGCCCTTCCCGCGGACAAGCCCTTCTTCTACATCCAGCACCCCCATCCCAAGGACACGGTCTACGGGCCCGCCGCGCCGGGATGCGACGACGGGACCTCCACGCGCGTTCTCTCCCGCTTCCCGAACGCGGTCGCCTTTTCCGGCCATTCGCACATCCCCCTTGCGGACGGCCGGGCCGTCTGGCGCGGCGCGTTCACCTCCATTGCGACGGCCTCGCTGAGCTACGGCTTCTGGCCGGAGGAGCCGGAAAAAACGGCGGCCTCGCGCGCCGCCGTGCTGGGATGGGAGGGCGGCGTCCCCTTCGCGCAGGGACTGCTCGTCGATGTGTTTCCCGGCCGCATCGAAATCCTTCGTCGCGATTTCGTGAACGACGCGCAGATCGGCGACCCTTGGATTCTGCGGCCGGATCATGGATGCCGAATCGCTGATGGCTCGGGCAGCCGGTAAACGTGGCGGGCGTCAAGGTCAAGCGCCTCCACGATTTCCGGCGCGATGCCGGGGACGAGTTCGAGTCCGGCCGGGTGGTGGGCGTCGCTTGCCAGATAGAAGCGGCAGCCTTCGTCCCGCGCGAAGCGGAAGAGGCGGAGCGAGTCTTCCGGCGAGACGCCGCGCCGACGGTTTGCGTCAAAACTCGCCATGTTGAGTTCGATCCCGGCGCCGCGTTCGGCGAAGCCGCGCATGGCGTTGCGAAAGCGGTCTTCCGGAACGGCGCGAAGCACCGCCCCGAGGTCGCCGTCGGCGAACATGAGTCCGCAGTTGAGGTGCGCGATCCCGACTTTCTCCCAGGGCAGAGACATGCCAAGCGCGGTTTCCAGGCGAGAGACCAGAAGTTCGGCGCGCTGTTCCGCCGTCGCGCACTCCTCCGGACGGACGAATCCCGTCATGTGGAAATGGTTGGGCGGAATGACGATGAATCCGAATCGGTCGCAATGTTCCGGCGCAAGGCCGAGAACCCCCGCAGACGAAAGTTCCGTCTCGCATCCGAAGACAAGACGCACCGGACCGCCGTCGGGCAATGGCAGATCGGCCGACACGTGTTCCAGGCCGCAGCCGTCGAGGTAGGTTCCTTCCGAACCCGGAACGGCCGGCGCATCCCAGAAGTGGTCGGTGAAGGCCATCGCAGTGTAGCCGTGCGCCTTGGCGAAGGCGAGGAGATTTTCCGGCGTCTGCTCCGGGTCGTTGGAGCAACCGGAGAGGTGCGTGTGGCAATGCAGGTCGTGGTCGATGGGAAACATTTATCGCAAACCCTCCAGAAGGGCCCGCTTGCGCGGGTTGTCGTCCGATGGCACCATGTGGTCGATGTCCTGGCCTTCATGCTCGACGCTCCACCCGCGCCATTCGCGAAAGGCGTGGTAGGTCCAGTCCCAGCCGTATTCCTCGAAAACGGCGATTGCTTCGCGCAGCCAGGCGTCCGCCCCTTCCGCCCATGCGACGGCGCTGAATTCGCCCACGAAGATTTTCGCGCCGTGCCGAAGCTGGAAGTCGCGCGTCGGCTTGAGGACGGTGCGCAGATAATCGGCCGTCCAGCCGCGCGACGCGTCGGGCCAGCGGCAGCGCTCCATGGACATTCCCTGGATCCCCTGGTGCGTGAAGTCGCCGGGGCCATACATGTGGACTTCGTAGATGACGTTCGTCAGGGCGAGCGGCGAGAGGTTCCGGTAGCCGTCCGGCGCGTCGTTGGCGTTGCATTCCACGATGATCGGCGTTTCCGGGTCGATTTCCCGGATCGCCTCGGCGGCGCGGCGCTGGAGGTTCCAGCCGTCCATCCCCGGCTGCGCTTCGCGCTGCTGCTGCGGCTCGTTGCAGAGGTCGTAGCCGTAGATCGCGTCGCCGTTGCCCTTGAAGCGCCGCGCGATGCGGCGCCAGCATTCGACGAAGTGGCTGGCGAAGCGCTCGTCGTGGAACATGTTCATTTCGTGCGAGGCGTCGCGGCCGCCGGGCGTGACGTGCAGGTCGATCGCCACGCGCAGGCCATGCTTGCGCGCGAGGGGCAGAATGACGCCTTCGACATGGTCGAGCTTGCCGTCCAGCCAGCGGTCGTAGTCTTCGAGGTCGGCGTTGGTTCCCACGCCGTGCCAGTCGCGCACCATCTGGTAGCGCAGAAGCGTGGCGCCCCACGAGGCGAGCGTCGCGAAGTCGTCCTCGTTCATGTCGCGGCCGCTTGGCGACATCACGCCCCTTAGGGGCAGATCGGGATTTGTGAACATTCCCTTCGGTGCGAAATACTCGCACCGGTGGTTCTGGTTCGTGACGGGCCAGATCGGCGCGAGATCGCCGATGCGGAGCGACGAGAGGTCGAAGACGACGGTGCCCGAGGTTCCCTGAAGCCCGAGATGGAGGGTGCCGGGGCCATCCGCACCGCGGAACCAGCCCATTTGGCGAAACGATACGTCCTGCCACGGAAACGAGCCGAGCGGCGCGCCGGCGCCGGGATAGCGCATGGCGCCCGTGAACCGGTCGCGCCAGCTGAGCATGAACTTGAAGCCGAGCCACGGCTGCGTCGGCGTGGCGATGTCCTCGCCGCGGACCCGGACGTGCGCCTCGAAGCCGCGCCCCTCCCACGGCGAGAGGTCGATGTCCGTCCGCGCCCACTGGGTCTGCGGGTAAAGGCCCTCCGGGATCGAGACCGTGAGCAGGTCGCCGTCGATGCGGCAGCCCGGCGAGAGCCGCCAGACTCGGCCGCCATGCTCGGCGACGCGGGTGTCCTGTCCGGCGGCGTGTGCCGGGATGCCCGCCGCCATGGCGAAGCCAGCGGCGAGAAGGAATGCTGTTTTCATGTCTTGGGTTCTGACGATCGTCGCAGGGGCTTCAAACGCCTTTCTGCCTTATTCCGCGCTTGCGGGGCACGCTACGCGGACGCCTGCGATGTTGTAGCGGCCGTTGGTAATTCCCTCTGTGCGAAAGGCGCTACGGCACGATGCGGCGGAGTGGCGATACGAGCCTCCACGCCAGACACGATATGCGCCAGCGTTGCCGGTGAGGTCTTTCGCGGGATTGGCGGGATCCACGTTCACGGCTCCCCCATGCGCGGACGGATTGTTCTCGAACCAGTCGTTGCACGGCTCGAATACATTGCCGTTCATGTCGTAGAAGCCCCATGCGTTCGGGGCGTGGGTGCCAACCGGCATCGTGCCGCCGTCGGCGGCGGACCAGGTCGTGTTGCCCTCGGACACCTGGTCCTGGATGTTTGCGCGCCCGTAGCAGGCCAGGGCCGCAAGGTTGGCGTCGGTCGTGTTGGACAGGTAGTCCGAACCGTCGCCCCACTTGCCCTCGCCGTTCCCCGCGCGGCAGGCGAACTCCCACTGCGCCTCAGACGGCAGTTCGAACGCGATGCCGGTCTTCGTGCGCAGACGACCAATGAAGGAGTTGGCGTGCGGAGGGTTCGGCCAGTAGTAGGTCGCCGCTCCGCTTGTTTCTGAATTGCTGAGGCGTAGCTCATTGTAGCAGACATATTCGACGGGGCGCCACTTTTTGTCGGCCTCGTATTGGAAGCATGACGGATTCGGGCGGCTCGGCTGGACGAGTGCCCACTGCGTCTGCGTCACGGGAAACACGCCGAGGTAGTAGTTGGCGTCAAGTCGCACCTTGTGCGTCGCCTCTTTGGCAGTGATGCGGCCAAGCTCGGCGACGCTGCCCATCGTCCACTCGACGCCGGCGGCGGGGACCTTGCGCATCACGAGCGAGGATTCGCGGTAGTCGCCGTTGTCGAGCAACCCGCCGGGGAGGAAATCGACGGCCGGGTAGTAGCGCTGCGTGTTCGGCTGCGCTGAGGCGGAGAGGTCCACCACCATGTAGTCGGGCGGATTGTCGAGCGGCCAGGCGGACACCACGGCCTTTGCGCAGCCGCCGCCCACCTTGAAGCCTTCGCCATTGGCATCGAGCCACGAATCGGCCGGCCTCCACGTGATGGTGTACGTCCCCCCGTTCGCATCGGCTTCGGTCACCTTGCGCCAGACGGCGCCCTCCGCGCCGGAGATGTACTGGCCGCCGATGGATGTCCAGCCGGTCGCGGCATTCGGCGTCGCGTTGGTCATGATGTCGAGCGTGACGACGGCCGGCGCGGAGAGTTCGTAGGTGATGGTCACCTTGCAGTTGGCGGTGTTCTGGGCCATCCGGACGTTGGTCACGTCAACGGCCGTTGCGACCGACGCGGCGGAAAGGGACGCGAGAAGCGAAATGCGTTTTGAGAAGTCCATGGTGCGTTTTCCTTTGCTTTGGGCAAGTTGGCTACCTGATGACCATGACGAAGCCGCCGTTCTTGATGGAGGAAAGGGCCATCGCTCGCGATTCGGCGACGGCATGGTGGCGGACGTCCAGCGGGCCGGCCGTCGATTCCGCCTCGACGACGCCCGCCGTCGCGGCGGCGGCCGTATCGCCGGAGACGATGAACTGGTATTCGTCGCCGGAGGCGGCGGAAGGCGCACTGGCAAGCGCCAGCGCGGAGGCGGCGCCCAGCGCCGCGGAACGTGTGCGTATGGTCATAGAGGAGGTTTCCTGTTGGGGTTGTTCAGTTGACTGTTCGGATGAAAAGTTGAAAGGTTGAAGGCCGGTCCCGCCCGTCCCGCCGGTCCCGCCCGTCCCCTCGCCGTAGCTCCAGGCGGGGGCGTCGGCTCGCCGGGACGGCTCGCCCCACCCGAGGTTCCACACCGCCGCGCCAAGTGCCGCGAAGCCGCAGAGCGCCAGCGCGAGGAGGACGGCCCTGCCGCCCGGCTTCTTCGCGGCGGCGCCGAGCTTGGCGGCGAGCGCGAGCCGGGCGCAATGCAGGCGCCATTTCACGGTGCCCTCCGGGACCGACAGGATTTTCGCCACGCGCCCGACGGGCATGTCCATGAAATAGCGGAGCATGAGCGCGTCCTTCATGTCGTCGGGAAGCGTGGCGATGGCGTCGCGGAGAATCGCCGCATCGACTTCGCGGAAAATCCGGTTGGCCGCATCCGCGTCGTCCGCCGCGTCCAATGCTTCGGGTGCCTCGACAATTGTCCTGTTCGACTTGCGACGCACGTCCTTGGAGTATTGGTTTTCGAGGATCTTGCACATCCAGCCGAAAAAGGCGGATTGCTCCAGATAGGTGTCGATGCCCGCGATGACTTCGGCCAGCGTGCGGTTGACGAGTTCCTCGGCGTCGCCTTCGTCGGCGTAGAAGCGCCGGGCCAGAGTCATGAGACCGGCCTTGTATTCGGCTTCAAGCCGTTTTGCGCCGCTTTCGCGGTTCGTGCGGAGTTCTTCGACGATCGAGATCATTCGGGGACGGGCGTGCTGCGCCCTCAACCGGAGAATACCCGATTGCTCTCGATTCGTTGGAAAAAAATCGCACGCTGTATTGTTTGGCCAATGTGAAGTGGCCTATGCGAAGTCTCCCGAAAGGCCCTGGACGGTCATGTGGTGGTGCCCCGCCTGTAGTTCGCGCGGCGCGGCGCCGGGCCGTTCCAGGATGGCCGTTGTGTTCGGCGGAACGACGAGATCGACGGCGATGCGCCCGCCCGGCAGTCTGCGCCAATGGATCGACGCCGTTCCGTGTCTGGTTGCGAGCGATGCCCTTGCCCAGGTCACATCCCCTCCCGGGATGGGCGAGAACCGTATTTTGCGGAAGCCCGGCTCCATGGGAGAGATGCCGGCGAGCGTTTCGAACATCCATTCCCCTATCGCGCCGTAGGCGTAGTGGTTGAAGGAGTTCATGTTCGCGTCGCCGAAGCCCGACTTGGAGGAATAGCTGTTCCAGCGCTCCCACATCGTCGTGGCGTCGCCGTCGAGTATCTGGAAATACCATGACGGATATTTGCGGCGCTGGAAGATCCTGTAGGCCAGATCGGCGCGGCCGAATCGCGTCAGCACGGGACAGACGAGCGGCGTCCCGAGGAATCCCGTCGTGAGCGAGCCGTCGCGCGACTCGACGAGGAACGCAAGCCTGTCCACCATGCGGGCCACGGTTTGTCTGTCATCCACAAGCCCGAATCCGAGCGTGACGAGATACCCGGTCTGCGTGTCGCCCGCGACGCGTCCGCCGGGCGTCACGAACTGCCGGCGGTAGGCGGCCGCCACGCGGCGGCGGAGCGCGTCGAACCGCCGCGCGTCGGCCTTGCGCCCGAGGGCGCGCGCCGCGTCGGCCACGATGCCGGCGGAGCGCGCGAAATACGCGGTCGCCAGAAGGTCGGTCGGAGTCGGGGCGCCTTCCCGGATCGGATGGCCGTCCTCGTCCACGGGGCAATCGACGGCGAGCCAGTCGCCGTAGTGCCAGCTGCCTTCGCCCCTGTAGGGGATGACGAGCCCCGGCCCGGCGATGCGCTCCCACCAGCCGACCCAGCGCGCCATGGCGTCGAAGTGCCGCCGGAGGATTTCGAGATCGCCGTAGAACTGGTACATCGTCCACGGGACGACCACGCCGGCGTCGGCGTAGCCGCAGTGCCCGTGGTTCTCGAAGGGGAAGACGTCGGGCGCGATGTCCGTGAAGGCGCCGTCGGCGTGCTGCGCGTCGGCGATGTCGCGCATCCACTTTTCCATGAAGGCCGCGATGTCGCGGTTGTAGGCGGCGGTGCGGACGAAGACCTGCGCGTCGCCGAGCCAGCCGAGACGTTCGTCGCGCTGCGGGCAGTCGGTCGGCACTTCGAAGTAGTTGCCGCACTGCCCCCAGTTGATGTTGGAGAAGAGCCGGTTGGCGAGAGGGTCGGAACATTCGAATGCGCCGGTCTGCGCCATGTCGGAATGGATTACGACGCCTACGACGTCGCCGCATTCCGGCGGCGCGGAAAACTCGCCGGAAAGCTCGATGTAGCGGAATCCGTGGTAGGTGAAGCGCGGCTCGTAGGTTTCATTTCCAGGCACAGAGGACACGGAGTCCGCAAAACCTTTGTGACTCTTTGTGTTCTTTGTGGCTGCCAAGCCGCAGATGTAAACGTCCGTCGATTTGGCCGTGCGGTAGTTGGCGGTGTAGAGCGTGCCGTCGGGATTGAGCATCTCGGCGTAGCGGATCGTGATTTTCGCTCCGGGGCGGCCGCTCAGGGCTATGCGCGGCACGCCGACCATGTTCTGTCCGAAGTCAAAGACATAGCGCCCCGGCTGCGGCTCGGTGCGGCGCCGGGCCGCAAGGACCTCCTGTCGGCGCACCGGGCCGGCGATGCGGCCGCAGAGCGCCGCGTTGGGGCGGTCCTCGATGACGGCGGCGCGACGCCAGCCGCGCGCGGCGAAGCCAGGCGCGTCCCATCCGGGCATTTCCAGCCTCGCGTCGTAGGTTTCGCCGTTGTAGTGGTCCGAAGCGCGGATGGGGCCGCGCTCCGTGCAGTGCCAGGAGGCATCCGAGACGACGATTTGCTTTGTTCCGTCGGCGAACTCGACCTCAAGCTGCGCCAGAAAGGCGGTGCGCTTGCCGTAGTGGCAGCGGTGGTCCGGCCAGACCATCGTCCCGGCGAACCAGCCGTCCGCGAGCATCGCGCCAAGGACGTTTTCGCCCGCGCGCAAATGCGGCGTCACGTCCCAGGCGACGAGCGGGACGCGCTTGCCGTAGTCGGTCCATCCGGGCACGAAGAGGTCGTCGCCGGCGGGACGGCCGTTGACGGACATTGCGAGATCTCCGAAGGCCGTGGCGTAGAGCCGCGCACGGACCGGCGCGGCGGGCAGGCAAAACGCCTTGCGGAACATCGGCACGGGCATGTCGGACTTCGTGCGCGGCCGCGCGGAGCCGATCCACGATGCCGCGATGTCGCCCGGTGCAAACGGCCCGATCTCGAAATGCGCGATGGCGCTCCACGGCGAAGGCCTGCCGTCCTTGTCCCAGACTTTCACGCGCCAGAAGACGGAAGCGCGCGAACGCAGCGGCCTTGCACCCCACACAATGTCCAGCGTGTTTTCGCTTCGAACCTTGCCCGTGTCCCAGAGGTCGTGGTCGCCCGCCTCAAGCCTGGCGGCGGACGACGCGGCGGCGATGCGGTAGGCGGTCTGGCGCGCGCCGTCGCGCGCGTCGTCGAGCCGCCACGAAAGGCGCGGCGTCCGGGTTTCGAGGCAGATCGGGTTTTCGAGAAATTCGGCGACGAGGCCGACGGGGAGGCATGACATGGCGTTGTAAGGAAAACTGGTTCCGAAAGCAATCGATTGCAACCGGCTGCAATCGGATTCTCAAGCATCAATCGCGCCGCAGACCTTCGAGTAGGGCGCGCTTGCGCGGAGTGTCGGTGGTGGCGGGACCGAGCGACTCGCGGCCCGGGCCCTCCCATTCGACGTTCCACACGCCCGATTCGCGGAAGGCGTGGTAGGTCCAGTCCCATCCGTATTCCTCGAAGAGGTCGATGCAGTCGCGGAGGTATTGGTCGGCGCCGGGCGCCCACGCGACGGCGCTGAACTCGCCCGCGTAGATCTTCGCGCCGTGCCGCAGCTGGAAGTCGCGCACTGGCTTCAGGCACGCCCGCAGATAGTCCTTGTTCCAGCCTTTCGATTCGTCGGGATACGTGCGCAGTTCGCCCTGCTTCCACATGACGCCCTGGTGCGTGTAGGCGAGCGGCTTGTACATGTGGACTTCGTAGATCACGTTCACGAGATCGAGCGGCGAAAACGAGGCGAACGCCGCCGGGTCATCCTGGGAGTTGCACTCGACGAGAATCGGGATGTCCGGGTCGATTTCGCGGATTGCCTCGGCGGCGCGTTTCTGGAGCGTCCAGAAGTCGCAGCCCGGGGCGGCTTCCGAGGTCTGCATCGGCTCGTTGACGAGGTCGTATCCGTAGATGGCGGAATCCTTCGCTTGCGCGAGCGGCGCGAAGCGCTCCGCGATGCGGCGCCACGTCTCGACGAAATGCGCGGCGAGACGCTCGTCGTGGAATATCCGCATTTCGTTTGCTTCGTCCCTGTCGCCGGGCGCCTCGTGGAGGTCGAGCACGACCTTCATGCCGCGCTTAGCGGCCTCGGGCAGGACGAACGACTCGAAGTGGTCCAGCTTCGGCGCGAGCCAGCGGTCGAACCACGCGACCGGGTCTTCGCCCTCGGGCCGCACGTCGTTGCTCGACATCTGGTAGCGGATCAGGGTGACGCCCCACGCCTGAAGGGTGTCGAAGTCGGCCTCCGTCATGAATGGCGGATCCTTCCGCGACGGGGACATCACGCCCCGGAGCGGTCTTTGACCGCTCCGGGGATTGATTTGTGAACAATTGGGATTTGTGAACATTTCCACCGGTGCGCGATACGCGCACCGGTGGTTCTGGTTCGTGATGGGCCAGAGGGGCACGGGGTCGCCGATGCGGAGGGTAGAGAGGTCGAAGACGGCGCGACCGCTCGTTTCCTGGAGGCCGATCATCATGCGCGCCTTCGAGCGCGACACGCCGGAGGAGAGGTCGGAGACGCGGATCGTCTGCGCGGGGAAGTCGCCGAGGCGGGACTGCGTGTTCGGATAGGACCACTCGCCGGAAAGCGCATCCTCGTATTCGAACTGGAACTTGAGGCCGGTGTACCAGTTGAGCGGCTTCGCGATGCGCTCGCCGCCCGCGACGATCTCCGCCCCGACGGGCTTGCCATCCCACGCCGAAAGGTCGATCTCGGCCGTGGCGAGACCGCCGGTCTTCTCCTCTCCGACGGGCACATCGACGATGAGCAGATCGCCCTCGATGCGGGCGTTGGGTCCGCATTGCCAGCAAAGTTCCTTTTTTTGTCCAGCGCATATGATAGGTGCTACAACGCGGCGGTCGCGCGTCACGACGAAGTCCCCGCCGTGATTGGCGAAAACGCGCGCCGTCGCGGCATCGTGGACGAGCGCGAGCGAGACGGCCAGCCCTTCGCCGTGCAGCCGCGCAACGAGTCCCGGCGTGACGACCTGCGGCACGGCGCATAGATTCACGCCCCAGAGGTCGAGCGTCCGGGCGCATTCGAGAATGTGTTCGGCCACATCCGGCGAATACGGCTCGCCGTCGGCGGCTTTTCGGCACAGGATTCCCAAGTGCCTCTCAAAGGAAAGGGACCATTTGCCGTCCTGTTCGCAAAAGTCGATGTGGACGATGCGGCGGATCGATGGGTGCGCCTTGCGAAAGTATTGCAGGGCGTCGCCATTGTAGGTCGCCACCATGAGGCGGTCCTGGCCGATACCAAACTGCGCGAAGGTCGCGAGCACCCGCTCGGCAAAGTCCGGATCAAAGGACTTGAAGTCGATCCAGAACTCGGGAATCGACTTGACGACTTCCAGCGCCTCCGGGAGCGATACGGCGCGCTCCCGGGTGGGTTGCCCGCCCAAGAGATAGGTGTGCCGCCGTATCTCGGCCCAATCGTGTTCGCGAATCTTCGCGTCCCAGCCCATCGTGCGCTTGAAGGTGGGGTCGTGGGAAAGGACGATCACGCCGTCCCTGGACGGATGCACGTCGAGCTTCAGCACCTCGCTGCCGCGCTCCACCGCATTGCGGTAGGCGGCCATCGAATGTTCCGGCGCGTCGGGATAGTCGCCGCGGTGCGCGACGCATTTGATGCCGCCGGCGGCGGAACCGGCGCAAAGGACGCAGAGAGAGGCGCAAAGGGAATGCAAACGGGACATGTTCATCGCTTCATTTACCGGACAACCAGCACAAAGGGATTGATGCGCTTGCGGACGACGGCGAACCAGCCGATGTTCCAGTTGTCGGACTCGGAATCGTAGCGCGGCTGAAGCTCGTTGGTTTCGACGTGGATGCCGCTTGTGGCCTTGCCAACGCGCCCCCACATCGAGCCGTCATATCGATACAGGGCGACGGTGTCCTTGGAAAAATCGACTTCGGAGTCGTCGAAACGGATGCGTACCGAAACCGAGTCAAACGCGGACCACGGCGTCTCCGGCGCCGCGCCGACATCGCCGATGTCCGAGAAGTGTCCCAGCCGCCAAACGCCAAGGACTTTGTCACCGACAGCGGCGTCGCAGGGAATCGTTCCGGGGATGTCGGTGCGGTCGGATGCGTAGAGTATCGCGAATGTGCGGTTGTTCGAAAAGCGTTGCTCGCCATTCTTGTAGAGGCCGATCTGGAGGCTGTTCACAAGGGAGATGTCGGGATTGCCGTGCGTGCCGGAGAATGTGCCGTAGTCGCCGACGGCAACGTGGTTCACGCTGGAAACGGGCAGGCGGCGCGGATAGATCAGACGACCGCCGTTCACGGCAAACCATCCGTTCGTGCCGCATTTGTTCGCATCGACGGTCGGAAGCCCGACGAGTCGGAAGAGGCCAAGGTCGAGGTCGCCGCCATCTGCGACAATGCGCCCGTAGTTCTTGATGCGCGCGTGCCTTGCATCGGTGTCCACCTCCGTGCGGCCGATCTTGCCGTGGCCTTGGATCCGTCCGGTCGCGGTCTGAGCCTGGTCGCCGCTTTCGTTCACCATGCCGACCCAGATCGCGTGGCCGGAGTCCGATGCTGTGGCAGCAGTCGTCGCGTTCACCGTGACGCTGCCGCCGTTCAAGAGAAGCGTTCCTTCCGATCCGGCGTTTTCACCGAGTTTGAGGATCTTGATGCCGGAAAGCGCGTCGCCCACGACGAGCGTCCCCCTGGAGCCGTTTTCATTTCCGACGACCATCATTTCGGACGAGAACGCGAGCGGGGCGGCGACCTCGAAGCGACCGGTTCCCAGATACCCGACGCGGATCGGCTGTGAAGAGGCCGCCGCGTGCGAGATCGTGCCGCCGCGATGAACGAACGTGCCGGAACTGCCAACTCCGCGCGCCACGCGGAATTTGTTCGCCACGGCAAGGGCGCCGTCATTCACGAACTTTCCGTTCCCGCTTTCGCCGACAAGGAGATCGCATGCGGCGAGCTCGCCGGCGTTCGTTACGACGCCGTCGTAGCCGGCGTATCCGGCAACGATGAATTCTCCGGCCGTCTGCTCCATTTTGCCGCCTTGCTCTACGACGATGCGGCTCGTATGCGCGTTGTTCGCCGACGGAGTGAGTCCATTGCCGACGGTCACGTTCGACAGCGCCGTCCACGCCCCGCCGGAGCGCACGGTCGCGCTACCGCTCACGGCCCGGCCGGACGTGACGCCGCTCGCGATGTTTCCAAGGACGACGGGGCCAGCGTTCGTCATCACGCCACCATCCGCGATTTCGAAAAGAATGTTCCTCGTGTTGCCGGTTGAGGAATTCTTGACATAGCTGATGCTGAAATTTCTCGTCAAGGCGACTTCGCCGTTCTGAACGACGAGCGGACTTGAGTTCAATCCGCCAGCCCAGAGGAACACGTCGTCTGCTTCGTCCGGCAAACGGTTCATGGAAACGCTTGTATTGTCCGCCGACAGCCAGTTCCCAATCGACGACCAGACAAATTGCCCCGTCTTGTTGCCCCAGGCGATGTTGTCGGCGAATGCGTCCGTTGCGGCGACGGACGCGGCGGCGACGAGGACCGTTCGAAGAATCAGTGTCGGTTTTCTCATGGCTTGTTCCTTTCGATGATTGCGGCCTTTTCCCGATGGGAGGAAAGACGGCCCCGATTATACCGCCGCGCCGCCATGAGCGTTAGCATGAAATGCGCACAACAATGTGCATTTAATGCGAAACGCCGCGACCTTGCCGCACGGACGACGTTGTGCTAGCATTGGCGGCGTCACGACACGGAGGCCAACATGGAAAAATACTTCAACGTCGCGGGGCCCTGCTATCCCGCCAAGCATTACATGCTGCCCGCGCTCGACCGGGTGCCGGAGATCCGGCACCTCATCGAGCGGGAGATGTATTTTGTCGTCCACGCGCCGCGGCAGACCGGAAAGACGACCGCCGTCCAGGCGCTCGTCCGCGAAATCAACGCCAAGGGAGAGCTCTGTGCCCTCTACTGCTCTCTGGAAACACTTCAGAACGCCACGGATCCCGCCCGTTCCGCGGACGCCATCCGGGGCCTCCTTCTTTTCGCCGCGCGCAATACGCTCCCCCAATTTTTCCCTGATTCCGATGCGGAGCCCTGCGCTAGGGAGACCGGGCCGACGTATGCCGCCGAAACCATTGCCGTCCGTGAGGTCCTGACTTCCCTCTGCCGACGCTTCGGCAAGCCTCTGGTTGTGTTCTTCGACGAGGCGGACTGCCTCGCGGGAAATGTGCTGATCTCCTTCCTGCGCCAGCTTCGCGACGGATACGTAAACCGCGATTCTGTTCCGTTCCCAGCCTCCATCGCCCTGATCGGGATGCTGGACGTGCGCGACTACAAGGCGCAGATTCGCCCCGACGGGGAGTCGCGCGGCCAGATCAGCCCATTCAACATCATCACCAAGGATCTGATGCTTCGCAACTTCACTGAGGCGGAAATCGCCGCCCTCTACGCGCAGCACACCGAGGCGACAGGGCAGGTTTTCGAGCCGGAAGTTCTCGCCAAAGCATGGGAGTTCACGCGCGGCCAGCCATGGCTCGTGAACGCTCTCGCCCGCGAATGCGTCGAGGAAATCCACTCCTTCGACTACGCGGCCCCCGTCACGGCGGCCGACATGGAGTGTGCCAAGGAGACGATCATCCGCCGCCGCGACACGCACGTGGACAGCCTCATGGAGCGTCTCCGCGAGCCGCGCGTCCGGCGTGTGGTCGAACCCGTCATCTTCGGCGGCGCCAGCCCGGTGTCCCGTGACAGCGAGGACTACCGGTTCGTCATCGACCTTGGCCTCATGCGGGAAAACGACTTGCGCGAACTCGTCCCGTCCAACCGGATGTATGCGGAAATCATCGGGCGCTATCTCACCCGCGATACGCAGGACGACATGGTGAAGTCCGTTCCGCAGACGCCTTGGGCGTTGCCTGACGGTCTCGACATGCCCGGACTCATGGCGGCGTTCCAGGCGTTCTGGCGCGAGAACAGCGGCGTCCTCCGCAACCCGCACGACTACCAGGAGGCGCTGCCGCACCTCGTCCTCATGGCGTTCCTGCAGCGCGTCACGAACGGCGACGGGCACATCCTGCGCGAAATGGCGCTGGGGTCCCGCCGCCTCGACCTCTGCGTGGAGTATCGGGGCAAGCGCTACGCGATCGAGGTCAAGACCTCGAAGAACTTCGCCGGGGAGAAGTCCTACGCCCAGCTCGCTTCCTACCTCGGTTCCCTCGGTCTCGCCGAGGGCTGGATGCCGGTCTTCGATGACGACTCCGGTAAGTCCTGGGACGAAAAGCTCTTCAACCGAGACGTGGCTTTTGGCGGCAAGACGATTCACGTCGTCGGGCTGTAGCCGCGACGACGCACCTGGCCTTCCCGCCATGGACAAGACACGGAAAAAACGCTCCGCTCCCCGGTCCGGCCGGAGAATCCTCTTTCTGGGCGATTTCGCCTACGCCTCCACGAAGCCGATCGTCTCCGGCGTCATACGGCATATTTCAAACCGGTCTGGCGTTTCCCTTCTCGTCTGCGGGGCGCATCCCGGCAACGACGACCGCGGATACGCCTTCGAAACCGATGTCGATGGCGTGATCACGTGCAGCGGACTTGCCGGCAAATTTGCACGCAGGCTGGCGGCGGCGGGAAACCGCGCCCCGATTGTCTTCGTCAGTCAGCCGTGCGACTTTCCGTCGGCCGCGGGGCGCTCCGTTTCGCTTGTCTGCGACGACGCGGCGATATCCGAGTCCGCGGCGTCGCTGCTCCTCCGACATGGTCTGGCGTCGTTCGGCTATGTAGGTTCGCGCCTCGACGTGGCCGGGGCCGGATGGGACGCGGCGCGCCGGGCGGCATTTCTCGATGCCATTGCGGCCAAAGGCATGCCGGCCGCGGTTTATGAAGCGCCGCAGAGGCGGCTTGGGTCCCGCGCCGATTTCGCCGCGCTCGCCGCGTGGCTCCGGGCGCTCCCCAAGCCGTGCGGGCTCTTCGTTTCATACGACCAGCGGGCATTGCACGTGCTGAATGTGTGCCGCGCCGAGGGAATCGCCATCCCGGAGGAAATTCAGGTCATCGGTGTTGACAACGAGGAGTGGATATGCGAAAGCACCATTCCCACCCTCACTTCGATAGAGCCCGATTTCGAAGGTGCCGGCCGCCGGGCGGCGGAGTCATTGCTGGCGATGATGGACGGCGCGGCCGGCGGCAGGACCGAAACCTTCGGCGTCAGGCGCGTGGTGCAGAGAATGTCCACAACCGATGTCCATGGCAGCGCCAGCCGCGCCGTCAGGGCGCGCGACTATTTGCGCAGCCACGCCGGCGAGCCGATCGGAGTGGCGCAGCTGGCCCGGATGCTGAACTGTTCCGTCCGAACGCTCCAGACGAGTTACAAGACGGTGTTCAGGACAACGCTCACGGACGACCTCGCCATGTCGCGAATCGAAAAGGCCAGGGGTCTCCTCAAGGGGACGAAGACGCCCGTTGGCGCGATCCCGGAGATGATCGGCTATTCGTCCCCCATCCACTTCGCCCGGTTGTTCAAGGCGAAGACCGGGATGTCGATGCTCGAATACCGCAGACGCGCCAGCGGCAACGACCGCCGAAACCCATCACCGCGTTCTTCAGGTTCAATCCGTTGACAGACCACGTAGGTTCCCCGGCTTGATTTTTCCCATTTGCCGCTTGCAACCGCGCCCGCCCCCTGCTATCCTTTCCCCGTCGCCGCGCATGGCTCCATCCCTCCGGTAGGGGCCGCGCACCGCGCGGCCCGCATCCTTTCACCCTGACAACTCCTGACCATGGAAAGTTCATTTGACAAATTGTCCAAAGGCGTCCATTCCATAATCAACAGGTTTGGCAACGGCGGGGGAAAGGCATTGCTTTTCGGATCCCGTGCGCGCGGCGACGCACGCAGCGACAGCGATTGGGATTTGCTGATTCTGCTCGACAAGCAGAAAATTGAACAGGACGACATGGACTCCGTGTCCTATCCGATTCGCGAACTCGGCTGGGAAATTGGCGAACACGTGAATCCGATTCTGTTCACGACTGGCGAATGGCGCGGAAAGGCGTCCACGCCGTTCTACAAAAACGTCATGGCAGAGGGAATCGAGTTGTGAACCTTTCTCCCGAAGACATCTTTTCGGAATGCATTTCGTGAAGCCAGGTTTGGTGGATGCGGAACAGGGCAGACTTTTCCACAGGCTTTTCACCATGCGCCAGACTGGCGACTACGATGCCACCTACGGGTTGAGCGAAGAAGATGTTCTCCCGAATGTCGAACCGACCGGTCGTCTGGTTTCCGACATTTCCGAGCTGGCCAGAAAGCTGATTTGACATTCCACCTCGTTCCCGCTATCCTTCCCCCCGTCGCCGCGCACGAGGCGCGGCATCACCCCAACCCCGCCTAGGGCCGCCCCGCGCGGCCGAACCGACCCAGCACCACCTAACAACATAGTCTTTGCTTCTGCAAAGTAGTCGTTTACTGCGAATCCTGGAAAAATTCTCTGGAACGACACGTTGCAAGAAGGCAGTGCGCCGTCAAGGCGCGAGCCTCTTTCCGTACGTGTCTTCCAGAAGGGCCATTCCAGGAGCCCGCAGTAAGGATACCGGGAAGAGGCCGCATTTTAGCCCCATGAGGTCTCCCCGAGCCGAAGCCGGACCCGAGGAACGACCCCATGAAGATAAAAGGACAAATCAACCGCGGTTTCCTTGTCGCCGCGAAACTCATTTCGGGCGGCGCTGTCCGCATCGCCGCCGTCGCGTTGACGACATGCTTCTGGATATTTGGCGTGGTCGACGCACATGGCGAAGGTGAGATGATTCCCAAACCGAAACTGAATCCCGAGTTCGTAAAATGGCAAAACAGGCGAAGGGCGACTACGCGGGCTCCTTCTGCGCCGCAATCTGACATCACGCCCAAAAGGGCCACACGCCTGTTGTCTTCGAATCAAGAGACAGGCCCCGAAATGGTTCCAATTCCGGAAGGATTGGTTCCGACGACAATCGATTTCAGTTATCTCAATGCGCTCAACAGCGCGAATTTCGGATCGGTGTCGGGAAAATTGCCCGCAAGGCATGATCCGAGAGACCTCACGCCTGTCCGAAATCAGGATCCACAGGATGCCGACATCGGAACCTGCTGGGCGCAGGCAACCATTGGTTCCATGGAGACATGGTTGTTTCTCAACGGGTTCGGGCAAAACCTGTTTTCCGTCCGCAACATGGTCAATCGGGAAGGATGGGACAGCAACAGTTGGTTTGGAGGAAATCACATCCGTTCGTCCGCATACTTGTTGCGATGGGACGGCCCCGTTTGGGAATCGGACGATCCATATACGAACAAGAACGGCATCGTGAACTATTCTTTTGACAGTCCCGCCGCACTTCCGGCATACCATGTCCAGCAGACTCGGCTTGTGCCGGCGAGGACCGGGGCGCTTGACAACGACGCCCTGAAAAAGGCGATTTTGGAGTTTGGCGGGTTGTACGCGACAATGAAACTCTATACGCCGTATTACCAGGGAACTTCGATCCTCATTCCTTACTGGAACGAAAATGGTGCCTACTACTGCCCCGAAACCGGGGCGGGACACGCAGTGACTCTGGTCGGTTGGGATGACAACTATGCCAAGGACAATTTCAATGGCAAGAACCGGCCCGCCGGCAATGGCGCATGGATCGTAAAAGACAGCTATGGAACGAAGTCTCCGCGAGACGACGGGTACATCTACGTTTCATACTACGACACGACATTCGCCTACACCGAAAGTTGCGCGTTTCCGTTGCTGGAGGGAAACGACAACTATCGCTCCATTTACCAATACGACGAGTACGGACAGGTCATCGATTGGGGAATCCCGGCCAATTCGACGCAAGTTTACACGAGCGGATACGGGGCGAACCTTTTTGTCGCCGACACGGCGGAGGAGCTTGCCGCCGTCGGCTTCTACGCGATGGTCCCCAATGCGACGTACAAAATCCGCATCTATGTCGGATGTTCCGCCTCCAAACCAACGTCTGGGACAATGGTGCTGGAGCAAACGGGCACGGTTGACGATTATGCCGGGTTTTACACGATACCGCTTGACGAAACGATTTCCGTCACGAAGGGGCAGCGTTTTTCGGCAGTTGTGATGTTGTCAACGCCTGGGGCGTTTCCATTTTCGCTCGAAATCGCCGTTGACGGATATGTCTCGAACGCGAGTGCAAATTCAGGGGAAAGTTTTTTCAGTCTTAATGGATCGGATTGGTATGACTTTGCCGCAAATGCCAATTTGACGTATGGAGTTCCGGCCAATTTCTGCTGCAAGGTTTATACAAAGTCGACATCCACAGACAAGCCAGCCCTTTCGTCTATTGCCATTGCCGGCATTCCATCGATGATTGCGGGACAAAGTTCCCGGTTTTCATGCGAGGCCAGATATTCGGACGGATCGAAACAAAGCGTCGAGCCGACTTGGAGCATTTCCGAAGGAAAAACCTTCGCTTCCGTGTCGGCTGGTGGACTTGTGAAGGCATTGGACGTGTCCGAACAGCAAAGAGTAGTCGTCAAAGCAGTTTATGCCGAGGACGGAGTCGAGAAGGAAGACACTTGGGGGTTCTACGTCACAGTGGCAGCGCCAGCGTCTCCGGCCAATGTTTCCGCTTCGCAGGGTGCGGAATCATCCTGTGTTCGCGTGAACTGGACCGCGCCCGCCGGGGCGACGGAATACGCCGTCTATCGTGCGACGGTCAACAACGCGGCGAACGCGCAGTACATCGACCGGGTGACGGTTCCGAAATACAACGACACCACCGCGACGCCGGGTGTTGACTACTGGTACTTCGTCAAGGCGAAGAATTCGTCCGGCACGAGCGGCTTCAGCGAGGGAGCGCGAGGTTGGCGGGCGCTTGCCGCGCCGGGCAACGTCTCGGCGGGCGACGGGGCGTCCGTCGATTTCGTCAAGGTGACGTGGGACGCCGTCGAGGGGGCGTCGTGCTATCGCGTGCTCCGGGCCGACTCGTTCGACGGCGCCGCAACGCCGCTGACGGGGTGGATTTCCGCTACCGAGTTTGCCGACTCGACGGCGGAGTCGGGAGCGGTCTACTGGTATTCTGTCGAAGCCGCCGTTGATTCGACCGGCAACCGCCCGAGCACGGCGGGCATTCCCGACGACGGGTTCCGTGCCGTCCCCGTCGTTCCCTCGGCAATCGCCATCGAGGGCGACGGCGCGATTCCTTCGGGAGGAGCGGCAACCTACACGGCGTTCGCGGTCTATTCCGATGGGTCGCGGGGCGAGTCGCCGCTTTCTCCGGCGTGGGAGGTCTCCGCCGGCACCGTTTCCCGTACGGGCGAGGTGACGGCACCGACGGTGTCGGAGAACACCGACATCTTGATTTCCGCGCAAACGACGCTGGAAGGAGTCGCAATCTCCGGGACGAAGACGGTCACCGTGACGGCGTCGGCTCCGAGTGCGCCGACGGGCCTGCGCCTCGTCTCGGCCACGGCTGGCGGCGTCTCGCTCGCATGGGATGCGGTCCCAGGCGCTTCTCGTTACGTCGTTTCGCGCAGCGCAAGCGGCGGGGTAATGAATTTAACGACGACGGAAACGGCCTTCGCCGACACGTCGGCCATGCCGGGCGTCGCGTACTCCTACCGCGTCGCGGCGGAGAACGCCGCCGGAACGGGGCCGCAGAGCGCGGCGGTGGCGGCGACGATCCCGCTCGCCGCGCCAACGGGCGTCAAGGCGACAAGTGATCGCACGGACGGTGTCCGCGTGACATGGGGCACCACCGCTGGCGCGACGCATTACCGCGTCGCGCGGGCGGCTTCCGCAACGGGCGCGAAGACGGAACTCGGCGCGTGGACGGCGGACCCGGCCTATCTCGACACGCCTCCTGCGGCGGACACGGCGTATTTCTACTTCGTCAAGGCGGCAACCGATTCGTTCGGATCGAATCCCGGCGCGTGGAGCGCGGGCGTCGAGGGGCGGAGGAAGGCGGCGCGGACGCTGCTGTCGCTCACGGTTTCCGGGCCGGACCGCGTGGCGGCCGGCGGCGAGGCGGTCTATTCCTGCAAGGCGTCGTGGAGCGACGGCGCGGAGGAGGCGGTTTCGCCGACGTGGTCGGTGTCCCCGGCCTCGGCGGGGAGCATCGACGCGAACGGCCGGTTCGCGGCGGCGTCGGTTTCGTACGATGTCGGCGCGACGGTGACGGCGACCTACGGCGGAAAGACGGGAACGGCGTCCGTGACCGTCCTCGCCCCGGCGGCTGCGACGGCGGAAATCACGTCCGTCGCCGCCGCGCAGCGCTGGCCGTTCGCCGGTCTTGTCGATATCGACTACACGCTTGCGACCACGCCCGCCGGAACGCGCGCGGCGGTCTCCGTCTCGGCGTTCGACGAGGACCACGGCGCCGCCGTCGCCGCGACGACGCTTTCGGGCGACGGCGCGGAAGGGCCGGTTGCCGCCGGAACGCATCGCCTCACCTGGAACCTCGGCGCCGACCATCCCGGCCTCCACGCCTCCGCCCTGCGCATCGACCTCGCCGCCGTGCCGGCGTCGGTGGGGACTCCCACGGGGCTGGCTGCTACCGAAACGACGGCGCAGGTCCAGATTTCATGGTCTGCGGTAGCCGGTGCGATCTCCTACCAGATTTGGAGGGCGGACTCCGACGACGTCTCTGTCGCGACACAAGTTGGCACCGCAGTCGCCACGACATGGCAGGATGGGACATCGGCCTACGGGCGCAGATACTGGTACTGGGTTAAAGCGGCATCCGGCAGCCTCGCCGGGGAATTTTCAGGATCCGTTTCCGGGGCGCGGATGCTTGAGCGCGTGTCCGGGCTTTCCGCGTCCCAGGGGACGTCCACGGCTGGGATTTCGCTTTCGTGGACTCCGGTCGAAGGGGCCGTTTCCTATTACGTGTTCCGCAATCCGACCAGTTCCGGCAACTTCACGAGAATCGCGACAACGACGGCGGCATCATGGCTCGACGAAGACACCGTCCCGGGCGAGACGTGGTACTATTCCATCCGGGCTGTGGGCCGCGACGTTCTTTCCGTCGGATACAGCGAGGTCACCTCCGGCTACTGCGGATTGGCCGCCCCGACGGGTTTGACGGCCATCGACATGCAGCACGCAGAATTACCATCCTTATCAGGTATCGCCTTGTCCTGGAACGAGGTGGCAGGTGCCACGAATTACGAAATTTGGCGGAATTCCTCCGACTCTGCTGGAACTGCATCAAAGATTATGTTGACGAACGTAAGTCACTTCACGGATCGGGATGCGACGCCTGGAACGCGCTACTACTACTGGGTGAAAGCCTACCGCAATGGTATGACAAGCGGATTTTCGGCTTCGTCCACTGCCGTGCGGTCGCCTGCCGCGCCGACGGGTCTTACGGCTTCCCAAGGCAACGGAATGCTTTCGGCGCGAATTGCTGTTTCATGGAATGCGTCCGCAGGCGCGACATCCTATGAAGTCTATCGCGCGGTGACGACCAACGGAACGCCGGAACAGGTCGCGACCGTGACGGCGACGAGCTGGACGGACACAGCCGTCACGTATCGCAAGGCATACTGGTACCGCGTCAAAGCGGTCTATGCGTCGAAGACCAGTAATTTCAGCGCACAGGCGAAGGGGTACTGGGGCGACTGGTGCCTTCAGGACGCGGGATATGTCGATCTTATGCCACTGAGAAGCCTGCTCACAGGAATCGAAGCCCGAACTCCAGATGGAGTCCTTTCCGACAAAGAACTGAATCGCGCCATGGAAAACTCTACGATCGCCGACTTGGACGGCGATCCGTCAAAGATTTCGGATGCAGAGATGTCCATCCTCCTGCGCATCCAGGCGTTGAATCAGGACAAGGATCTGATTTCATCGGTGATTCGAGGCGACTACACATACGCCGGCATGACTTTCGCGAACATGGTCGAACTGCAGAGTCTCAGCGACGCCGTCAAGGCGCTGACGAAGTATTGAGGAGGCTCGCGACATGAAGAAAATGCTACTTTCCGAACAGGTCGGCATGGGTGCCGAGGCGGAGGCAGATGAGCTCGAGTTGCCCGTTGTCGATGCGGTAAATCAAAACAAGGTCCGGTTCGACGTGGCAGTCGCGGTAGCCGACGTATTCGCCTTTGAGCGGATGGTCGCGGAGCGCGGGAGGGAGTGGCTGCTGGGCGCAGAGAAGGTCAATGACAGCCGTGATCTTCCTCAGATCCTTGCCGCGCCGGACGGCCAGTTTGAGATCCCGTGCGAACTGCCGCTTGAAAACGCGCCTGAGCATGGCCGTCAGTCCTCCATCGCCAATGCGGACTTGATCATCTCTTCGGTGCTGTCGAACGGCCCGTACGAAGGCTCAAGCCCGGCCCGGTCCCGTTCGAGGACGGCGCGGGTTTCCGCGTTGGGGACGTGGTCCTCAAAGGGCGCGGCCTCGGCGGCGACAAGGGTTTCCCCTTCGCCCTCCTCCGTTTCAGGGTATTTGAACGCGCCCCTTGGGGGGCGCGCCTCCGCCGGGGCGGCGGCGCGATGCGCCCCCTTGCCGCGCCCGATGGCGAAGGGAATCCCCTGCACGTCCCGCATCTTCTTGAAGAAGCACGTGATGGCTGTCGTGACGTTCATGCCGAGGTCGGAGAGGAGTTCCTCGACATCTTCCTTGAGTTCCCGGTCGATTCGGATGGAAAGCGTGGTGGTCATGGCTGTAGGCTCCCTGTGTGGCTTTTGCGGGGCAAGTGTACGACAACGCCGATGCAATGTCAATGCAATTTCGGCATGAAGATCTTGAAAGGCAGAAACACGATGAAGACAACGACATTCCCGATCTTTCGGTTTGCGGCGGCCGCCACGGCCGCCATTCTCGGCGCGGGCGTCGCGTCGGCCGCGACCACGGCGACGCTTCGCGCCGATGTCCGCGCGGGCGGCGGGGCGATTGTCGCCACGGGCGTCGAGCGGCGCGGAAGCGCCGACGGCTCGTCCGTAACGGCGTGGGACACGACGGCGCTCGCGGACGGCTGGACGACGGTTTCGTCGGGCGGCGTCTCGACGAACGTCCTCGTCCTGAACGGGCCGGCCGTCGCAGGCGGCCGGCTCGCGGGCGACGCGGCGTGGGGCGGCTCCGTGCCGGTCATCGTGCGCGACGACGTGGTGGTGCCCGCCGGCGTGACGCTGTCCGTCGCCGCAGGGACGGTCGTGAAGTTCACCGAGGGTGCGAAGATCGTCGTGGAGGACGGCGGCGCACTTGTCGCGGATGGGGCGCTCTTCGCCGATTTCGCGGACGATTCCGTGGGCGGCGACACGAACATGGATGGCGACGGCACCGCCCCGGCGACCTCCTGGGAGGACTGGACGGAAGGCCTCGCCGAGGGTGCGCTTCTCCGCGTCCGGCTCCTCGACGGAAACGTCGAGGCCTTCCCCGCGCGCGCCTACACGGCGGGGCGTCCGCTCGGGGCGCTGCCGGAGCCGTCGCGGACGGGCGCGCGCTTCGACGGATGGCGCACGGCGCCGGATGGCGGCGGCGAGGCCGTTTCCGCCACGACGGTCGCTGGCGCGGAGACGGCGGCGCTCCACGCGCAGTGGACGTCCTTCTCGCTCGCCGTCGCCCCGGCCTCGACGAATCTCACGGCGGCGGCGCAGGGCGTGACGCTCTCCGTGTCGGCGAACGAGGCGTGGACGGCGGCTTCGGCCGACGGCTGGATCACGCTTCGGACGCGGCGCGGAAGCGGCGACGGGACGATCGGTTTCTCGGTTTTGGCGAACGATTCGACGAGCCCCCGCACGGGGACGGTGCGCGTGACGCTCGCCGAGGGCGGACTTGCGCGCGACTTCACCGTCGTGCAGGGAGGCATGGAGGCGGTCGCGGCGCCCGTGGTGACGCCCGGAGACGGCACGACCTTCCGCGCGAGCGCCCAGCGCGTCGCGATCCGGTGCGCCACGTCGGGAGCGGCGATCCGCTACACGCTCGACGGAAGCGACCCGACGGAATCGAGCGCCCTTTACGCGGGCGGCGGATTCAACGTCTTCGACACCACGACCGTCAAGGCGCGGGCGTTCAAGGACGGAATGCTGCCGAGCGCGGTCGTGTCCGTCCGGTTCGTGCGGCTCCAGACCCTCGCCGAGGCGCTCGACGTCCCGCTCTGGACCGTCACGACCGACGGCGACGCCGACTGGGCCGTGGACACGGAGGCGTCGGCCGCCGGGACCGGGTCTTCGGCGCGAAGCGGCGACATCGGCGACGACGGGGAGACCCGTCTCCGGACGAGCGTGGAGGGGAGCGGGACGCTCTCGTTCCGCTGGAAGGCCTCGTGCGAGGACGACCCGGACGACACCTGGACGTGGGACTACCTTGTCTTCGAGGCGGACGGCACGCCGCTCGCGTGGCTCGACGGCCAGACCGGCTGGCGGGAGGTGTCCGTGAAGCTCGGGGCCGGAACGCACGCGCTTGTCTGGACCTTCCGCAAGGACTTCATGGACGGCGACGACGTGGGCGAGGACTGCGGCTGGGTGGACGGCGTCGCGTGGACGCCGACCGTGGCGGCGGGCGACGCCTCCATTCCAGTGTCGTGGTTCGAGAACCAGGGACTCGTCGCGATGGGCGGGACGGCCGAGGCCGCCGCCGCGGCCGACCCCGACGGCGACGGACACACGACCGCGGACGAATACGTTGCCGGCACGGATCCCAACGACCCGGATTCCGTCCTTCGCGCCAGCATCGAGATCGTGGAGGGACGCCCGGTCGTGACCTGGACGCCGGACCTCCTCGGCGAGCGGAAATACCGCGTTCTCGGCAAGAAGACTCTCGACCCGGCGGAGGAGTGGACCGACGTGACGGACGAAGCCGACCTCGACGC
>CAMNCG010000023.1 GCA_946534105.1 uncultured Verrucomicrobiota bacterium
GGTGCCGTACCAGGAGCCGGGCTTCGACAGCGCGGTGAGCACGACGCCGAAATGCGGCAGGAGCGCGACGAACGAAACCAGCGCGAACGGAAGCGCCGCGAGCGCCGCCGCGCCGCCGCGGAGCGCGACGGGCTTCGCGGAGGTCGCCGCCTTGCCCTGCATCGCGAAGGCGCGGCCGCCGAACGCGGTCTTGCCGAGCGCGTAGAGCAGGACCGAAACCGAGAGCACGACGAACACGAGCGCGTACGGGAACGGATTGGAGCCGATCTCCTTGAGGGCGTCGAACACCTGCACGGAGGCGCACCGCGAGTAGCCGAGCATGAGCGGCGCGCCGAGTTCGGTGAAGCTCCAGATGAAGACGATCGTGCAGCCGGCGAAGAGCCCCGGGACGATGAGCGGGAGCGTCACGCGGAAGAAGCGCTTCCAGCCGGGACAGCCGAGATTCGCCGCCGCTTCGTCCATCGCCGGATCGACGTTGGCGAGCGCGGCGGTGGCGTTGAGGTAGACGATCGGGTAGAGCGCGAGCGCCTGGATCGCGACGACGCCGAAGTACCGCGCGCGGCCGAGCCAGTCGAAATCCGTGCCGAGGACCGCGTTGAGCACCCCGTAGCGGCCGAGGACCTGCTGCATGCCGATCGCGCCGACGAACGGCGGAAGGATCATCGGCACGAGCACGATCGCGGAAAAGAGCGCCTTGCCCGCGAAGTCGAACTTGTGCGAAATCCACGCGAGCGGCAGCGCGACGACGAGGCAGACGGACGTCGTGCCGGTCGCCACGAGGACGCTGTTGCCGAGGCCTTCGGCGTAGACCGGGTTGCGGAACACCGAAAGAAGGTGGCGCAGCGTGAAGCCGCCGGCGTCCCAGAATCCGCCGCGCACCACGAGAAACAGGGGCAGCAGGAACAGGACGCCGAGCACGAGGGCGACGGCGGCGAAAAGCGGGATCCAGCGGTTTTTCGTCATTTCGCGGCGGAAGGGGAAAGCGGGGATCAGGTCAGGCGCCGGTACATGACCGCGCCGAAAACGAGGAAGACGGCGTTCGGAGCCCATGCCGCGAGGACGGCCGGAACGTAGCCGTGCTGCCCGGCGAATTCCAGCAGAAGCGTGAGGGCGTAGAAGCCGAAGAACGTGCCGAGGGCGAGCACCACGCCCTTGAAGACGCTCTGGCGCCCCGTGGTGATCCCGGCCGGGATCGAAAACAACGTGATCACGAGGCACGCCCAGGGGGACGCGAGGCGGTACCAGAACTCGAACCGCTTCTCCGGATCGTCTCGGCCCTGCACGCGGATGCGGCGCGCCATGTCGGAGGCGCCAAGGTGGTCCCACGAGCGCGTCGCGAGGAACATGTCGCGCGGCGTCTCGTCCAACTCGGGAAACGCCATCGTGCGCGGAAGCTTCGGAGGCGGCGCGGCGGCCTCGGAGAGCTCCTCGCCGTCGATGTCGAACGCGAGGACGCGCGGATTTTCGAACCACCAGACCCCGTCGAGCCACTCGGCGCGGTCGGCGCGCACCCCCCAGTCGTTGACGCCGAGGGTGTCGTGCGTCACGCGCACGCCGTTCGTGGCGTGCGCGAAGCCGGCCGGCGACTCGGCGTCCACCGAGCCGAACACCCACGTGCGGCGCGACTTGGCGTTCATGAAAAGGTGGTTCGGCGACGGGCCGCGCGCCGCCGGGCGGAAGGCGTCCGCCTTGAGCCGGTCGGACCACTCCGCCGCCTCGGGCACGACCCACTCCGAATTCGCGTAGGAGAGCAGCGCCATCGCGAACGCGACGAGGAAGAACGGCAGCGTGAGGCGGTGGAACGAGATGCCGCTCGCCCGCATGGCGGTGATTTCGCTGTGGTGCGAAAGCCTCCACATCGTGTAGAGCGTCGCGAGCATGCACGAGGCGGGGATGAACCACGCCGAATAGAAGCTCACGACGCCCGCGTAGTAGCGCAGAACGAGCGGCAGCGGGAGATCCGCGTCGAGAAACCGCGAGAGGTGCCCGAAGAGATCGAACAGCACGAAGATCGCGTTGAACGACACCAGACACGCGACGAGCGGTCCGAGGAACTCCCGCAGCAGGTAGCGCGAGACGATCCTCACAGGCCGATCGCCGTGGCGAGGTACTTCCGGCTGATCGCGTATTCGACGAAGGGATCGCCGGTGGCGATCTGGTTGTCCTGTTCGACGATGAAGTCCTTGACGCCGGCCTTCCTGCAGGCCTTGACGAGGACCGGCCAGTCGAGCGAGCCTTCGCCGAGCGCGCGGAATTCGGGGCGGCGCTCGCCGTCGGCGGGCTGCCAGATGCCCCAGTCCTTGAGGTGGACCTGGTCCATGCGGCCGGCGACCTTGGCGATCCAGCGCTCGGGGTTGTAGCCGCCGCGCGCGACCCAGCCGAGGTCGAGTTCGGCCTGGAGCGCGGAGGTGCCTTCGTAGAGCATGTCGAGGAGCGTCTTGCCGCCCTTGCCGCCCTTGACGCCGAATTTCTGGAATTCGAAATCGTGGTTGTGGTACTGCACGGCGAGGCCTTCCTTGGCGAAGCGCCGGGCGTACCCTTCGAATTCGCGGAAGAGCTTCTTCCAGTCGGCGAGCGTCTTCTGTTGCCTGGCGTCGAGCCACGGAATGGCGACGTAGTCGATGCCGAGCGCGTGGCAGTCGGCGATCACCTGCTTTTCGTTTTCGCGGAACTTCGGCAGGCCGATGTGGGCGCCGATCGGGGTCACGCCGGCGTCGTCGCACATTTTGCGGATGTCGGCGGCGGGAATGTCGGCGCCGAAACCGGAAATCTGCGCGAAGTCGTAGCCGATCTTCTTCACGCGCTTCATCGTCTTGGCGACGTCTTCCGGGGTCTTGAGGTAGTTGCGGAAGCCGAACATCTGCGCGGCGACGCGGTATTTCTTGGTGGGCATGGTGGGGATTGGGTTGGGGTTGGGAAACGGAAGGAGGAGGGGGAGCTAGAAGGACCAGTTGAGCTGCCAGCGGAAGAAAAAGGCGGTCTTCCCGGAGACGTAGTACCCGCCGGGCTCGAAGACTTCGAGGAAGAGATGGCCGGCGAGGTCGCCGAAGCGGCCCTTGGCGACGGGGAAGGACCAGAAGAACGTTTCGAGCCAGCCGCGGAAACGCCCGCCGCCGGCGCCGTCGGCTTCCGGCGCCCAGACGGGCCCGGCCGAGACCTTCGCCCTGTGCGCGCCGTTTTCGCCGAACGAGCCGCCGACTTCGCCCCACGTCTGCACGAGGTTGCGCCACGTGCCGACGCCGTCGCCGTCGAAGCCGTAGAGCAGCAGTTCGCTGATCCACGGGTACCGGCCGTAGAGGACGTTGAAGTCCTCGCGGCGCGGGGTGTCCGGATCGTCGCCGGAAAGCCAGAGGGCGTTCGCCGAAGCGTAGAAGCCGCCCTCCGGGTCGGTGCCGAAAAGGCCGCCGCGGCGGAGCCCGCCGAAGGCGAATCCCGCCCGGCGGTCGTACCCGTCGTTTCCGCTGGCCTGCCAGGCGCCTTCGAACTCGGCGCTCCATGCATCGGAAAACCGGGGCAGGAGGCGCGCGCCGAAGGTGTGCACGTCTTCGCGCGGCGCGCGGGAGCCGTCGGGGCGCTTCCACGAGGTGTCGAGGAGCCACGCGTAGTAGAGGCCCCAGCCGAGCGCGGCGTCGGAGCGGTCCTCGTAGAAGAAGCCGGCGCTCGCCTCGTCCATGTCCGTGAACCCGCCGGAAAGACCGGTGAGGTCGCGGTGCTCGTGTCCGAAGGCGAGGTCGTTTTCGCAGGCGCCGTAGAACCCGAAGAGGTCGAGCGTGCGCGTTTCGTCGAGGCGCAGGCGCAGGAGCGCGCCGTCGAAAAACTGCGTGCGCGAGCCGTCCTTCGCCGTGCCTTCGGCGAAAAGGCGGCCCGATCCGAGCGAAAGGTCCTGGCGGCCGAGCACGAGGTCGGCGCGGCCGTCGAACAGGCCCCGGAGCGACAGCTTGAGCTGGTCGAAGACGAGTTCGTCCGGCCACTCGTAGCTCTTCTGCCCGGCGTTGCGCGCGCGCACTTCGTCCGCGACGCGGGCGTCGAACGAGACGCGCTCGCCGAAATCGGCGCCGGCGAAGAGGCGGCCGCGGATGCGGAAGTAGTCGTTGCGGCCGCCGCGCGTCACGGCGGGGGAAGCGGACCGGATCGGGATGTCGTCGAACGATTCCTGGCGGAGGCGCACGTCGCCGCCGGTCCGGAACGAGACCGGCGAAGAAGCCCGGAGAGGCTCCGGAGAGGCCTCCGGCGCGGCGAGCGCCGGGACGCCGAGCAGCGTCGCGGCGAGCGCGAAGGCGAAGGAATCCGTTCTCATCGAGGTCGCGAGACTACCAGCTCACGCGGATGCCCGCGCTGTAGGTCATGCCGGAAAGGTCGACCGTGCCGGAAAGCCTTCCGTGCGGATCGTGGCCGTCCTTGAACTTGAAATCGACGTCGTTCTTCTTCGCGCCCGTGTATTTCGCCTCCGCGAAGACGTGGAAGTTCTCGGTGCCGACTTCGAGACCTCCGCCCGCCCAGAATCCCACGAGATCCGTCGTCTCCTCGGTCTCGGCCACGAGCTTCTTTCCGGACAGGACGTCGAAGCCCGGCACGTAGTACCAGCCGGCGCCGCCGCCGCCGTAGATGCCGAGAAAGCCGAACAGCTGCGGCGGACGGACGAGGAGGCCGACCTCGACGGGGATGACGGAAAGGTCGTGCGCGGCAAAGCCGCGGCCGAGCGAAACGTCGTCGAAGTCGCCGGCCCATGCGCCGCGGCCGACGAGCGTGAGACACGGGACGAAATCGAATTCGAGCTGGCCGCCGAATTCGACACTGGAATCGAACGTCTTGGTGTCCTTGAAGCCGGCGAAGGCCGAAAAGCCGGCGGCGGAGGCGCCGAGCGGAAGGGCGGCGGCCGCCACGGCGGCGGCTGCGAGTGCGGAAACGCGTGTTTTCATGGGTCGTCGGGACGGGCGGCGGGGCGCCCTGGGGTTGCCGGCGGCGCCGCGGCGCCGCGCGAGGGGTTTTCAGGGAACCGGAACCTGGGAAAGGATCCGGGAAACGAACTTGTCCGGGGTGAGGTCCTCCGCCTCGGCCTCGTAGGAGAGAATCACGCGGTGGCGCAGAACGTCCGGGGCGATCTCCTTCACGTCCTGCGGCGTCGCGTAGGCGCGGCCCCGGAGAAGCGCGTGGGCCCGGGAGGCGGAGTCGAGGCAGAGCGACGCGCGAGGCGAGGCGCCGAGCTCCACGAGCGGGGCGAGGTCGCCGAGACCGGCCTTCGCCGGATCGCGCGTGGCCTCGACGACGTCGAGGATGTAGTCCGCGACCTTGTCGTCGAGATACACGGAATCGAGCGCGGAGCGGAGCGCCTCGACGTCCTGCGCCGAGGCGACGGCGCGGGCGCGCGGCGATTCGCGGCGCGAAAAGCGCTCCATGATCCGCCGTTCGTCCGCCCGGGGTGGGAACGAAACGACGCACTTGAAAAGGAACCGGTCGAGCTGCGCCTCCGGAAGCGGATACGTGCCCTCCTGCTCGATCGGGTTCTGCGTGGCGAGGACGAGAAACGGATCCGGGAGCGGCAGCGTGTCGTCCCCGATCGTCACCTGGCGCTCCTGCATCGCCTCCAGAAGCGCCGACTGCACCTTCGCGGGCGCGCGATTGATCTCGTCCGCGAGAAGGAGGTTCGCGAAGACGGGACCGCGCTTCGGGGTGAACGAGCCGTCCTTGGGGTTGTAGACCTGCGTGCCCGTCACGTCCGACGGCAGAAGGTCCGGTGTGAAGGAAACGCGCCGGAAATCGAGTCCGAGGGCGTCGGCGAGCGTGCGCACGAGCGTGGTTTTCGCGATGCCGGGAACGCCTTCAAGAAGAACGTGGCCGCCGCAGGCGAGCGCGACGAGCAGACGGTCGAGCACGCGCTCCTGCCCCACGACCACGCGGCCGACCTCCTCGCGGAGCCGGTCGAATAGCGCCGATTGGGCGCGAATGTCGCTGTTATCCATGGTGGGTGCCATTGTGTAGACGGAACCGCATTCTACCACCCGGACCGCAAGGAGGCAACCCTTTCACGCGCGCGTGGGACCCTTGACTTTCCGCGCGCGTTTTGGGACAATTCGCCGAACAGGAGACGCCCGGCCCCGGCTTTGCGCTTCCCGCCCGCGGCGCACGGCGCCGCGACTCCGTTTTCCGAACAACCAACCGCCCGAACTCACGGGACACACAAAATGGCAGAAGAAAAGACCGCACCCGAGGCCGCACGCCCGGTTCCCCAAAGCATCCGAAACCTCCACATCAAGGCCACGGCCGCCCTGGAGCGCAATCCGGACCTGGCGATCGACATGCTCATGCGATGCGTCGTGTCGTGTCCTTTCTTCACCGAAGCCCGCACCGACCTGCGCAAGGCCGAGATCGCCCGCTACCTCCGCAAGCACAAGGGCAAGATCGCCAAGAGCCCGCTCGGCGCCGTCTCGGTGCTCTTCCCCAAGATGAAGATCTCCGGGCTCGTGAAGAAGGGCAAGGGCGACGAGGCGATCGCCGAAGCGGAAAAGGTCCTCAAGGACAACCCGCTCGACATCAACCTGGTGAAGCTCTTCGCGGAGACGACGTTCGCGGCGGGCCGCCCGGAAGCCGGCCGCTCGACGCTCGAAGTGGTGAAGAACCACATCCCGGCCGACGACGCGGACGCCTTCACGGTCCTCGGCAAGCTCTACTACGCGATCCAGGACTACCGCCGCACCCGCGAATGCCTCGAGCGGGTCCACGCCGCCCGGCCCGGCGACGTCGAGGTCTCGAAGCTCCTCAAGAACGCCGAGGCGCTCGCCACGAGCGGCAAGTGGGAGGAGGCGTCCGAATCCGGCGACTTCCGCAAGGCCCTCCAGAACAAGGCCCAGGTCGAGCAGCTCGACGCCGCCAACAAGTCCGTCAAGACGGCCGACGACGCCGAGAAGATCATCGAAGACACGCTCGCCAAGATCGAAAAGGATCCGAAGAACGTCAACTACTACCTCTCCCTCGTCGGCCTCTACCTCCAGCAAAAGCGCTACGACGAAGCGCTCGCCGCCATCGACAAGGCGCGCGAATACGTCGGCCAGGACCCGTCGCTCGACCTCAAGTACTCCGACGTCAAGATCGAGCAGTTCGACGCGAAGATCGCCGAGCTCGAAGCCGCCGGCGACGCCGCGGCGGCGCAGGACGCGAAGCTCGAACGCGACCAGTACGTCTTCAACGACATCGCCGAGCGCGTCCAACGCTACCCCAACGACCAGCACCTGCGTTTCCAGCTCGGCGAGCAGTACTGGAAGTACAGCGACCTCGACGCCTCGTACCTCGACGAGGCGCTCCAGCAGTTCCAGATTTCGCAGCGCTCCCCGAAGGATCGCGTCTCGTCCCTCTACCTCATGGCCCTCTGCTTCCAGAAGAAGGGGATGCTCGACATGGCCGTGGAACAGCTCACCACGGCGCTGGAATCCCTTCCTTCGATGGACCGGCAGAAGATGGACGTCGTCTACCTGCTCGGCGAAATCAGCGAGCAGGAGGGCAAGCTCGACGACGCGTCGAAGTACTTCAAGGAAATCTACCGCGCGGACGTCACGTACAAGGACATCTCGGACCGCGTCCAGCGCATCTACGACGCCCAGAAAAAGGCCGCCGAGGCCGCCGGCTCGTGAGCCCGACCCTCGCGATGAAACGGTTTTTCCCCCTCGCCGCCGCCGCGCTCCTCGCCGCCGGCTGCCACACCGACTCCTCCGGGCGCCTCGCTTTCGGGCGGCGCCCGCCGGGGCCGACGAAGGAACAGCTCGCGCTCCAGCGTCTCCAGCGCGAGAACGCCGAGATGCGCGACTCCCTGCGTTCGCTTCGAACGGAGGTGGACGGCATGGGATCGTCCGTGAACGACGTGGCCTCCCGCTCCGACGCGCTGTCCCGCGCGACCGACGCCCGCGGGCAGGACGCCGCCGCGCTCCGCGCCGATCTCGCCGCCCTCGAACGCCGCGTCGGGGCCCTCGAAACCCGGCTTGCGAACGTGCCCGACGCCATTTCCAAGGCGAACGCCGCGGAACGCGCCGCGATCGTCGCGGAACTCAACAAGGCGCTCGACGGCCTGAACCGCCAGCTCGCCGCGTCCGAGCAGCGGACGCAGGCCGAAATCCGCAAGATTTCGCAGCAGCGCGCGTCCGGCGGCGGCTCTTCGGCGGCGAAGGCCCCCGCCCCGCGACGCTCCGGCAACTACTACGAGCACGTCGTCGCGCCCGGCCAGAGCCTCTCCCTCATCGCGAAGGAATACGGCGTCACCCAGTCCGAAATCATCGCCGAAAACGGGCTCAAGAACCCCGACAGCCTTCGCGTCGGCCAGACGCTTTACATCCCCGCCCCCTGACTCCCCTCCCCCGCCCCTTCGACCGCCGCTCCGCCGGTCCGTCGCCCCCCCCCGAACTCCATCCCCCATCCCCTCCCCGTTCTCCCATGCCCCTCTTCGCAGCAACCGTTTCGAATTACGTCATCGCCTCGTTCGTCGGCTACCTCGTCCTCATGCTCGCCATCGGCGCGTTCTTCTCCGGCAAGATGAACGACCTCGGCGACTACTACCTCGGCGGACGGAAGATGAACAAATGGGTCGTCGCCCTCTCGGCCCAGGCGTCCGACATGTCCGGCTGGCTTCTCATGGGCCTGCCCGGCGCGGTGTACCTCTCCGGCTTCAGCGAAGCCTGGATCGGCATCGGCCTCGGCGTCGGAACCTACCTCAACTGGAAGATCGTCGCCCAGCGCCTCCGCAAGTACTCGCAGGTCTGCGGCGACTCGATCACGATCCCCGACTTCCTTTCGAACCGCTTCCGGGACAAGACGGGCGCCTCGCGCATGGTCGCGGCCGTGATCATCCTCGTGTTCTTCCTCTTCTACACCGCCTCCGGATTCGTCTCCGCGGCGAAGCTCTTCAACACGATGTTCGACATGGAGTACTCCACGGCGCTGTGGATCGGCGCCGCGGTCGTCGTGTCCTACACGCTTCTCGGCGGCTACATGGCGGTGTGCTGGACGGACTTCATCCAGGGGTCGCTCATGTTCGCGGCGATCGTGATCGTCCCGGCGTGCGTCGTCGCCGCGGCCGGCGGCTTCTCGGCCACGGTCGACCAGCTCAACGCGGTGAATCCCTACCTCCAGAACCTCTTCACGAGCGCTTCGACCGGAAAGGCCATGGGCGTCGTCGGCCTCGTCTCCTGCCTCGCCTGGGGCCTCGGCTACTTCGGCATGCCGCACATCCTCGTCCGGTTCATGTCGATCGACAACCCGGCGGAAGTCAAGGGCTCCCGCCGCATCGCGATGGCGTGGGTCTTCATCTCGCTCGCCGCGGCGGTCGTGATCGGCCTCGTCGGCCACCTCTTCCTCGCGCAGCACCCCGGCGTCGCGCTCGACGATCCCGAAAAGGTCTTCATGGTGATGATCAACACGATCTTCGCGGGCGGCGCCGTCTCAAAGCTCTTCGCGGGCATCCTGCTCTCGGCGATCATGGCCGCGATCATGAGCACGGCCGACTCCCAGCTCCTCGTTTCGGCCTCCGCCTTCACGAACGATCTCTACAAGAAGGTCCTCCGCAAGAACGCCTCCAACCGGGAGCTGGTTCTGGTGAGCCGCCTCGCCGTCGCGGCCGTCGCCGTCATCGCCGCGATCATGGCGTCGAACACCGAAAGCGAATTCTTCAAGGTCGTCATGAAGATGGTCTCCTTCGCGTGGGGCGGCTTCGGCGCGGCCTTCGGCCCGGTCATCCTGCTCGCGCTCTTCTGGCGCAGGACGAACCTCGCCGGCGCGGTTTCCGGCATGGTCGTCGGCGCCGTCACCTGCTTCGTCTGGAAGTTCGTCCTCGCCCCCGCCTATGCGGACGGCAATCCCCTCTTCGGCGTCTACGAACTCGCGCCCGGATTCCTCCTCTCGCTGCTCACGATCGTCGCCGTCTCGCTCCTCACGAAGGCCCCGTCGAAGGAAATCCTCGACGAGTTCGACCGCGTCGACGCCCTCGCCGACCCCTACGTCCGCGGCTGAGCGCGCGAAAGGGCCGGAACCGGCGGTTCGCGGAGCGGAAGGCCCGCTTCTTCGCAAAGCGCGCGCGCCCGGGCTTCGAGCGCGGGCGCTTCCGCGTAGCGGTCCGGCGAATGGGCGTCGACGCCGATCGTCGCCCAGTTGCCGCGCGCGGCGGCGAGGCGGAGCATCCGGCGCGAAGGATAGTGGCGCCCGGTCGCGAGGCCGAGGAGGTTCACCTCGACCGGCAGGTCGCGCTCGCGGAGAAAATCGCAGAGGCGGCCCATGTGCTTTTCCCAGACGGATTCCGGACCCTCGTAGCGAAGGATGTCGGGGTGCGCAAGATAGAGGAAGCGGCCCGTCGAAAGGCCTTCGACGCACGTGTCCACGTAACGGGCGAGGCGAGACTCGTCGGTCGTCGGGATCGAACTCCAGTCGCGCAGCCATTCGTCTCCGAAACTGTGCTGGCCGAGAATCAGGTAGTCCAGGGGAAACCGGGAAAACAGTTCGTCCTGCGCGGCGACGCGGTGCGGCAGGTATTCCGCCTCGAATCCGATCCGGATGTCGATCCGACCCGCGTACTCCTCCCGGAGCGCGAGCAGCGACGCGAAATATCCGCCGGTTTCCGCGGCGTCCATGCGCACGTTCGAGCGGTACCCGGGCGGCATTTCGGCCGGATCCCACGGCCACGGACAGTGGTCGGAAAACCCGATCGCGCGGTACCCGGCCGCGAGGGCGGCCTCGACGTACTCGCGGTCCGTCCCGGTGGCGTGTCGGCAGCGAGCGGTATGCGCGTGGAGATTCGCGAGCATCTCGGCGTCAGGTTCCCGGCGTCCAGACCTCGCCCTCCGCCGCCGTCGCGGCGCGGCCGCGGGGATCGCGGGAATGCGCGTCGCGCTGGCGGCGCGCGATGGCGTCGAGAATGCCGTTCACGAACCGACCCGATTCGTTGGTGCTGAAATACTTGGCGAGGTCGACGGCCTCGTTGATCACGACAGGCGATGGCGGGGGGGCTCCATTTTCGCCGGAGAAGACGATCTCGTAGACGCCGAGCCGAAGCACGGCGCGCTCCAGGGAACCGACGCGCTCCAGACTCCAGTTGCGCAGGCGGGCCTTGATCCTGGCGTCGATTTCGTCGCGGTGGGCGACGACCCCGCGGACAAGCCGCTCGGCGAACGCGCGCTCCTCCGCGCCGGGAGGACCGGAAACGTCCTTCTCGTCCCGCAGGCGCAGCTGCCCGTTCCAGAACTCGTCGAAAAACGCCTCGGGAGACCCGGCCTGACCCGGGTTCTGGTCGAGTTCGAAAATCATCTGGAGGGCCCATTCGCGGGCCTTTCGGCGGTCAATCATCGTGGAAACTCCCTGCTTCTTCTGCGCGCGCCCGCGCCCTCCGCCGCGTCTCGCGCCGGAACGGCATCGCATTCTATTCCATCCTCCGCCCCCGCGCAAGTTCCGGTCCCGAGTCCATCCGCGGCATGCGCATGAACGTCCGGCCGAGCATCGGGTACTTCGCGGGGGCGGCGGGGTTGTACGGCAGAAATTCGACGCCGCGCAGGGTCGGCGACGAGCCGGCGAGCCGGAGGATCGCGGCGCGATCCTCCGGCGAATCGTTGACGCCGGGGATGCACGGCACGCGCACGGCGAACGGCACGCCGCTCCCGCGCAGCCACACGAGGTTGCGCAGCACGACGCCGAGGTCGCCGCCGCACCACCGGCGGAACGCCGACGCGTCGTGGTGCTTGAGATCCTCATACACGAAATCCATCCGCGACACCACGGCGCGGTAGTCCTCCTCCGGCGCGTATCCGCTCGTTTCGAGCGCGGAGGGAATCCCCGCCGCCCGGAGACGGTCCGCCACGGCGCGGACAAACGCCGCCTGCGCCAGCGGCTCGCCGCCGGAAAAGGTCACGCCGCCGCCGCTCTGTCGGAGGATGTCGGCGTTGCGCAGGAGTTCGGCCGCAAGCGCCTCGTCGGTCCAGTCTTCGCCGCAGACCGCCGAGGAGCCGTCCTTGCGCCGCATCGTCTCCTTTTCGAAGGACTGCCCCTCGGGATTGTGGCACCACGCGCATCGCAGCGGGCAGCCCTTGAGGAACACCGTGGTGCGAATCCCGGGGCCGTCGTGCAGCGTGAATTCGCGGATCTCAAAGACGCGACCCGTCATGGAGCTACGAGGCGGCGAGCTCGACGCGGCGGATGATCTGGTCCTGGAACTCGCGGTCGAGCTCCACGAAGTAGCCGCTCCAGCCCCAGACGCGCACGATGAGGTGACGGTGGCGCTCCGGGTGCGCCTGGGCGTCGAGCAGCGTCTCGCGGTCGATGGCGTTGATCTGGAGCTGATGCCCCCCGCGCAGGACGAAGAAGCGGACGAGCTCGGCGACCTTGTCCACGCCGTCGGGCAGGGCGAAGGCGGAGTCGTGGATTTCGATCGTGAGCGGGCCTCCGTTGCAGACCGGTCCGAGATCGGGCTCCGTGAAACTGCGCACGACGGAGACCGGGCCCTTCACCGGCACGTCGAGCGAAGGCGCCCAGTTCGCCGGGAACGGCTGCCCGGAAAGGCGCCCGCTCGGCGACGCGGGGATTTCGCGGGCGTGCCAGACGTAGTACATCGCCGATCCGGTCCCGGGACGGAAGATCCCGCCGCGGTCGTTCTTCTTCCCGTCGAAGGCTCGACCCCAGAAGGCGACGACGCGCTTCGCGATGCCGTCGGCCCGCTCGTCGGCATTTCCCATTTTCGGCGCGGCCTTCGCGGCGGCGAGGACGTCCGGGCGGCCGGCGAAGTCCGAATCGAGCAGCGAAACGAGCTCCGGCAGCGAAACGAGCTTCTTTTCGAACACGAGCTCCCGCACGGCGGCGAGCGAATCGACGGCGACCGAAATGCCGGTGCCGTGGATGCCGAAGTTGTTGTACTTCGCGCCCCTGCACACGTCGCGCGCCCGTTCCACGCAGCCGCGGAACAGCACCGAAACGAACGGACCGGGCAGAATCTCGACGTGGCGGTACTTCTCCACGAGCGCGTCGGCGCGGCGCCGCACCTCGGCAAGGAAGGCGGATTCGACGTCGTCGTATCCGGCGGCGCCCGCCGCGCCGCCGCGCAGCGCGGCGTCCAGCGCGCCGGGGAAGGAGACGGCGTCGATGTTGTCGATGTCGAGCCCGCAGCCCGGCACGATGAATTCCCAGCAGGCCGCGACGGTGTAGTCCCGCGCGTCCTCCGGCGCGTAGCCCCAGCGCTCCAGCGCCGGAATCACCACGTCGTCGTTGGCGTACTGCGGGAAGCCGAGCCCCTTGGCCGTCAGTTCCGTTCCGAGCCGGTAGATTTCGATCGGCGTGCTCCGGTCCACGCGCAGGTTGATTTTCGGATCGACGAGCTTGAGTTCGCCGCACGCCCGGAGGCAGAGCCGCGAAAGCGCGTTGAACGCCGGCGCGCCGGACGGCGTGACGCCGCCGAGCATGACGCTCTGGCCGTTGTCGCCCTGCTGGACGCCGATGTAGAGGTCGCTGTCGCGGTTGCAGGCGATGAAGAACTCCTCCAGCAGCTCCAGCGCCCCGGCCTCGTCGAGACGGCCGGCGGCAAGGTCGGCCTCGTAGTACGGCAGCAGGTACTGGTCGATGCGTCCGAGACCGCAGTGGTACTCGCCTTCGCACCACATCGCGTAGTGCAGGATCCGGAGCGCCTGGAGCGCTTCGAGCAGCGTCCGGGCGCCGAAGCGCGGGACGCGCGCGAGCGTCGCGGCGATTTCCGGAAGCCCGCGCGCCTCCGCGGCGGCGCGATACGTTTCCGCCAGTCCGAGGACGGCCTCGACCGAAAGCGCCGCGTTTTCGAGGAATTCGACGCCCTCGGCGTCGCCCTCCTCCCGCGCCTTCGCGAGACGAGACCGGATTTCCGAAAGCCGGGCGTCAAGCCCGTCGCGGATCGTCGGGGCGAAGTCGGCGGTGACGTTGAAGACGACGCCCTTTTCGCCGAACGCCGTTCCGGCGGCGCGGCGGGCGTCCATCTCGGAAGCGGAGTGCAGCTCCGGAATCTGGCGCACGGTGCGCGTGAAGGCGATGCGCTCGCCGTCCAGAAAGGCCGGACGTTCGCTCTCGGCGCGGAGCATTTCCTGCAGACCGACGCGCGCGCGAACCTCGTCGGAAACGCCCTCCGAGACGAAGCGCGAGAGAAGCGGCGCCCAGTCGGCGTCGCGGCGAAGCCCGTCCTGCCTGCGGGCGAACGTGTATTCGAGCAGGGATTCGATTCGCGGTGTCATGCCGCGAATGTTATCCGGAACACCCCGCTTCGGGGGAAAATGACATGACAACTTTTTCAGGCCCCGCGCCCGGGGTTTTGACGTGGAGGCCGGAAACGGATAGACTGCGGGGCGTTTCGGACACAACAAGGAACAGCAGCCATGCGCACCATCGGAGTCATCCCCTCGCGTTACGGTTCGACCCGTTTTCCGGGCAAGAGCCTCCACCCGATTTGCGGCAAACCGCTCGTGCGGTGGGTCGTGGAGGCGTGCCTGAAGGCCGAAACGCTCGACGAGGTCCTCGTCGCGACGGACGACGAACGGATCGCCGCAGCGGTCGAGGGCACGGGGGCGCGCGCGGTCATGACGGCGAGCGACCTGCCGAGCGGGACCGACCGCGTGGCCGTCGCCGCGGCTGCGGACGAAGGCGACGTCGTCGTGAACATCCAGGGAGACGAGCCGCTCATCGACCCGAAGCTCGTCGACGCCGTGGCGCGCGCGCTCCGCGACGACCGGGAAGAACGGTTCCAGATGGCGACGGCGGCGTCCCCGATCCGCTCGGCGGAGGAACTTCGGGCGACAACGGTCGTGAAGGTCGTCGTCGCGGCCGACGGCGGCGCGCTCTACTTCTCGCGCTGGCCGATTCCGTTCCGCCGCGACGGCGAGCCGGACCTCGCCAGCGGGCTCTGGAAGCGCCACGTCGGCATCTACGGCTACCGCGGCGCGTTCCTGAAACGCCTCGTCGCGACGCCGCCCTGCCCCCTCGAAAAGGCCGAATCCCTGGAGCAGCTCCGCGCCCTCTGGCTCGGCGGCCGCATCGCCGTGGTCGAAGCCGCCGAAACCGGCATCGGCGTGGACCGCCCCGAAGACGTCGCGACGGTCGAGGCCGTCATCCGCTCGCGCGGTCTCGCCTGATCGCCGGACGCCGGACGTCGTAGGCGTACCACCGATATCCGGAATGGCAGCGGCCGGTGTCGGGGGCGAGGAGCTTGGTGGAGAAGCGGTGCCGGAAGATGTCGGCGAGCGGGCCGGTGGCGGAGCAAATGTTGCCGAAAACGTCGTAGGCGGAGGATCTGACCGTCTTTTTCTTCATTTCAGCATCAACATTCCCGGATCCGTGGCGAAACGGACCGCAATGGATTCGTCAGGATTGTCCACGCCGCGCGTCGTCAGACGGATAACGTTCCAGTTTCGGGAAAACAGCCATTCCGGTGGCGCGGCGACGAGTTCCGCAAACGCGGAACCCGCGCCCTCGGCGGAAAGCGAGAGGTCGCATGGCGGGCCGAAAGCCGGTACGCGCACCGAAAACGAAAGCGTTCGCCTCCCCGGTTCGGCGATTTCGGACGATTCGATCCGTTCCGTCGCCGTGCCGAAGAACCACCGGCCGGCGTCCCACCCCACCGCGAACGTTTCCTCCCCCGGTGCAAGTGTCCCGCCAAAACCCGCCGTGCCGAACGCGACTTCGACGGCGTTGGAAACCGTGGCGTCGATCTCGATGCTCCCGGTGAACGTGCGTGCATCGGCCAGCGCTTCTGCCCGTATCGCCACGTTCGTCACGCTTTCCGTGTCGGGGAATCCGGAAGCCCCGGTCAACGATGGCCGGATCGTCGTCCCGGCGGCCTCCACCATTGCGAGAAGGGCGACGAGAAGTGGCGAACGCCTCTTGAAATGCCTACGCCCGAATTTCCAGGCTGAGACCATTGCTTTTGAAATTGCCATGACGATCCAACACGCCGTCATCACGAATGGCGCTATAATCAAAAGAATTCCGGTGCAATCAAGAATCCAAACAAGCATCGACGGTTCGATAGTCCCGGTTTCGTGACTTTCCGAAACATATACCGAATGTGAAATTGTTAGGCACATGCCACCGAGCCAAAAACACAAAAGGGTTGTCAGTGGACCACGCCATGGAAGGCGACGGTTCTTTGTGCCTTGTTTTCGCTTCATGCTTGCAAACTTGGCGTCCTTCGCTTCCTTCGCCTTGCCGAGATGTCTGTTTCCTGCCATGTGTCTTCCCCGCTGTTGCATGAATCGCGGAACAGCGCGAATTCTAGCGGAAGAGCCGATCGAATGCAAAATCATGTGTTTTCACGGAAAACCATCGAGGGAAGCAAACGACTTGTCATTTCATTCACAGGGATTTTATGGCCATTCTCCGGCACTTGACGACTATGGTACGAAAAGGGCGTTCCGAAGGGATTGTACTCGTATGCAGCGGAGAGGGCGCCGTTTTGGAAACGCAAGGGACGATGTTGCCGTTGTGGTCGTAGCAGGGGAAATCGCAAAAACTCATTGTAACTCCATCAACAACAGCCCAGTTGCATTTTGTTCAATGTCATTGTACCCCTGACAGTCCGGAACGAACAGGAAAGCGATCATGGCCCGGTGCTCTTGTCCCGGTATGCCGAATGCCCCTGTCAAAAAATCCAAACGTTTCAATTCTTCCTCCCGAAAGTCTTTGAAATATGCATGAAAATACGGCAATTCAGAATTCGCGACGTGACGAACAACCCCGATGCCGAATCGGGCGGATATCAAATCGGCAATTGTGCGATTAGCCGTGCAGGCAACAGATTCATGATGATTTAGCCGATCATGGCGAAATCGAATTGGCGAAAGCGCCCTGACGCGGGGAAACAATTCTCCATACATCGGCAACTCCGAGAAATACTCGCAAGTTCCGGTTTTCATATACAGAAAATATCTTATCCCCAAGGATGTTGCCAAAATGGCCAAAGCCAAAACGAATAAGATTCGTTTCATAATGGTCATTACCTTTCGTTTTTACGAGAATCGCCCCAAAATATGTCGACTTTAAACGGCGATCTAACAATTTGTTCAACCCATTTTGTTGCTTTTTCAGCATTTCTGAAGAAATATGGATCGGATTGCGCAGGACGGCTGTCGATTGTATCATGCCAAATGAATTTGCACTTAGAATTTCTCAATGCGATGTATCCAGTTTTGCAGTCGACGCGGTATTCAAACGATCCTCCGAGGACTTCAACGCTTTCCGCTTGGTTCAACCAAAAGCCGATATCATGGATGTCGATTTGGTTTCGCGCTCCGCCATTTTTTCTCAGAACGAACCATCGTTGGTCATTATTTTGATCTCCTTTTTCCACATACGCCGTAGTCCAAAAAGAATTTTGTTCCAATTTTGCGGCGATGGATCGGTAAAAATTGTCCATTTGCATTTCTGTCCGTCTAGCAAGTTCTCCATTGATTCCATCGTCAAAGACATAGACGGCCTTATCCTCGACACCTACTGGATATCTAAGACTGTTTGACCGATAAATATCCCAGATTTCTTCCGCAATGGACAGTCCAACAATGTCAAATTGCGATAGGAGGTCGTTTTTTGCAGCGGCATACAAATTCAATCCGCCTGCATCTTCTATCGGATCCCGATTGAGCCAGCGCATGAGGCTTGGGGAATAGAAACGGTAGCCGTAATAGTAGAGGTCTGTTTCTGGGTCGAAGTATTTGGTGGAGAAACGGTGGGGAAAGGCATCGGCAAGTGGGCCGGTGGCGGAGAGCGTGCGGCCGAAGGCGTCGTAGGTGTACTGCGCGACCGTGGTTCCGGAGGAGTCGAGGTAGTGGGTGACGTTGCCGTTGTGGTCGTAGCAGGGGAAATACGGAACGTCATCGATGGAAACCGCGAGGATCCCGCCGACGCCACCCGCGCCCTGGAGGGTGCCGGAGAGGTCCTTGCCCCAGATGTAGGTCCGTTGAATCATCGAACCATTGGACCGTTGAACCGTTTCCTTGACGAGGTTCCAGTCGTCGTAGAAGTAGACGTGAGTTTCCACGTCGTCCCATTCGCCTTGCGGCGGCGGCATAGGCGGCATGGCATCCGGCGCATGGTACCGCTGGACCGTTTTCTTTACGCGCCTGTTCTGGCTGTCGTAGGCGTTGAGGACCCGGACCGCGCCGTTGGTCTGGCCGAGCGACGTGGCGGAGATCATGCGGTTCTCGGCGTCGTAGGCGTAGCGAAACAAGCCGTCGCGCAGGAGGTTTCCGTCGGCGTCGTATTGGAACTCACGCAGAGGCGCAGAGCCGCAGAGCGGCGGCTCGCCCGGAGGGCTCGCCCCACCTTCGATGGCGGTGTACTGGTTGAGACAGTTGGATGCGTAGGCGTTTGTTTCCGCGCCCGATGCGGATGCCAGGAGGTTGCCGATACCGTCGTAGGAATAGGCGTCCTCGACGTTGTCGGCGGCCCGGAAGGCGGAGACCACTTCGCCGCGCGCGTTGTAGCCGAAAGCGTCGGCGTTGCGCGACACGGGGCGGCCGAGTGCGTCGTGGACGTAAACGAGGCTGTCTATGGACAGTCCGTCTGCTGCGTTGGTGATCGCTGCGACGAATTCCCGGCGGAATGGATCGCGCGCCACGGACCGGACGAATGTCATGCCGTTTGAAAGAGCAATGGAATATCCGGCGTCGCGCCGGTCTGGCGTGAAGGCGTAGGTGACGACAACCTTCGAATTGGAGACGGATTCTAGTTGTCCGTCTGGTGCGAACGAATAGAAAACGTCATACCCGGAACCCGGAATCGAAAGCCGGACCAAACGGCTCTGTCCGTCGAAAACCCGGTTGACGGACGCCGTTTCGCTTCCGACGGTCCACGTTTCGTTCGTTGCGAGTCCAATGGCGGAAAAGGAGCGGGATGCAGTTGATGCAGGGTTCGCATCGGAGACGATTCGTCCAAATTCGTCGAGAACGAACGTGGCGTCGCTTTCGCCGTCGCTGGAAATCGTGCCGATTTGTCTTCGTCGGCCGTCGTACACGTTTTCAATCCACTCGCCGCTGGCGTAGGTTGTGCGGAGCAGGAAGTTGTCCGGCGTGTAGGTGTAGGTGACGGTCGAGCCGTCGGCATAGATTTTGGAAGTGCAGAGGCTTGTGTATGGATCGTATGACCAGGTGGTCGTGTCCCACGTTTCGCCATCACGGGTGGTGGAGAGCGACGTGCGGCGTCCGGCCGTATCGTAGGTGAAGCGCACGGGATAGGTTGCGCCGGCTTCGGAAAGAACTCGTCCGAACGGATCAAATGTTCTGGACACGGTGTTGCTTAGCGCGTCGGTCGTGGCGATGCGGTTGCCGAGCATGTCGTAGGCGTGGGTTTCCGCGACCGTCTCGACGGCATTGGTGAAAACGCGGCGGCAAACAACGTCGCCAGTGCCGTTGTATTCGTTCTCTTCGACAGGGACGAAGGTTTGCGAATCCTCTTCCGGCGGAATTCCGGAGCGTAAAATCCGGACGATTCGACCGAGCGCGTCGTATTCGTTGCGCATCTTCCCGGACGGAGCGGCGATTTCGACGGGGAGTCCGAACGCCAACGCATTCGTCACGGTCCCCGTGTCCGAAGTTTCCATCGTTTCGAACGAGAGGCCGCTTTCCTGTCCTGCCGAGAGGCGCCGCCGCGACCCTTTCCCGGAAAGGTCGGAGACTTCCGTTTCCGAGCGACAATCGCCTCCCAGTCCGGTCAGACGCTCCCGGACGACGGAACAGGCGTTCGTCGATGCCCCGAAGGTGCGGCTTGTTGTCACGCGCCAAACGATGTTGGATGCGTCTGTCTCGTAGGCAATGTCGGTGCGGGTGGTGATGTTATCGAGGATTGTGCCTACCTGTTCGCCGTAGTCGTCGTAAAGGTAGGCCGTCGTCCGCACGACATCCCCTGCCGTGTAGGTGGAAGAGAGAATGCGGGAAGTCGCGCCGTCGTACGCATACGCGGTAGTCGCGAACGACGACGATGGTGTAGTCGCTGCGCACGGTACGGAGGTGGAGACGAGGCGGCCGAGGAGGTCGTAGGTGGCGACGGAATTCGTGACGGCGGGGGCGTCCGAGGCGGTGGTGACGGTGGTTTCGACGCGGTGGCCGGTGGGGAGATAGGTGGTGGAGGTGGTGGTGGAGGTCCAGACGGCGGACTGGAGTCCGCCTCCCCCCTGATTCGCTCCGACGGCGGACTGGAGTCCGCCTCCCCTTTGCCATTCGCGACGGGTGGTGGTGGCGCCGTTGTGGACGGAGGTCGTGACGGTGCGGAGGACTTCGATGCCGTTGGTGGAAAGGATTTCGGTGGTGCGGACGGCTTCGGGGAGGAGATCCGTGCGCGTGACGGAGACCGCCCCGCGCTCGTCGGTGCGGATGGCGTAGTCGCTGCCGCCGTCTGGATAGGAGATGGAGACGGCGGACTGGAATCCGCCTCCCCCTTGCGGCTCGCCGGGACGGCTCGCCCCACCCGGAGTCGTGGATGTACGCGTCACCGTGTTGGTTTCGCGGCCGAGCGCGTCGAAGAAGTGCTGCGTCACGCGAAAGGCGCCGTTCGTGGAGAGATTCGCAAGCCAGACGTCTTCGATGGCGTAGTAGAGGTGGTCGGTGCCGGTTTGGGCGGAGCGCAGGGTCGTGCGGCCTTCGCGGTCGGTGGAGGAGAGGAGTCGGCAGCAGGAATACGCATTGGTGAGCGACGTACCGTCGAGGTAGGTCGTGGAGCGCAGGCGGTTCTTTTCGTCGTATGCGTTGATTTCGTCGGCGATGACCGTGTCGGTGGCGGTCAGGCGCGTGGTGGAGCGCAGAACCGTGCCGTATGCGGCATCGCGGTCCATCGTCTCGTATGTCTCCATCTCGCGTCTGCCGTCTGCCGTCTCGGGTCCGTACCGCCGCGTCTCGCAGGACAACACGCCGCCGGAAAGCGAATAGGCGTTGACCGTGAGGATGCCGTCCTCGTCGAGGGTCTCGGCGGCAAGTCCGCGCGCGACGAGCGGGACGCCTTCGGCGTTTTCGTCGAGCGAAACGGCGTAGGAGTAGGCGTTCGACGGATCACCGAAGGCGGACGTTTGCGAGGCGGCGCGCCAGGTTTCTTCCGCCGCGACGGGCAACTCGCCGAGCGCCCCTCCGGCGCGATCCACGTTCCGCACGCTCCGCGTGTAGCGGCGCCACGTGCGGGAAACCAACGTGGCGATGCCGTTTTCGATGACATATTTTTCCACGAGGCGCGGCTTTGCGTGGTCGTCGGGATGGTTGGAGTCGCCGGGCAGGCGCTCGTAGCCGGAAATCGTCACGAAGGCGTCTGCGAGTCCCTGCGGGATGGATTGCGCCTCAACCGTGCCCGCGTCGATTTCCGCCGGCAGGGGCGAGCCGTTGCGCTGCTCGATGCGGAGGACTTCGCGGCCGAGCGCGTCGTAGTCGCGGTACTGCCAAGGTCCGTCGTTCGATTCGCGGAGCCGGAGCCTTCCGTGGCGCTGCGTCCGCGGATCGTCCCACCAGACGCGCCTCTCCCAATGGACGGCCGTTCCGGTGTCTTCTTCCCGGTACGTTTCGCGGAGCAGGGCGTTGTCGCATTCGCCGACTCGGGAAAGGTACGTGCGGGTCACGCCGAGAAGCGCGCCGCCCGGGTCGCGGATCGTGCGGATTTCCGCCTTTTCCCCGCCGAATCCGGTGTCATCGTACGCTTCGAGTTCTTCGACGAGACCGGACATGTTGTCCGTGCGCGCCCAGTTGCCGTCGCGGCAGACGTACGTCCCGTCCTCCATCGTGTTTCCGGCGCGGCTCGTCTTGACGAGGCGCACGACGGACGGGTCGCCGCCGGGGTTCGTGAGGTCCCACGTGTGTTCGAGCGCTTGCGTCGAGGTCGTGCGGATCGTGACGCGGACGCCGTCCGGGATCGGATCGACGGCGAGGTCGCGTCCGCGCCCGTCGTGGCAGACGATGCGGCGGGACGCTCCGGAAACGGTGTCGGAAACGGATGCGTCGGAGCGGGAGAGGAGCCGGAAGGAGGAGGGGGAGATGCGAATCGGGACTTCGGTCTTGAAGTACAGGAATCCGGAAATCTGGCCTTTGCGGGGCGCGCCGAGCGGGACGCGGAATGCGAGCGAACCGAGGCCGGGGCCTTCGGTGGCGTCGCAGTTGCCGCTTTCGCAGCCGCAACCGGTTTCGGGGTCGCCGGTTTCTTCGGGGTCGCAGTTTTCGTCGCCGTACGGGAGTTCCCCGGTCCAGACGAGAACGTCGCCGACGTAGACGGACACGAAGCAGGAGTCTTCGCCTGGCTCGTCTTCGATCCGGACGTAGTCCGGCACCCCGTCGCCCGTTCCGGGTCCGAAAGCCGCATTTCCGCCACCGTCGCCCGCGCCGTCGGCCGAGCGGCGGAAGGAGCGGCGGAGCCAGGATGCGTCGAGCGGATAGGGGTCGTCTCCCGAATACGTACCGGTTTCCCAATCGAACTTCAGCGCATATCCGCTGCAGCTGTCGCCCTCGAGCCAAATCCGCGGGGAAAGGAAGAGGATGTCGTGTCCGGGGCCGCCGGGACCGCCGGAACCGCGGAGGGCCGGCGCGCGGAGAACGGGGGAGGAAAGGTCCGCCGCGGCGGGAAGGGAAAACGTGCCGGGACGGTCGATGGCGAGCGTGCCGCCCGCGTGGTCGCCGAAGTACGAGACGTTCGGCCGGGACGTCGCCCATTGCCGCTCGAAGGGTTCGAGGGAGCGTTCGTCGTCGCAGAGGGGAGCGCGGCACGGGCGGCGGGAACGGTCGACGGCGATGTCGGCGGAGACGCGGGAGCCGGTGGTGAAGACGGAGACGGTCCGGCCCGAAGGCAGGGCGATGGCGCGTTCGGCGTTGCGGACGCGGATTTCGGGGGCGTAGGAGAGCAGGTAGAGCGGCTTCGGAGAGGAAACCGGGGCATCGGTCGCGGCGCGGACGCGGAGCGTGAGAGATCGGGCGTCCGGGTACGACAGGGGAATGCGGAAACTGTCGGCGGCGGGCGAGCGGACGAGTGTGCCGGAAGCGCCGGCCGAATCGTCCCATTCGAGAACGCCGCCATGGAGTTCCCACGGGGCGGCGCTCGTGGGGGAGGAGGAGAGGAAGAACTGCTGCCACGGGGAGGAGCGGGTGAGCGAGAAGGTGCGCTCGAAGACGAGGTTCGTGGAGAGGGTGGCGCCGTCGAGGAGGAATCCGTCGAAGAGTTTCAGGGCGGAGAGTTCGTTCGTGAAGACGGCGACGGGGGCGGTGGGCGGGTTCGTGGGGTTGAATCCGGCGAGGAGTTTGGCGCGGAGCGTGAAGCCGGTGCCGTCGCGGTTCGTCGCCGTGTCGAACGCGTTGGTGCCGCCGAACCAAAACTCCTCGTATGCGTCGGGAATTCCGTCGCCGTCGAGGTCGTCGGGCGGCGTTTGCGCAAGCGGATCGGGGTCAGTGCCGTCGGGGAGGCCGTCGCCGTCGGTATCGCGGCGGAGGGGGTCGGAGCCGAGCGAAAGCTCCTCGCCGTCGGGAAGACCGTCGAGATCGGTGTCGGGAAGGTCCGGATCGGTGCCGCGGAGGAAGATTTCGGAAGCGGTGGGAATGCCGTCGCCGTCGCGGTCGGGAATTTCGAGGTCGAAGGTGGATACGGGAATGAACGAAAGAGACGTGATGTTTGCGGGGAGTTCGTTCGTGGACCATGCGGCGCCGCCAAGAGCGGCGCCGACGAGGATGTTGGTGGCGGACGCGGCCGGGAGGCCGCATCCCCGGTCGTTGACGGCGGACGGGAGTCCACCTCCCCCCTGCGGCTCGCCGGGACGACTCGCCCCACCCTGGGCGGCAATGCGAGAAAGGTCGTAGCGGTAGTCGAAGCGGCCGGAGGGGAAGAGTTCGGCCTGGAAAGAGACGGGGGCGTTCGTCGTGCGGCCGAGGAGGGCGTTCTGCCAAGTCAGCTGAAGCGTATTGGAGGGCGTGACGGCGCTCCAAAACTGCGAGGGACGGGCCGACGGCGGAAGGAGCAGGCGAAACGGAACCAAGCCGCGCGCGTGCAACCGCGAAAACGCATAGCCCGCCGCCGCGGCGAGGAAAACGGCGACAACAAAAAAAGCAAGGACCGGGTCGGACGGAACGCAAACCTGCGCCGCCTCCAGGCGTCCCGCCATTTCCCGCGGCAAGGGCACCGGGAAATCGGCGTGTGCGGAAAAGAAACCAAGCGCGAGGGCGGACGCGAGGACGGACGCGGGTCGCATGAGCGCAAGTATACACCCGATCATGGTCTTTTGCACGGAGAAGCGGCTTCGCGTCGCCCGCGATGGTTCGACGCCGCCGCAGTCGAACGCGCGCGGGGCGTCAAAAGCCGGCGATGCGCGCCGACGTTTCGGACAGCGCGGAGAGGGCGGTCGCGCGGCCGCGAAGCGGGGCGTCGGGCAGGTGGGAGTGGAGAAATAGCCCCAGGAACCGGAGCAGGGCCGCCGTGGCGGGGGGCGCGGAGCGCGCGAAGGAGGACGACGGACCGACGGAGGGCGAATCGGCGAGTTCGTCGTAGAGCGCGGCGGCGTCCGAGGGAAGGCGCACGACCGGGCCGGAATCCGCGCCCGGCGCTTCGTCCGGAGCGACGGCCCGGCCGTCGAAAAGGGCGAAGCGAAGCGCACGCGGCCGGGCCGACGCGGCGGCGGAAAAGTTGGGGCGAAGCCCGGCCTCGGCAAGCAGTTTCGCCTCGTACCGGGCGAACAGGGCGGGAGAAGGCGCGCCGGGAACCGCGGCGAGCACGTCGAGCGTTTCGACGAGGAGGCGGTACAGCCCGGGAAGGGCCATGCCGGAGTCGGACACGGCGTCGGCAAGGGCCGCGAACCAGGACGCGCAGAACGCGGCGCGCCAGTTGTCCCGGAGCGCGTCGCGGCGGTCGAGGGCGGTGCATTCCCGCGCCGCGTGCAGACCGTCGCGGGCCCGGCCGTAGTAGAGCAGTTCGCAGCTGCAGTACAGGTCGTACTGACCGAGAAACGGCGACTTGGGCCGCTGTGCGCCCTTGATCGCGGTGGCGACGCGGCGCCCCTCCTCCGTGAGCCAGACAACGACGTGCGACGTCCGCGAAAACGGATGCACGCGCAGGACGACGGCTTCCGTTTTCACGATCCGCGGGGAAGGAGCGGGAAGCCGCGGGGGAACCGCGGGCGGGGCGGCGGACGGGGCTGCGGACGGGGGCGCGGGCACCCGCGCCGCGGCGTTCACGGGACGGCGCGGGGCAGGATCCGCGCCAGCATCGCCCAGGAAACCCCGTAGTAGATCAGAAGCGAGGAAATGTCGTCCATCACGGAAATGAACGGTCCAGAAGCGACGGCGGTGTCAATCTTGAACCGGTCGAGGACGATCGGCACGACGGCGCCGAAGCCCGCCGCGAACGTCATCGCGCAGAACAGCGCGATGCCGGCGACGGAGGCGACGGCGAACGGCGCGCACCCGGCGGAAAGGGAGGTCTGCTCCGCGGCGAGCCCGATGGCGTTCCGGCCCGACGGCGTGGCGAACATGATCGCGAGGGCGCAGAGGAAGATGCCGAAGCCGCAGATGAGTCCCATGAGCGCGCCGGTCCGCAGTTCGTGCAGGAAGAGGCGTCCCAGCGAGTGCCGGCGGCCGGTGCCGGAGGCGATTTCGCGGATCATGAGGACGGAACTCTGGAGCCCGGTGTTCCCGCCCATGCCCATCACGTTCGGGATGAACGCCGCCAGGACGATGACGAGCGCGAAAGTGGACTGGAAGGAACTCAGGATCGTGGCGGTGACGACCCCGCCGAGAAGCGTGATGAGGAGCCACGGAAGACGGTACCAGCAGGAGCGCCAGGCGGAGACGTTGCCGAGCTCCTCGTCGCCCGCGCCGGCGAGCGTGAGGATGTCCTCTTCGGCCTCCTCCTTGATGATGTCCGTCGCGTCGTCGTGCGTGATGCGGCCGAGGAGCCGCCCCTCGTCGTCCACGACGGGAACCACCGAGAGGTCGTACTTGGCCATGATCTCGGCGACTTCCTGCTGGTCGGCGTCGGAGCGCACCGCGTGCGTCTCCTCGTCCATGACCGAGGAAAGGGGGACCGAATCGTCGTCCTGCCGGAGGAGGTCCTGGATCGAAACCGCGCCGAGGAGCTTGCGGTCGGGGCCGACGACGAAGACCTGGTAGACGTGCTCGTCGTCCTCGTTTTCCGCGACGGCGTCGAGCGCGGAGCGGACGGTCCGGTCGGGGGAGGCCTCGACGAGGTCCGTCGTCATGATGCCGCCGGCGGAGTCCTCGGGATAGGTCATGAGGCGGGAAACGTCGGCGGCGTTCTCCTCGTCCATGCCCTCGATGATCTTCGAGGAGACCTCCTTGTCGTCGAGCTCGCCGAGAACGTCCGCCGCGTCGTCCGGCGCCATTTCGTTCACGATGTCGGCGGCGGTGTCGGCGGGAAGGGCTTCGGCGAGACCGGCGCCGATGTCGGAAGGCAGTTCCGCGAGGACGTCCGGCTGGAGGTCGGCGGGGAGGGCCTTGAAGATGGGGACGATCTCTTCGACGGGATAGTGGGAAAGGAGCTCCGCGACGTCGGCCGCGGGCTGGTCCGCGAACTCGGAGGCGATCTGGCCCATGAGGCCCTTTTCGACGAGTTCGTCGAGGCGCTCCTTGCGCCCGGCCGCTTCGTCGCTCGGATTGGTCTGTTCTGGCATCGTTTCCGCCTTTCGGTTCCGGCGGTTTTTCCCCTGCGGGGAGGATCACATGTGGAAATCTTCGGTCAGGTACCGGCGGCGCACGTCTTCGTCGGCCACGAGCTCGTCCGGCACGCCTTCCTTGAAGACCTTGCCGTCGAAAAGCAGGTACGCGCGCTCCACCACCGAAAGCGTCTCGCGGACGTTGTGGTCGGTGATGAGGATGCCGTAGCCGGAGGCCTTGAGGTCGCGCACGACGTTCTGGATGTCCTGCACGGCGATGGGATCGACGCCGGCGAACGGCTCGTCGAGCATGAGCACCTTCGGGTTCTGCACGAGCGCGCGGGCGATTTCGAGCTTGCGGCGCTCGCCGCCGGAGAGCGTGTAGGCGTACTGCTTGCGGACCTTCGCGAGGTCGAAGCGCTCCAGCAGTTCGTCGAGGCGGCGGCGGCGCTCGCCGCGGGAAGCCGGGGTCGTCTCGAGAATCGCCTCGATGTTCTTTTCGACCGAAAGCTTGCGGAAGACGGACGGTTCCTGGGCGAGGTACCCGAGGCCGGCGCGCGCGCGCCGGTACACGGGCCAGCGCGTCACGTCCGCGCCGTCGAACTCGATCGTTCCGGAATCCGGACGGACAAGGCCGAGAATCATGTAGAAACTCGTCGTCTTCCCCGCCCCGTTGGGGCCGAGGAGCCCGACGATTTCGCCCTTGTCGACGTGGATGGAGACGCCCTTCACCACGGTCCGTCCCTTGTAGGACTTCACGAGGTCGCGCGCTTCCAGGGTGTGCTTGTCGCCCGACATGGCGCCTCCGGTCAGTCTTTCGGGGTCTTGAAGGAGGAGCCGCCGGTGCTTTCCACCCCGACGCCGTTCTCGACGACCACGCGCTCGTCGTTGAGCCAGATGCGGATCGTCTCGCCGGTGAGCGTCTGGCGGTCGGCCTCGGACGCGCCTTTCGAGACGACCGGTTCGTCCTGCAGGACGACCTGCGCGTTTTCGCGCGTGTAGATCGCGCGTCCGGACTGGGCGTGCACGTCGTCGCTGCGCATGTCCACGTTGCCGACGCAGTCGACGCGCTTGACGTCGTTGGTGTTCTCGAAGAACACGAGCATCTTGTCGGTCTTGAGGACGAACTCCGGATCGGTCACGACGACGTTCCCGTCGAAGAGCGCCACGAAGTTGTGGTAGTCGAATTCGAGGCGGTCGGACGTGATTTTCGTCGGACCCGAAGCGCCGCCTTTCTTGTGTCCGGCGAACGGGGACCCGGCGCCGGAAGAGAGGCACGGAAGCGCGAGCGCGGCGGCGAACGCCGCGAGGAGGAAGATGCGGTTGGAGGTTTTCATTTCGACAGGGCTTCGACGGAACTCGTGCCGCCCCGGAAGAGCACGAGGACGGCGTCTTTTTCGATTCGCAGGAGAGTGTCTTCGCTTCGCCACTGGAAGTCGGTGCCGTCGAGCGTGACGCCTTTGCGGGTCAGCTCGAAATGCACCGGCCCGGTGCAACGGGCGGAGTTGGATTTCGGGTCGTAGACCCCGGCCACGGCGGTGGCGACGCCGTTCGTGCCTCCGGCTTCGTCCAGCATAACGAGCCGCACGCCGCCGTCGGCGTGGACAAGGCCCTCCGCGTCGATCCACGCCGTGTCGGCGCAGAGCAGTTCCTTCACGCGACCGTTTTCATGGCGCTGCAGCGGCATCCGAAGGTCCGTCACCGACTGGCCCCGAAGCGCGAGATGGTCGGCTCCGGCCGCAGATGACGGCGCAAGCGCGGCGGCGAGCGCGAACGCGGCGGCGAGCGCCGCGCCCCCGCGGCGGACCGGCTCCACGAGGGCGGCAATGGCGCGCAGCGTCTTCCACAGCGGGCCCACGTCGCGCAGCGGGATCGAATTCGGGCCGTCCGAAAGAGCCTTCGCCGGATTTTCGTGCGTTTCGAGGAAGAGACCGTCGCAGGCGCCCGTCGCGACCGCCGCGCGCGCGAGCGGCGGGGCCCACTTCGCGTCGCCGCCGGTTCCGGTGCCAAGCGCGCCGGGGCGCTGGACACTGTGCGTGGCGTCGAAGACGACGGGACAGCCAAGCGCCCGCATGACCATGAGGTTGCGCATGTCGGCGACGAGGTTGCCGTACCCGAAGCTTTCGCCGCGTTCCGTGAGCAGGATGCGACGGTTTCCGGTCGATTCGATCTTGCGGACGACCTGCGCCATCGCTTCGGGCGCCATGCCCTGCATTTTCTTCACGTTCACGACGCGCCCGGTCTCGCCGGCCGCGAGCAGCAGATCCGTCTGGCGGCAGAGGAAGGCCGGAATCTGCAACACGTCGATCCCCGCCGCCGCGGCCCGGGCGGCCTGCCACGGCTCGTGGATGTCCGTCACGACCGGAAGGCGCGTCTTTTCGCGGACTTCCGCGAGGATTTCGAGGCCTTTTTCGATCCCCGGCCCGCGCCAGGAATCGATCGAAGAGCGGTTCGCCTTGTCGAACGAGGCCTTGAAGACGAGCGGGATCCCGAGCTTCCCGGCGAGGGCGGCGAGTTTTTTCGCGATGCCCAGGCAGTGCGCGCGCGATTCGATGACGCACGGCCCGGCCATGAGCGCGAGCGGGCTCCCGGGCCCCCACGAGACGGCGTTCGGACCGCCCGTGGAGACGGTCCGGACCGGATTCTTCCCTTTTCCTGTCGCTGGCATTGGATTGCGGTACGTGTTCGAAACGAGCCGCATTCTACCAGACCTCCCGCGCCGAGGCAACCGCCGCGTCGCGGGGGGTGTGACCAAACGTTGTCAGCGGCATGGCGCGCCCGTACGCGGGCTTGCGC
>CAMNCG010000024.1 GCA_946534105.1 uncultured Verrucomicrobiota bacterium
TGGTGGGAGTAGAGGGATTCGAACCCACGACCCAGTGATTAAGAGTCACTTGCTCTACCAGCTGAGCTATACTCCCAAGCCATAAAAAAGTTGGAGCGAGCTAAGGGATTTGAACCCTCGACATCTACCTTGGCAAGGTAGCGCTCTACCACTGAGCTAAGCTCGCACCATGTCGTGTTGACGGGGCTAAACACTAGCAAATCCGATTTTGAAAGTCAAGCCGTTTTTGAAACTTTTTTCAAAAAAATTTTTTGGGGGCGCTTCCGCCGTTTCCGAAGGTCCGTTTGACGTACAATGAAGCTCGTTTTGCGGCACCGCCGTCGCGGGGCCGCGCTTTCGACTCCCTTCGACAATGAACACAGCGTCTTCCCCCTTTGACCTCGTTCCCGCGCCGGCTTCCGTTTCGGTAGCGGACGGAAGCTTTTCGACCAGCGGTCCCGCCGCAGTTTCGTGGTCCGGCCCGGATTCCTCCCGCGAGGTTGCGGAACTGCTTGCGGAATACCTGCGCGGGGATTTCGGCGTCGCTGCTGCGGCGGCCGCCGCTTCCGGAGCCGGGGCGGCGGCGGTCGCGCTGGTCCAGACCGCCGATCCGGCGCCGGACGCCGACGGCTTCCTCCCGGAGGAGTACGTCCTCACCGTCGATCCGGCTTCCGGGGCGCGCATCGAGGCCCCGTCGGCCGCGGGCCTTGCGCGCGGTGTGCAGACGCTGCGCCAGCTTGCGCGGGCCGGATCGGGGGCGGGGGCGCTCGTCCTGCCGGCTTGCCGCGTCGAGGACGCCCCCGCGTTCCGCTGGCGCGGCCTCCACCTCGACGTCTCGCGGCATTTCTTCTCCGCAGACGACGTCTGCCGCTTCATCGAGCTGCTGGCGCAGCACCGCATGAACATGTTTCACTGGCATCTCACGGACGACCAGGGCTGGCGCATCGAGATCAAGCGCTACCCGAAGCTCGCGCAGGTCGGTTCGGTCCGCGCCCGTACGCTCGCCGGCCACCATTCCAAGTGGCCGCACCGGTGGGACGACACGCCGCACGGCGGCTTCTACACGCAGGAGGACGTCCGGCGCGTCGTGGCGTTCGCGGCGCGCCGCCACGTCACGGTCGTGCCGGAGATCGACATGCCCGGCCACATGGAGGCGGCGATCGCGGCGTATCCGGAAATCGGCGCGGGCTACGCGCCGGTCCGGTCGGTTCGCGACCGCTGGGGCATCTCGAAGGAGGTGCTTTCCCTCGACGACGCCTGCGTGGCGTTCTGCAAAAACGTCTGGGAGGAGCTGTTCGCGCTGTTCCCCGGCCTCTACATGCACATCGGCGGCGACGAGGCCCCGACGACGGCATGGGAGGAGACCGAAAAGGCCCAGCGGATCATGGCCGCGCGCGGCCTTTCGTCGCCGCGCGCGATGCAGTCGTGGTTCACGGCGCGGATGTCGGAGTTTTTCCGCGAGCGCGGGAAGCGGCTCATCGGGTGGGACGAGATCCTCGAAGGCGAGGAGCTGGACCCCTCCTCCGCCGTCATGTACTGGCGCTCCCACCACAAGGAAGTGGACATCTCCGCCGCCGCGAAGGCAGGGCACAAAATCGTCTGCGCCCCCACGTCGTTCACGTACTTCGACTACTACCAGGCCGAACCCGTGTCGGAGGAGCCGCTCGCCATCGGGGGCCTCCTCACGCTGCCGCACGTCTTCTCCTTCGATCCGCTCGCCGGCATCGCGCCGGAGGCCCGGGGCGCGGTGTTGGGCGGCCAGGGGCAGCTCTGGACCGAATACATCGCCACGCGCGACCACCTCGACTACATGACGTACCCGCGCGCCTGTGCTTTGGCCGAAGTCCTCTGGTGCGGTTCGAAAAAGCCGACCTTCGCGGACTTCCGCCGGAGACTCGCCGTTCACGCGGAGCGTCTGGCGGCCCAGGGCGTCCGGCTGCGGAGAGGGGTCTAATACTGGATTCGCGACGGTTGCAGCGCGAGACGGAATCGCGGTTATGGAAGAGACGCTACTCTATCTGTATTTCAATCCGAAACCGCGCGACAGGATTCAAGAACTCACCTACGCCGGGATCCGCCGTTACGCAGCCGCCGTCGGATGGAAGACCGAGGTGTGGTCTCGGGCCCGGCCAGACGGCCTTGCGGCGTTTCTGAAGGCGCACCATCCCGTCGCGGGGTGCGTCGTCGAGTGCTCCGACGACAACGGCTCGTTGCCGCCGCGGCTGTTCGGACCGGTTCCGGTGGTGTATCTCCACGCCCGCCCGTCGCTCTACGGCACCGGCGTGGCGCGCGTCGGCATCGACGACGAGGCCGTGGCCCGCGCTGCGTTCCGCGAACTTGCTGCGGTCCGGCCTTCGTCGTACGCCGTCGTGGGCGACGCGCGGCTCTTCTCGTGGTCGGGCCTTCGCGAGCGGGCGTTTCGCGCGCTCGCGGAGGCGGCAGGTGCGGAATGCCGCGTCTTTCCTCATGTCTCGGACGCGACCCGGCGCGCCGCCCGTCTTTCGTCGTGGATCGCCCGTCTCCCGCCGCGCGCCGCGGTGTTCGCCGTGAACGACTTCGCGGCGGAGGATGTCGTCCGGGCCGCGCGCGCCGCCGGTCGCTCCATTCCCCGCGACCTTGCACTCGTGGGCGTCGACGACAACGAGGCGGTGTGTCGTTCGGTGTCCCCCGCCGTTTCGAGCATCCGGCTCGATTTCGAACGAGAAGGCTACATGGCGGCGCAACTGGTCGGCAAGACTCGGCTCGGGCTCAAAGGCGCGGACGAGGCCGTGTCCGTTCCTCCCCTCATGACCGTGCGGCGCGACTCGACCGGCGGATCGGGGCGCCGCGATCCGCATGTCCTGCAGGCCGTGGAGAGAATTCGCCGCGAGGCGTGCAACGGACTCGAGGCCGCCGCCGTCATCGCCCGCGCCCCGGGGTCGAAAAGTCTCTTCAACCAGCGCTTCCGGGAGGCGACCGGACATTCGGTTCACGACGAAATCGAGCGCGTTCGGCTCGACAAGGCCTTCGCGCTTCTCTCCCAGACCGACACCTCCGTCGGTGCCATCGCCGGACTTTGCGGCTACCGCACCCATATCGCCCTGCACAAGGCATTCCGCCTCCGCACCGGCATGTCCATGTCCGAATGGCGCGCCCGGTTTCGGACGTGACTCTCATCGCGCTTGGTGCGCCGTCCGCCCTTCATGTTTTGATTTTTTGGCCAAAAGTAAAACTGCGGCGGCTGGAACTTGCTATTCTTGTCCCCGTGCCACGACGAACGCCCCGGTGGTCGGAGCGGAGGAGCGGCGCAGCAACGGTCAAAGGGGAAATCCTGCATGAAAATGAAATTCGTTTTGTCTCTGATGGTGGTCGCGGCCCAGATCGCGGCCGCCGGCGTCGTGGCCGGAGAGGGTGAAGTCCAGGTGGTTTCCGTGGCGGAGGCGGCAACGCTGACGGAGTCTGGCCCCGTCATGCTTTATTGTAGCGAAGTGCATTTCTTCGCGCAACCGTATTCGTTCCTGATCGCTTGAGGAAAAATTGCTTGACATCCCACTCAACTTCTGGCATAATCATCCCAAACTCGAATCTGATATATCACAACGGATTGGCATATGGCTTCGCCTAGCAAAATTCCTTTCATTGACCTTTCTGCAGATACCGCGCGCCAGACCATTATTGCGGCCGGGACGGCGGAGGTTTACCAAGGGCACCCGACGACGGTTCTCACGCGCACGGGGAAGCTCCTCTGCGTCTGGACGACGGGCCACGGCGGTCCGTGCGGCCCCGCCGCGGAGTCGCTCGATGGCGGCCGCACGTGGACGCGCATCGACGGCCGCCTCCCGCCAGAATACGGCGCGGAATGCCGCAACTGCCCGACTCTCCAGAAGATGGTGCTCCCAGACGGACGTGAGCGCATTCTCGTTTTCTCGGCGCGTCCGCCGAATGGCGACCACCGCAATTGCGACGGCATCTGCCCGCTCGGCATCGCCTATTCGGACGACGACGGGGTGACTTGGCGCATGGCGCCCCCGGCGGAAGTGTCGGCCATGATGCCGCCCACGGGCTTCATCCAGCTCACGGACGGCTCAGTGGCCCTCTTCGGCCAGGTATTCAAAAGCTTGAAGCGCGCCAAGGACCGCCCAACCGACGACCAGAACGTGTGGATGGCTACATCGCCCGACGGGCTGTCGTGGTCGCCCATGCGCATTGTCGCCTCCGCGCCGGAAAAGAACCTTTGCGAACCGTTTGCCATCCGTTCGCCTGACGGGCGCGAAATCGCCCTCCTCCTGCGCGAAAACCGTCACACCGGATGCAGCATGATGGTCTTTAGCCAAGACGAGGGACGGACTTGGACGGCACCCGTTGACACCGCCCCGGAACTCACCGGCGACCGCCACGAGGGCGTCGTCCTGCCCGACGGACGCCTCTTCATCGCCTTCCGCGACCGCATGGTTGTGGCGACGACGCCCTCGTCGTCGCGCGACGGCGGGGGCGCCGTCGCCACATCCACCTACGGCCACTATGTCGCGTGGGTCGGCACGTGGGATGACCTCCGCATGGCCCGTCCCGGCCAGTGCCGGGTGAAGCTACTCCACAGCCATGCCGGCGAAGAAGGACTTGAAAACGCGGCGTGGAAGGGCGACACCGGCTACTCCGGCGTCGAGTTACTACCAAACCGGAAGAAACAGCAAGCGGACAACAGCAAGGTGTCCCTCTCGGAACAACGCGAACTCCTCTGCACGACCTACATCAAATACTGGGCCGACGCCCGATGCCATTCCGTCGTCTGCACTCGTCTCCGCATCGAGGAACTAACGACTAACCACTAACGACTAACCACCAGCGACTAAACACGAACGACTAACCGCTAACTATGAACGAACCTGAATTCAAAGCCCCCGAATTTGCCGGTATGCGCGGCGCCTACGCCGCGATGTTCACGCCGTTTGACGCCGCCGGCCGCGTCAACGAGGAAATGATCGAGCGCCTTGTCGAGCACGGCCTCGCGAACGGTCTTGTCGGCTTCTACCTGACCGGCTCCACCGGCGAGGGCTTCCTGCTCTCCAACGACGAGCGCAAGGTCGTGATGGAGCGCGCGGCCAAGGCCGTCGCGGGGCGGGCAAAGCTCATCGCGCACGTCGGCTGCGTCGCCACCGACGACGCCGTCGAACTCGCGCGGTTCGCGGCTAAGGTCGGCATCGACTGGGTGTCGTCCGTCGCGCCCGTCTATTTCGGCCAGACCTTCGAGGCGGCCTACCGCCACTACGAGCGCATCTCGAACGCGACCGACCTGCCGTTCATGATCTACTCCATCAAGGCGGCGGTCGTGCCGTCGCGCGACGTGAAGTTCTTCGACCTCCCGAACGTGAAGGGGATGAAATACACGGGCACCGACTACTTCGCCGTCCAGTGCCTCCGCCGCAAGCTCGTCGAGAAGGGCAAGGAGGCCATCTTCTTTGCCGGGCGCGACGAGCAGCTTGTCTGCGCGCTCGCCTTCCGCAACGTCTTCTCCGGCGGCATTGGGACGACCTACAACATCATCCCGCGCCACTTCGCCGAAATCTGCCGCCTGTCCTTCGCTGGCGACGCCGAGGGCGCGGCGCGGATGCAGGACGAGGCGAACCGCGTCGTCGAGCTGATGATCGAGAACGAGAACTGGTCCTACCGCAAGGCCATGATGAAATACATCGGCCTCGACTGCGGCCCCTACCGCTACCCCTACGCGCCGCTCACCGACGCGGAATACGCCGCCTTCGCCAGGCGCATCGACGCGCTTGGCATCCTGACTAAGGCATAGCCCCCTTCCCTCTCTGAACACCCTTCTCGATTCTCCAACTCCAACTTTGAACTTTTCCCACTAACCCTAAACTCAGGGAGCAAAACATGAACACTACACAACTCGAACTCGACTCGGCTACAGCGACGGGCGCGGCAGCCGTTGACACATTCCATAGGGCGGGCAGCCCAGTCGGTGCGCGGACTTCCAGCCATCGGCAGCCGCGACATGCGCACACATCCTATCGTGGGCGATTTATTCATATGCACGGAATCGCTGCGGCGGCTCTGACTCTGGCGGTAGCCTCAAGCACGTCGCTGTGCGCCAGCACATACACATGGACTGGCGCAGCTGGTGCCGAGTGGAATGCCACCGCCCTCAACTGGAACGACGGCATCAATTCCGGTGTTGCCTGGGAGGATGACAATGATGCCGTGTTTCCGGCATCTTCCTCGCACATGCAACCATGGATTAACTCTCAAGTGTCCGCCGGAAATGTGACCGTAAATGGTGCCTACACGTTCCAGCACGGAAGAATTGGGGTTTCCGGGAAGTTCATCGTCAATGCTGATTGCATACTAGGCGACATGTTCGGCTTCGTGGGGAACAGCGTCCGCATTGACGGTGCGACCGGGAAGACGATTTGGTGCACTTTCGGAGCAACCAACTCCACCCATGGGCTTACCTATCTTGAAGGCGGCATCCGCCTGAACGCCGCAGGCGACAGGTTGTTCGGTCCGGTTCCTATTGTTCCGTCGGAAAACATCGTTGTCGAGTCGGGTTCGCCTCTTTTAATTGCGGCGGCCTCCATGGCACTCGACGCAAACCGTTCAATCCGAATTGCCAGCGGTGCCACCCTAACTCTCGGAACGGGGAGCGGCAATGCTTTTACCATCAATGGCGTTATTTCAGGCACACCCGACGCTTCTCTCGGATTCGTCACTGAGAAGTGCATTTCCCTCCCGTACTATGGCGGGACAGTCGTATTCGCTCCAGGTGCGGGACGGACAAACGATGTTGGGCGTCTTCACGTTAAACAAAGCAGTCTCCTGCTCGCCAGCGGCACGACACGCGTCGGGAACGCCGCCAACAACGACGGAGGACTCGCCACGGAAGCCGCTCTCTACGTTCAGGGCAATGGAAGCGCTTATGATGCCACGCGCGGCAATCTGGTAGTCGATGGCGCGACTCTCTACGATTCGCAGACCAGCGCCAACAATTACAGGTATGTAAGCGTTAACGACTATGCGCAGATTACAGTCCAAAATGGCGGCAGAATCGTCATGCCTGGCACGCAGTGGTTGAACGTGACCGGCAAAATAACCGTAGGCGACGGCGAGTTCGTCGCAAATTACCTGCGCGTCAGCCAATCAGACGTTTCCGAAATCAATCTGGACGAAGGCGGTCTAATCGCCGTGAACAGGCTTGGCATCGACCCCGGCTCCTCAAAACACGCTTGCCAGTTCAAATTCGACGGCGGCCGCCTCCAGTCGCGAAGCGGAAGCAGCGCATTTCTGGGTTCTATGACGAGTTCAACTGCGACGGATGCCAGCTGGAGCACAGTCGTGTTCTCCGTGGGCGAAAAAGGAGCCGGGTTTGATACGACGAACGGCCAGAACATCTACTGGACACGACCCCTCGTGAGCAGGACGACAAGCGGTGTTGATGACGGCGGCATATTCGTCCTTGGCTCGGATTCGACTGTGGGCGTAATCTTCAGCGGGGCCGCGACGAACAGCTCATACACGGGTTCGACAGTCATCTCGAACGCGATGGTTAAATACTCGCAAAAGTGCGCCCTTTCGGGACGCTACGAATTCTGCGGCGACGCATCCGGCTGCGGCCGACTCTCTGTTGCCGCAGGGCAGAGCATTTCTGGCATCGAGATTGGCGGTGCCGGACTGGCGTCGCTCTCCACCGATGCACCGGGTGGAACCTACAAGATCCTCGATGCGCCTGACGGCTTCAGCGGCGAGTTCGCGCTCGCGGCGGATTTCCCATCCGACAAGTGGCGCGTCCGCTATACCGCGAATGCGGCTTATCTCTCCCCCGTGAAGGCTACGACTATCATCATGAGGTAGCCGGAAGCGCGAGGCTGGGACATGGCAAGGCATCTGGTGTGCGGAATCGCGGCAGCCGCTTTGGCGGCGGCCGCTGAAGCAGGTGTGCTGTTCAACGCCCCGGGCCATGTCGCCCTCGAGGGTGCGGCTGTCACGGCCAGCGGTGGCGAACCTGGCGCGGCATGGGCGCTTCAGGACTGGCGCGGACGAGAAACCGAATTTTGCGGCATCTTCGACGGCGGCGGTAACGCCACGTTGCCGCCGCTCCCGGCGGGCTACTACCGGCTCGGCGACGCCACTCTGGCCGTGGTGCCGGAGCCGCAATCTGCCGTTCGCCATTCATCGTTCTACGGCGTCGATTCGGCGCAAAGCTGGTGCGCTGGCCCAGGCGCGTTCGACTGCCCGTGGAATGGCGGCGATACGTTCCGTACGGTAAGCGACCTCGCCCGCCTCGCGGGCGTCCCGCACGTCCGCGACCGCATGACTTGGGTACAGGTCAATCCCGAGCGTGGCGTTTTCGACTACGGGAAATATCTCTACAACGCCGATCTGTTGCGTGAACGCGGCATCGGCGTCTCCGGCGTTTTCCACGACTGCCCGCCGTGGATCGGGCGGATAAAAAGCCTCCCCGCGGACCTCGCCGCCGTTTACGACTTCTGCGCCCGCGTCGCCGCCGACTTCGGCGACCGCATGGACGCATGGGAGTTCTGGAACGAGGAGGAACTCGGCCACACGCCGGAGCCGGTCTGGGACTACGCCGCCGTCCTCAAGGCCGCATATCTGGGCTTCAAGGCCGGGAGACAAGACGCGACAGTCCTTGTCGGCGCGCTGAGCGACGGCTCCGTGAGGCCGGGGCGGCACTACGGGCCGGTTCTCCTCGACAACGACGCCGGCAAGTTCTTCGACGTGTTCAACTACCACACCTATTCTCCCATTGCCGACTATCCACGCCAGGTTGGAACCATGCGGGACTTGCTTGACCCGCGCGGATTCGGCGAGCGCGCCATCTGGGTGACTGAATTCGGAACTTACCTCGAAGGCCCCGCGACAGGCGAAAGCCCCAAGGCGGGCGTCAAGGCGCATTCCCCCGAACAGGAACTCGTCCAGGCGGAGTTCTGCACCAAGGCGCAGATAGCGTTCCAAATGCAGGGCGTGGCGCGAAGCTACCTCTTCCTCTTCGGCACGCGCAGCGAGGGCGGCGGCAAAAAGGATTTCGGCACCATGCGCCTCGACGGCACCGTGAAGCCGATTTTCTCCGCCATCGCCACAATGACGCGCGAACTTGGCTCCGCCCGTCTGGCTGGCGAGGTCAAGGTCGGTGATGGTCTTCGCGCCTATCTCTTCGAACAGCCCGACGGGTCGCAGACCGTTGCGTTCTGGTCTATTTCGCCCATGGACACCGCGATGGGCGGCGTGGTCGCCGCCGAACCCGACTTCGCCCGCACTCTGCGGCTCCGGTGCGGCGGCGACGCTTCGGCGGCATTCCGCCTCACCGACCTCTGCGGCACCCGCTCAACCGTCGCGGCCACGAACGGCGTCATGGAACTCACGGCGACGCGCTTCCCAGCATACGTCTCGGGACTTCGCGGCCTTGTCGCGGACATCCCGGCCCGCCCGGCCGGAAAGGCGCTGCCTTACGAACCCGCGGCGGACGAAGACCTCACGGTCGTCATCCGCGCCGAGCCGGACTGGAACGACTTCAAGCTGACCGACAGCAAGACGCGCGTGTCGCTGGATGGTGAATCGGGCCGTGTCCGCGTCATTGTGTGGAACCTTGGCGATGTGGCAAAGACAGGCCGCGTCGAGGCCAGCGGATGCCCGCTCGAAGGACTTCCCGAAAGCATCGCGCTCGGCCCGCGCGGGACGCCGCCGGCCGTCTTCGACTGCGTCCTGAAGCCAGATGCCACGACAGGCGCGCTACCGACGCTCGTCCTCTCCGGCGCATTCGACGGCAAACGCTCCAGCCGCCTTTCCATACCCATTGCTATTCCTAAACGGCTTTTCGGCGACAGCGCCGCCGTGCCGCTCGATTGGCGCGATCCAAAGAACTGGATGTGCTACGATTCGGCGCAGTCGCATTCCGTCCGCTGGGACGATGCCGAACAGGCTCTCCGATTCGACATGGAGTGGACGAACCCAAAAATCGACCGCTGGTTCTACCCTGTTTACAGGCTAAAGACCCCGCAGGAAACCCTTGCCGGGGCGCTCGCGTTCCAGTTCGAGGCCAGGAGCGCGCAGGACAAGCCGGAAAACGACTACCGCTGGTGCTGCGTCAAACTGCGCGACGGCAACGGGGCAGAAGCCGGCGATTTCACTTACGCGCCGCCGACCGAAACGTGGGAAAGACGCCATGTCGTCTTCGGCAACGGACCTAGATCCCGCAGGGTTGCGGCGATTCTCGTTGGCGGCAACCCAAATGGCTTGAAATGCACCTTCTGGTTACGCAACGTCGAGATTCTGAAGCCTTCAAACCGATGAAAATTAACGTTATTGGGATGATTCCTTTTCTGGGAATTAGCGGTGCGCCGACCGAAGCGGAATGCAGGGCAAAAGTGGCGGAGATCGAGGCCACCGGAGCAGATAGCTTCCTCCTCTATGCACGCAGTGGCTTGCAGGTCGAATACATGGGCGAGGAATGGCTGCAAATTGCTGAATGGTTTTGCGACGAAGCCTTCCGGCGCAACATGAAAGTCTGGATTTACGATGAATACAACTGGCCAAGCGGCACCTGCAAGGGATGCGTCCCTCGCGAAAACGGCGCGTGGCGCTACCGCGAAACCGGCGTGTTCCAGCGTGAAGGCGGCGGCTGGTTCTGGCAGGAAGCCAAAGTCCCCGCAGGATGGGTCAACGTCTGCGAGCCGGATTCCGTGCGGCGTTTCATTGAACTCACCCACGAAGTCTATTTTCAGCGGCTTTCGCGCTATTTTGCCAGCGGCACGATTGTTGGCTTCTTCACCGACGAGCCGGGGCACCCTGTTGCCGTTGCCTTTGATGCAGGGCTACCGATTGTCGCTTTCCGAACATGGTCTGGTCTGGATGACGAATACCGCGCGGAAACTGGCCGCGAGTTTCGCTCCGATGTCGAGGCATGGCTGGACTCCGGGAAAACCGGCGACATGCCGGCCATATACGCACGGCTCCTCGGTCGCCGCTTCCGAACATCCTTCTTCGACCAGATTCGCGACTGGTGCGATGCGCATGGAGTCGCTTTCACCGGCCACATGATTGAGGAAAACGGACTGGGCAATTCATGCCGGTTCAACGGAGACCCCATGCTCTGTCTTCGCGGCGAATCCATACCCGGTATCGACGATTACGGCACTGGGTTGGATCCCGACGGCAAGGCGGGACAACCAGTCGAATGGATTACACTGAATCTGGCGCGACAGGCAATTCTGCACAACGGAAAAGGAGGCATGGCGGAACTCTTTGCCTGCGGCCCCGGCGATCTCTCGCCGGCCGCCATGCGCCAGATGATCTGGCTTTGCGCCTTCCATGGGATAGACCGCTATCTCACGGCTGGTGAGGTTTTGGACGAGCGCGGATTTGTGGAAAAGAACGGCTATATTTCCGCCGCGGGGTCTGTCCACCCGTGGTATAGGAGCCAAGCGCGGATTTTGACCGATGAATCGCGCCGGGCGGCGCTGTTCGCCGGAAAATGCACGTCGGAGCGCGAGGTCGCCGTGAGATATCCAAACCATGCAGCGGCTATCGCCGCATTCGGTGTTCGCCCCGAGGGCCCATGGAGCGCGGGCACGGCCAAGGTTCCGGATGCGCTTGGCCTTCTCTGTGCACTCGAAACGCACCAGTTCACCTGCCGTTTCGTGCAGGAGGACGAACCATGCGATTTGCCGCTTGTCTTCGTTTGCCGCCCGGACGGACGCTTCAATGAAGAAAGGACTGGCTCTAGCAACCTGGGCGCCGATGATGCCGTGGCACTTTGCCGAAAGATGTTGCCGTCATCCTTCCGTGTGCTCGATGCCGACGGGCGCGACGAGGCTGACGCGCTCCTCTTGCGCACATGCTCCGATGGCACGAGCGCAATTATGAACATGCGTCCATTTGCCTCGAGGAGACTTGTAGCCGAACGCGGCAGCGGACGCTGCTCGTTCGTCATCCCTCCGCGTGGCATCCGCGTGTTTCAGCCTGGTGAACTTCCGCCAGACGAACCTTGTGATGATGAGGTGCGCTATTTAGCCGCCACTTCCTGGGCACTTCGCCGCGATAGCCCGAACCTTCTGCGCGTGAATTTCACAGAAAACGATGGTCGCAGTGGCAGAGTGATTTTTGCGAACTGCGTCGAAGCGTGTCCCGTCCTGCGCGATTTTGCGGTTTCATACGCTGTCACTTCGTCTGGACGTCCTGTAGGCGCGTATGAAGGTGTCCCAGTCGGCGAGAGGGTCATCCGGCATGATGCCGAGCCTTACTCCTTTGCGGCCGACGGCGAAGCGCTTTCAAAGGAGAATGATGCGCCGGCATCGGCCCTTCCAGTCGTTTTTGCGTCGCTATATCGAGCCGCCGCGACAAGAACCTTCGCAGCGGGAGTTCATTCGTTTGACATTGTTTCGGGCGAACCTGATGTCAATTACTTCCTCCCGGCCCTATGGCTTGCCGGAGATTTCCGCGTCTTGGGCGGGTGTGTTTTCCCCGAATCGGAAACACCAGTTGTTTTCGGCTCATTCGCTGACATGGGCTTTCCTCACTATGTCGGCGGACTGACGTGGCACTCTACGGTCGCGGCACCTACAGGCAATGGATGGCGTTTCCGCGCCGACACGGGCGGAAGCGTCGCATCCGTGCGGTTCTGCGGCGTTGAACTTGGCGCGCGTGCTTGGCCACCTTTCGAGTGGTGCATCCCGACAGGACTTTCTGGAAGGATCGGGGAACTTGAAATCACCATTTTTTCCTCGGCGCAACCCATGTTCGGCAGATATGATACGCATGGTGCGATTTGGGGACAGCCCCTGTGGTTCGGCGACCATGCCCCTGGGATGCGTTGCGGACTCTTCTCTGCGACGTGGGTCAAATCTTGATAATCCGCATAAATTCTTCTTAACCGCACAACTCCATAATTAGCCTTTTCCTCCCTATTGTGGTTTGATTGAAATCCTTTACAACCAATCTGCGTTGCGTCATCGGGGGAGGCTTCTTGCATTTCTATGGGATGGTAGTGATGTTTTTTTCGGGCTTTTCAGGGTCCGTTCCCGCGTTTTTTTGGCCGAAAGTACATCTCCCCGATTCGGTGTTTGGTATCATGTTTCGCCATGCACTCCATTTTCCCTCGTTTCCCCTGCCTCGATCTCTCGGGCGAATGGCGACTCGACGGTCTTGACGAACGCGGCGCGCCGCTCTCCTGCCCGGCGGCGGTGCCCGGCGACGTCCACGGCGCGCTTTTTGCCGCCGGACGGATGCCCGACCCGTTTCTCGGCCGCAACGAGGAGCGCGTCCAGTGGGTCGCAAGGCGCGACTGGACCTTTTCGCGCTCTTTCGACGTACCGGAGGCCTTCCTTCGCCACGCCTCCGTCATCCTGCGCCTCGAAGACTGCGACACGTTCGCCACTGTTTTCGTGAACGGGAAGAAGCTCGGCGAGACGCGCGACCGCTTTTTGCGCCGGGACTTCGACGCGAAGCGCGCGCTGCGCGCCGGACGCAACGAGATCCGCCTCGTCTTCGCAAGCGCCGTCCGCAAGGCCGACGCCCTCGCCGCCCGCGCCGGCCGTCCCTACCCGATGAGCCTGGACGAATCGACGGCAATCCACAACATGCCCTTCATCCGCAAGCCCGCCTGCCACCGAGGGTGGGACTGGGGTCTTTCGCAGATGACAACCGGTCCCTGCGGTCGCGTCGAACTCGTCGCCTCCGACGGCGACCGCATCGACGCCGTCTTCTGCGAACAGGCGTTTGATGACGCGATGACGCACTGTACACTGCGCGTCCACGCGATCCTCGAAACTGGCGAGGACGTCGTGAACGCCGTCGAAATCGACCATCCGCCGCTCTGGTGGCCGAACGGCGCCGGCGAGCGCCGCTTCTTCGACTACGCCGTGCCGGTGGCGGGCCGGACGCTGCGCGGTCGCATCGGGCTTCGCAAGATCGAACTCGACACCGCCGGCGGCGCCGTCTCGTTCAAGGTCAACGGCCGCCCGCTTTTCATGAAGGGGGCGAACTGGATCCCCTGCGACGCGTTCGCGGATCGCCAGACGCCCGCCCGTTACCGCGACCTTCTCGAAAGCGCCGCCGCCGCCCACATGAACATGCTCCGTCTCTGGGGCGGCGGACAGTACGAGAAGGACGCCTTCTACGACCTCTGCGACGAACGCGGCCTCCTCGTCTGGCACGACCAGATGTTCTCATGCGCCGTGTATCCGGCGGACGACGCTTTCCTCGCCGACGTGCGGGCCGAGACGGCGTACCAGGTGCGCCGTCTTCGCGACCATGCCTGCATCGCGCTCTGGTGCGGCGACAATGAATGCGTCGGTGCCGCGCGCGGCTGGTTCGGCGACGTCATCCGGCCGGAGGAACGTTCCGCCTACATCGAGGAAACGAAGGTCCGCCACGCCGTTCAGGAGGCCGCGACGCGCGCCGCCGACCCGACGCGCCGCTTCTGGCCGTCGTCGCCGTGCGCCGGAACGGCCGACTTCGACCACGACGCCTGGCACGACGACTCCCGCGGCGACATGCACGTGTGGGACGTCTGGGCGGAGAACGCCCCGTTTTCGCGCTACCGCGAATACCGTCCACGCTTCTGCAGCGAATTCGGCTTCCAGAGTTTTCCCTCCGAAGAAGTGGCGCGGACGTTCTGCGAGCTGGACGGGACGGCCTTCCCCGGGCCGGCCGCGCTCTCCGGCAACCCCGACTTCGAATGGCACCAGAAATGCACCGGCGGAAACCGGCGCATCCTCGACACCATGGCGCGGCTCTTCCCGCTGCCGCGCGACGCCGCCGACACGCTCTACCTCTCGCAGGTCCAGCAGGCCCTGGCGATCCAGACCGCCGTGGAGGCATGGCGCCCGCTGCGCCCGCACTGCATGGGGACGCTCTACTGGCAGCTCGACGACCTCTGGCCCGTCTCCTCGTGGAGCTCCCTCGAATACGGCGGCAAGTGGAAGCACCTGCACTACCACGCGCGTCGCTTTTACGCCCCGCTCGTCATTCTGGCCAAGCCGTCTGCCGATGGCCGCGTCCTTGAAATCTGGGGCGTGAACGACACCGACCGGGCCGTCAACGCCGACGCGACCGTTCGTCTCGTTTCCTTCGGAGGGGCCGTCCTCTCCCGCGAAACCTTTCGCGCGGCGCTCCCGTCCGACGCCGCGACGCTCCTCGTCTCGCGTTCCCTCGACGCGTTCGGCGGCGGCGCGGAACGCGCCGGACGCTTTCTCTCGCTCGAACTCGAGGGCGCCCCGCGAAACGATTATTTCTTCGCCCCGTTCAAGGATGCGCCGCTCGCGGACGCGACGGTTTCCGCCGCGTTCGACGGCTTCCGCGTGACGCTCTCCACCGACGCGCCGGCCTTCTTCGTCTGGGCGAACGTCGAAGGGATCCGGGGCGAGTTCGACGACAACTCCTTCACGCTCCTCCCCGGCGAGCCGCGCACCCTCGCGTTCTCCCCGAAGGACGCCGCCGCCACGCCCGACGCCTTCCGCCGCGCGTTTTCGCTGACGCACCTCCGTCCGTCCCCGTAGCGGTCGGGTCGACCTCGCGAAACGTCGCGCCCGTCCCTTCGCGTCACTGTGCCGAAGTTTTTTTAAAAAAGTCATATATATAACAATCGCATTTCGGACGGTGTTGCGTTATGGTAAACGCCGTCCGAGGCGGTGTGCCCGGAACGGGAGCGCGGGAAAAGTGCAAAGCGGAACGAAATGCGGAAGAATCGTCGAGACCCTGGCCGCGGAGATCGCGGAGGGGCGGTATCGCGCGCCGTCTTCCTTCCCGAGCGCCGAGCAGATCGTCCGCCGTTTCAAGGTCGCGTATCTCACCGCGGTCAAGGCTCACGACGAACTCAAGCGTCGCGGTCTGGTCTATTCGGTGCAGGGCGCCGGGACGTACGTGGCGCGCGCCGCGGGCCGCTCGGTGGGGCTGGTGGTGCCCGGCTGGTCCGGCAGCGACTTCTTCCCGGCGCTGTGCCGGTCGGTGTCGGCGGTCTGCCAGCGCTCCAGCCGTCCGCTGCTTTTCGCGGACATGCTCGCGGAGTCGGGCGAGGGCCTGGCCGCGCGCGTGGTCTCCATCGCCCGGTCGTTCGTCGATGCGGGCGTCGGCGGAGTCCTCTTCCATCCCGTTGATTTCTGCGCGGACGCGGCGGAGGCGAATCGCGCCGTGGCCGGAGTCCTGCGCGAGGCCGGTGTCCCGATGGTCCTGATCGATTGCGACATCGTGGAGGCGCCGGAGGAAAGCGGCTACGACGTGGTGGGCATCGACAACGCCGCCGCCGGGCTGCGCATGGGGGAGCACGTCCTCTCGCGCGGCGCCGCGCGGATTCTCTTCGTCTCCGTGTTCGCGGCGCACTCTCCCAACGTGCAGGAGCGTCTGGCGGGGCTCCGCCGAGCCGTGTCCGGTAAGCGCGGCGCGCGGGTTTCGACCTTCGACATCCCGCAGGGCGACGATGACGGGGCGGCGCTTCGCGCGGCGATCGCCGACGCGCGGCCTGACGCCGTGGTCTGCTCCAGCGACAAGGTCGCGACCGAGGCGCTCCGCGCCCTTTCCGCGCTCGGCCTGCGCGTCCCGGGGGACGTCATGCTCTGCGGCGTGAACGACGGCGACTTCGCGCGTGTGCTCTCGCCGGGCCTCACGACGATCCACCAGCCGTGCGACGACATCGCCCGCGTCGCCGTGGAGGCGCTCGACCGCCGCCGCGGCGATCCGGACGCGCCTCCGATGCTCATCTTTCTTCCGGCGCCGCTTGTGGCGCGCGAATCGACATCACGGGTTTTCCAAAAACGCCAAAAGAAAGCCAGACAATGAAAGTAACCAGACTTGGATCCAGTAGCGAAACGAACGGTGTCGACACGGGCATGATCCCGTTTCTCGCCATCACCGGGGCGCCGACCGAGGCGGAATGCCGCGCCAAGGTCGCCGCGATCGAGGCGGCGGGCGCGGGCAGCTTTCTCCTCTACGCGCGCAGCGGCCTCGCGCTGGAATACATGGGCGAGGAGTGGCTGCGCCTCGCGGAGTGGTTCTGCGACGAGGCTTCGCGCCGCGGCCTCCGCGTGTGGCTCTACGACGAATACAACTGGCCGAGCGGCACCTGCAAGGGCCGCGTCCCGCGCGAGAATCCCGCCTGGCGCTACCGAGAGATCGGCGTGTTCCCGCGCGAGGGCGGCGCCTGGCGCTGGGAGGAGGCCGCCGCCCCCGACGGCTGGGTGAACGTCTGCGAGCCGGACGCGGTTCGCCGCTTCATTGAGCTCACCCACGACGCATACGCGGCGCGTCTCGCCCGATTCTTCGAGGACGGCACGGTCGTCGGCTTCTTCACCGACGAGCCGGGGCATCCGACGCGCGTCCGCTGGGAATCCGGCGAGCCCGCCGTCTCGTTCCGGGTCTGGTCCGGGCTGGAGGACGAATACCGCGCCGAGACGGGCCGCGAATTCCGCTCCGACGTGGAGGCGTGGCTTGCCGCGCCGTCGTCGGCGCCGGATCTGCCCGCCACGTATGCCCGGCTTCTCGGTCGCCGTTTCCGCACGTCCTACTTCGACCAGATCCGCCGCTGGTGCGATGCGCACGGCGTGGCCCTCACGGGGCACCTGATCGACGAGAACGGCCTGTCGGGATCGAGCTGGCTCAACGGCGATCCGATGCTCTGCCTGCGCGGCGAGACCATTCCCGGCATGGACGAAATCGGCACCGCGTTCGATCCCGACGGCAAGGCGAGCCGCCCGCCCGAATGGGTTACGTTCAACTTGGCGCGCCAGGCGATCCTGCACAACGGGCGCGGCGGCATGGCGGAGCTGTTCGCCTGCGGACCTGGCGATCTCCCGCCCGCCGCGCTTCGCCAGATGCTCTGGATGTGCGCCTTCCACGGAATCGACCGCTACGTGACGTGCATGGACGTGATGGACGAGCGCGGCTTCGTGGAGAAGCACGGCTACGTTTCCGCCGCCGGTCCCGTCCATCCGTGGTATGAGCGCCACGCGCGGATTCTCGCGGACGAGGCGCGCCGCGCCGCCGCATTCGCCGCGAAGCGCGTGTCCGGGCGCGAAGTCGGCGTCCGCTACCCCGACCGCGCGGCCGCGGCGGCCGCGTTCACTCGCGGCGCGCCGCTCCCGGACGCGCTGGCGCTCCTCGGCGCGCTGGAGACGCGCCAGTTCGTCCCGCGTTTCGTGCGCGAGGATGAGCCGTGCGACCTCCCGCTCGTCTTCGTCTGCCGCGCCGACGGCCTCTTCGACGAGGAGAAAACCGGTGCGACGGGACTCGACGCCGAGGGCGCGGTGGCGCTCTGCCGCGAGCGCCTTCCGGCGACGTTCCGAGTCTTCGAGGCCGACGGCGCGACCGAGGCCGACGCGCTTCTCGCGCGAACCTGCGAGGATGGCGCGAGCGCCGTCGTGAACATGCGCCCGTTCGCGACGCGGCGGCTCGTCGCCGAACGCGACGGCGAGCGCGTCGAGTTCATGCTGCCGCCGCACGGCGTCCGGGTCTTCGAGCCGGGGCCGCTTCCGCCAGGCGATCGGCCCGTCGCGGAGTCGCGCTCGCTCGCCGCGGTCGAGTGGCGCGTCGTCCGCGACCGTCCGAATCTGCTGCGGGTGACGTTCGCCGAAGGCGGCGGCCGCGAGGGTTCCGTGACGTTCGCCGAAACGGTGGAGGCTCGGGAAGTGAGGCTTTTGCATGCGACGCAGCCTGGGAGCGTGGGCTTCCAGCCCGCGGTGATGGGGGGTGCGGCCTCCGGCCGCGCCGCACTCGCGGACGAGGCGCGGCAAGATGCCGCACCTCCTATTGCGGCACCGTTCGCGCCTCTCTACCGCGCGGACTCCGCGCGGCGCTTCGAGGCGGGAATTCACCGGTTCGAGATAGACCATCCCGACGCCAACTACTTCCTTCCCGCGTTGTGGCTTGCCGGCGATTTCCGCGTTTTCGGCGGAGCGGTCTTCGCAGAGCGCGCCGACGCCCTCGCCGCGTTCGGCTCCTTCGCAGAGCTAGGCTATCCGCACTACGCGGGGGCGCTGACGTGGCGCGCGACCGTCGCGGCGCCTTCGGGTGGCGCGGGCTGGCGTCTGCGCGCCGACACCGGCGGCGCGGTCGCGTCCGCGCGCTTTTGCGGCGTCGAACTCGGCGCCTGCGCCTGGGCGCCGTTCGAGTGGAACGTTCCCCCCGAGCTCGCCGGGCAAGCCGGCGAACTCGAAATCACGGTGTTTTCTTCCGCGCAGCCGATGTTCGGGCCCTACGACGCGCCCGGCGCAGCGTGGGACTGCCGCCTCTGGTTCGGCGATCACGCGCCCGGCGCCGCATGCGGGCTCCTTTCGGCAAGTTGGGTGCGCTAGAAAATGATCCTCGGAAGACAACTGACGGTGGCCGAACGCCGCCGCTCGCAAAATCTCTACTGCGCGTTCAACTTCGTCAACGGCCTGAGCTACATGTGCCTTGGCGAAGGGGTGCTTGTCCTCTTCGCCGCGCAGCTCGGCGCGCCGAACGCCGTGGTGTCGCTCCTCGGCGCGATGCTCTACGTCGGCTACGCGCTGCTCCCGCTGGGCGTCCTCCGGACGGCGCGGCGCGGGGCGGCCGTCTGCCAGGCGGACTTCTGGGTTGCGCGCAACGTCGCCGCGCTCCTCACCGCCTCGGCGGCGGCGGTCTGGCTCGCGTCCCCGCGCGCATCGTGGGCGGTGCTGCTCGTCGGCGCCTTTTTCTTCTACGGCTGCCGCGCCGCGGGAAGCGTCCTCTTCACGCCTCTTCTGGGCGACGTGTCCACCGAAGAGGAGGCGGCTTCGGTGATCGGCCGGACGACGGGGTTCTTCAACCTGAGCGCCGTCGCGGCCATCGCCACCGTCACCGCCGTCACGCACCGCTGGCACGGGCGCGTCGCGCTTGCCGCGATCATCGTCGCCGGGGCGGCGCTGGGGATGTGCTCCTCGTTTTTCGTGCGCGGCATGAAGGAGACCGGGGCAATCCGCGACGCGGCCCGCGCGCCGCTGCTGCTCGGAATCCGCAAGGCGCTGCGGAACCGGGCGCTGTTGCGGCTTTCCCTCGACTGGTTTCTCCTGAACCTGTCGATCATCCTCTTCCTCCCGATCTCGATGCTGGCCCTGAAGCGGGGATGCGGCTTCGGCGACTCCAGGGCGATGGTCTGCGCCTGCGCGGAATTCGCCGCCGGGATTCTGGCCTCGTTCGCCTGCGGGCCTCTCTGCCGGGCCTTCGGCTCGCGGCGGGTGCTCGCCGGATCGGCGCTGGGGTTCGCCGCCGTTCCGTTCGCGTGGATGCTTCTTCCGGCGGCGGGGCCCCACGCCCTGGCCTGCGGGATCGCGCTCTTCTTCTGGCTCGGCGGATTCTACTACGCGATCTACAACGCGACCAACGCGGCGTTTCTGGAAGCGTGCCCGGACAAGCGCGACCAGGTCGCCGGATCGGTGGCCGCCAACCTCGTCGCCGCCGTCGGGGCCGGCGTCGTCGGCTCGGCCCTGGGGGCGTGGCTTCTCACATGCGCCAGCACATGGGCCGCCGCGCTGCCGTTCGCGGCCTTCGCCGGGCCCCTCGGCCCGTTCCGGCTCTTCTTCCTGGCGGGGCTTCCGGTTCCCCTCGCGGCCTTTCTGGCGTGCTCGTTTCCGAAACGTCGGGCGCGGCCTCCGGCTCGGGTGCCGCGGCCTCGAAGCCGTACTTCCTCTACGGACAGTGGTTCTCCGGAGACTACGCCGCCACGATTTCGGACGGCTCGGTTTCCCCGCGCAAGCCCGTGGCGAATTCGCCGGAGCTCGTAAACGGATGGGGCCTTGTGGCGGCGAACATCGCCGTCGTCTCCAACGTCTCCAAAGTCGAGCTCAGGGCGCCGGCCACGGGCGAGCAGTCCGGCTTCTTTCGCGTAATGCGCAACGGAAGTCGGCCCCTTCGGCTTCGCGGAAGAGCGCCGGCAGGTCCGGCAGGCGCGGACCCGGACGCACCGCCGCCGGATCGCGGATCACGGCGATCTTGGCGTCCGGAGCGGGACCCTTCCAGAATTCCGCCTCGGCGGGGGAGGGCGCCGTGCCCGGCCGGAGGTCGAACACGATGTCCGGCGCGAGCGCTCGCACCCGGCCGGGGTCGAGCGCCGGGTAGCCTTTCGCGGAGGAAAGGACGTTGGAATACCCCGCGGCGCGCAGGACCTGTTCGTAGAACGTGTCGCCGCCCGCCGCGAAGACGTCGCCCCATCGCCCGTCCGGATGCGAGACCGCCACCAGCGCGGACGCGGCGTCCGGCGGGGGTGGCGGCGCGGAGGCGAGCGCTTCCATGCGAGCGCGCCACGGGCCGGAAGCGAACCCGTTCGTGAAGGCCGGAAACGTGTCTCCGAGGAGATCCGCCACGGCGAGCGCGGAGGCGACGTCGTTCGCCGCGCATTCGACGATCTTCGCGCCGAGGGCTTTCAGGAACGGCACCTGTCCGGCGTTTTCGCGGTACACGAGCGCGTGCGTCGGCCGCAGGCCGGCGACCGCGGATTCCGAAAGGGTCGCGAGGTCGCCGACGGGCCGGGCGGACGCCGCCTCCGGCGGGAAGTCGCAGAAACGCGAGCGTCCGACGACGTACGGACCGAGTCCGACCGCGAACGCCGTCTCCGTGGCCGTCGGAACGAAGGAAACAATGCGCGGCGGTTCCTCTCCGGGGGCGGCGGGCGGGACCGCGGCGGCGGCCATCACGGCGACCAGACAGATCTGTTTTTTCATGGCCGGAAACCGGGAAAAGGGGAGAAGACGGAAGGTTTTGCGGCGTTCGGTTCGGAGTGACGGCCCGGTCTGGCGAGGACACCGCCGGCCGGCGACCGTCAGCCGAAGGCGCGCTCCGCGAATTCGAGCGCCCAGCGCCAGTCGATGGCGGAAAGGCCGTGCGCGCCGCCGCGGCGCACGTATCCGAGTCGCGGTCCGATGCGCGAGGTGTCGTAATATTCCGGAAAGTCTCCAGGCGGCAGCCCGGCGATGCCGTGCAGTTCCCACGCGGGCGACGCGGCGCGGCACGACAGGAACTCCCCCTTGGGGTCGAACCACGGGCTGTTGAAGCCCTCCACCAGCAGGGCGCGCGGTGCGACCGCGGCCAGAAGCCAGTGCTGGTCGAAGGGAAGCGCCCGTTCGTTGCCGGCATATTTTCCGTAGGCCGCGCAGTACCAATGCGGGAACATCCGCATTTCCGTGGCGACGTTTTCCCCGAAGAATCGCTTGGCGAGCGGCGCGCCGCCGCCGCCGGTTTGGCAGGGGACGCACACGGCGATGCGTTCGTCCCGCGCGGCGGCGAGGAGCGCCGCCTTGCCGAGCCGCGAGCAGCCCGTGACAAGCGAGCGCCGCGCGTCGATTTCCGGAATGCGCTCCGCGAGGTCGAGTCCGCGCGAAAGGGCCCACGCCCAGGCGCCGAGCGCCGTCGGGTTGTCGTCGCGCGATTCGTCGCGTGCGCCCCAGAGGTCGAAGACTCCGCTCCAGTGGAGGCGGAACGGATCGCCGGCGGTTTCCACGTCGATGTCGGGCGAGATTTGTCCGTAGCAGCAGCTCATGACGGCCATGCCGCGCGCCAGAAACTCTTCCAGGGGAAAGGCGTAGCGGAAACGGGTGTCGCGTTCGCATCCGCGCATTTCGGGACGCAGGGCGAATGAACCGTCGGCACGGGACTCCGGAAAATGAACCCAGACGTTTTCGGGAATGACGACCTCCGGATCGTCCAGAAGGGCGTGGTTGCCGCGGTAGTTGAGGAAAAGCGCCACCGGAACGGGCGCGGCGTTTTCGCAGACGACGCGTCCGTCGCGCACCTCCGGCTTTTCGCCGCGGATGCGGTTGGGAACGACGACGAGCCAGTCGAGCCGCGGCCCGGTGCGGTCTTCGCGGAACCAGATTCGGTACTGGCGGCGGATGCCGAGTCCGGCGGCGGTGGGGCCTTCCTCGACGAGTTCGGCTTCGAGCGCCTCGGGCGCGGGCGGCTCCCGGCCGTACATTTCGCGGGCGAAGACCTCGAGGATTTCGCGCCGCCGCTCCGGCCAGTCGGCCGCTTCGCGAACGGGTCGCCCGTCCGCGAAGCGCAGGAGTTCGGGCAGTTCGTAGGGCGGGATTGCGCTTTCGTCGTAGTTCGGTTCGGTCGCCTTGGAAAGAGAGGCCGATCCGGCGCCGGGGGAGGATGAAGCGAGGTTCATGGTCGTTTCCTTTGATCCGTCCCGATTCTAGCAAACCCCCGGAAGGGAAACAACCGGGGCGGAGGAATGCGGAAAGGGGCCGGACGTTCGAGAGCGCGGCCTTTCGGCGGAGGTTTTTGCTAGAATCCGGACCTGTCGGCGCCGTTCGCTGGCGAACGCCAACCCCGGGGACTTTTCTTCACGACATGAACCACAGGATTGCCTTTTTTTGCGCCGTTGCCGCCGCGGCATCCGTTTTGCGCGGGTCGGAGCCGGACTGTCCGGACGGCTCGTGCGCGCTGCCCGGCTGGGCGAAGGAGGAAAAAGCCGCCGGCTCGCCGGTTCCGGACGCGTTCGAAGTGCTGTCTCCGGTCCCGGAAGCGGCGGTGGAGCCGATCGCCCCGGCGCCGCGTCTCGACACGCTGGACGGAAAGACGATCGCGATCGTGGGCGGCAGTTTCATGGCGAACGTGACGCATCCGGAGCTCCGCCGGCTCCTTCTCGCCGAGTTCCCCACGGCGAAAACGTACGTCTTTTCCGAAATCGGATCGGCCGGTCCGTATCCGAGGCCGGGCGTCGTGCGGCGGGAGAAGGACCAGTTCCAGCGCAAACTGCGCGAGCTCGGCGTCGACGCCGTGATGTCCGGCAACGGAGGATGCGGTCTCTGCACACCGAAGGAGACGGGATCGTGCATCGCCGCCGAGGCGGTCGGCGTCCTCCTCCACGCCGCCGGAGGTCCCGCGAACCGGCCCCGCGCCGGACTCCGGCGCCGCCGGTCCCGCGCCCGGTCCGGGCGCGGCGCCCCGGCCACGGATTCGCCCCCGCCCCGCCTCCGGCGGGTTTCCCGACGGTCTGGGCGAAGAGCGCGAACCGCGTCGGCGGAAGCGCGAGGGCGGCGGCGATTTCGTCCGGCCGTAGCGATCCCAGGAACACGGTGTGCAGCCCGGCGGCGGCGCAGTGCAGGTAGACGTTCTGCCCGACGAATCCGCAATCGACGCTCGCGTACTTGGCGGCGTCCCCGGGGCGGTCCTGCATGGCCTGGCGCTCCTTGTCGATCACGTAGACAAGCGCGACCGGGGCGACGAGGGCGAAGTTGTCCGCGCCGTCGCGCATGCGGCCGGTGAGGCCGCGCAGGTCGTTCGTGGTGACGAGGCGCAGGACGTTCGCTTCGGCGTCCCAGAGGAACGCGCCGTCGGCGCGGCAGACGTACAGGTCGATTTCCTGCCGGTTGATCGCGGTCGGCGCGGTGCGCTTGCCCGCGTCGGGGCGGTTGAAGCCGTTCGCGGCCCACAGTAGGTCCGAAAGCTCCTGCGAGGAAAGCGGTTCGGAGGAGAACTCGCGGTGCGTCGCGCGCGCTTCCAGCGCGCGGCCAAGCGGCATCTTGTCGCGCGACGGCGGCGGCAGCGTAGGCACTGCGCCCGCGCGGTAGAGGCGTCGCCGGTGGCGGGCGCGGACGGGGCTCCGGAGGACGCCGTCGAGCCGCCCGCCCGAGCGCCGGGGACGGAGGCGAGCGCCGCGCGGACGTTCGCGATCGCGGCCTTCGACGAGTACGTCGCGCTCGTCACGGCGTCCACGCGCGCCGTCGCGGCGACAGACACGGGAAGCCCGTTCCACGCGTTCCAGAGGCCGGCTTCTTCAAGCATTTCGAAAAACATCGGACTCTCTCCGTTCGGCATCTTCGGCGAGACCCGGGCCACGGCGCCGTTGGTGATTTCCACTTCGACCGGGACGGGTCCGCCGAAGCCGCGGACGCGCGGGGCGAGGCCGGTGGAATCCACGACGATCCGGTCGGCGGCTTCCGGGCCGGCGCCGGGTTCCGTCCCGGGCGCGTCCGCGGGCGCGGCGGCGGGGGCCGGGGCGGGGGAGGGCGCCCGCGGCGAGACGAAATGGAGCTTCGCGCACAGCAGCACGACCGCGGTGGCGAGGAGGAGGTTGAGGAAGTTCGCGGCTTTCATGGCGCGTCGGGGTCGGGTTGGTTCGTTTCGGAAAGTTTGAGAAACGTGCCGGTGGGGCAGACGAACCGGCAGTACGGCCGGTGGACAAAGGCGGAGAGTGCGATGCACAGCGCCGCGATCGACAGCACAAGGACCGGAACGGAACGCCACGCGAAGGCGGCGAAAAGCTCCCATTCCATCCACTGCGACCATCCGGCGCACAGCGAAAGAAGCACCAGCGCGCCCCACAGACCCCGCCGGAACGCTTCGAGGCGCCGGACGAGCGCGGGCGGAAGGCTCGATTTGCGAGCGAAGAGGCGTCCGGCGAGCTCCTGCGCCGCGCCGAACGGGCAGGCCCAGAGGCAGTAGTGCGACGGCCGTCCGAACAGCGGCCAGAGGAACGCCATCGCGAGCATGAGGAGCGCGGCGCAGAGTTCCCCCGGGTCCGGCGGAAGCCCCTCGGCGGCCCAGCCGACGAGGCTCGCGGTGGAGAGGAACGTCCCGTTCCAGAAACCGAGCACGGCGACGTCGAGCGAGAGCTGGAGCGTGCGGTACGAGCGCGAGCGCGCGAGAACCGGAAGCGCCGCGGCCGAGGCGAGCACGAGGAGGGCCGCGGCCTTCCTCCGGTCCCGCGGCCGAGTCTGCGGGCGGGCCGGGACGGCGGGGCGAACCGGTGCCGCCGCGAATGCCGCGACGCCGCTTTCCCGCCATTCGCTCGCGTCCCGGCCGAGCGCCCTTCCGCGCTCCGACACGGCGACGGCGGCGAGGAGAAGAAAACAGGCTGCCAGGCGCAGAAGGCCGGCGGGTGCATCGCGTCGTGGCGTCATCATGCGACGCGATGTTATCAAAAACGCCGTTTCCGGGCCTTTCCGGAAAAAACCGCGGAAATCCCCTTGCGTTCCGGCCCGGTCCGTGCTAACATGATCGCGTTTTCGGACGGGCCGGAGAGGCGCCCTGCGCGCCGTCCCCGCGTCTTCCTCCCGGAGGGGTGGCTGAGTGGCCGAAGGCAACGGTTTGCTAAATCGTCGGACTGGGTAACTGGTCCCGGGGGTTCGAATCCCCCCCCCTCCGCCAATCTCCTTCGTTCCCGCGATTTGGCGACTCGCATACGCCATGAAGACGGTCGTCCTCTTTGATCTGGACGGGACGCTTCTCGACACGCTTCCCGGGCTGGCCGCGTCGACGAACGCGGCCCTTCGCGCCCACGGCGAACCCGCGCGCACGATCGACGAGGTGCGCGCGTTTGTCGGCAACGGCGTGCGCCGGCTGGTCGCGCGGGCCGCCGCAGGCGGCGAATCCCGTCCCGACTACGAGGTGCTGCTCGGGGATTTTCGCGCCCACTACCGCGCTCACGCGGCCGAGGGGACGGTGCCGTATCCGGGCGTGCCGGAACTCGTCGCCGCGCTTCGCGCGCGCGGCGTGCGGCTGGGCGTTGTCACCAACAAGGACGAGGACATCGCCCGTTCGCTTGTCGGGCGCTTCTTTCCCGGCGCCTTTTCGGCCGTCGCCGGCGGAAACGCCGGGCGTCCGCCGAAGCCGGATCCCTCCATGCCGGCCGCCGCCCTCGCCGCCCTCGGCGCGTCCGCCGCCGATGCGCTCTACGTCGGCGACAGCGAGGTGGACGCCGACACGGCAAAGCGCGCCGGCCTTGCGTTCCGGCTCTGCTCGTGGGGCTTCCGCCCGCGCGAAGCCCTGGAAGCGCTGGGGCCCGTCCTCGACGCCCCGGGGGAGCTCCTGGCGCTGGTTCCGGGCGCCGGCGCCGCGGACGCGTGAAGCGTGGCCGGTTCAACCCTCGAGGTTTTCGAAGAACTCGCGCAGCGGTCCGAGCAGGACGGGCTTGAGCAGAACGCCGGCGAAGTTCTTCGCCGTCTGCGATTTGAGGATTTCGACGTCGGCCGTCACGGCGCAGACGCGCGTTCCGGCGAGCGCCGGATCGGAACGCACCGCCTCCGCGAGTCCGGCGCCGTCCGTTCCGGGCATCCAGAGATCGGTGAGGACGAGCGCGTAGCGGGCGGCGGCGCCTTCCGCGGCGGCCGCGCGCAGTTTTTGCAGCGCCTCGTCGGCCGATTGCGCGGTTTCGACGCGCCCGAGACCGAGCTTCCGGCACAGTTTCGAAAGCACGAGGAGATTGATGCGGAGGTCGTCCACGAGGAGGATGCGGCGCCCGGCCCAATCTTCGATCCGCGAGCGGCCGCCGGCGCGGCCGTTTCCGCCGTCCGGCCCGGGCCTGCCGGCGCCTTCGGCGCGCGCGGAAGCGTCCTCGAACTTCACGCCGGAAAGCGCCGCCGTGAACACGCTGCCCTTGCCCGGTTCGCTCTCGATGCGGAGCGTTCCGCCCATCCGCGCGATCAACTGCTTGCAAATCGCCAGGCCGAGACCGGTGCCGCGCCCGCTCTGGCGGTCGAGCTGGACGAACGGGCTCCCGAGGCGCCCGATTTCCTCCGCCGGAATGCCGCAACCGGTGTCCGCGACCGAGATGTCGAGGCGGTCCGCGCCGACGCGCGCGATGCGCACGCGCACGCCGCCGCGTTCGGTGAACTTCATCGCGTTGCCCAGGAAGTTGAAAAGCACCTGCCGCAGGCGGTGCGGATCGACGAGGATCCGGGGCAGGTCCGGATCGGAATCGACGCCGAGCTCGAGCCCGCGCTCGCGCGCTTTCTGGGCGAAGACCGGAAGCGTCCCGTTCGCGAGCGCGGCGGCGTCGCACCAGACCGGCTTGAAAACCATCTTCCCGGCTTCCAGTTTCGAGAGGTCCAGCACGTCGTTGACGAGCTGCATCAGCATTTCGCCGCTCGACGAAATGCCGTCGATGCACTGGACGCGCTCCTCCTCGCTTTCGGCGCCGAGTTTCAGGATCTGGGAAAAGCCGATGATCGCGTTGAGCGGCGTCCGGATGTCGTGCGACACCGTCGAAAAGAAGTAGTTGCGGGCCTTCTCGGAAGCGACGGCGGCGTCGCGCTCGCGCTCCAGCCGCTCCTTCTCCTCCGTGGCGTGGCGCTTCAGCGCCGCCGCCGCCGCGTTGGCGTTGTCGGAAATCGACGCGAATTCCTCGCACGACCTGCAGTCCACGACGCGGGCGAAATCGCCGGCGGCGATGCTCTTGAGGGCGTCGTCGATCCCCACGACGTCGTCCGTGACGATCCTCTTCAGCACGAAATGGAAGCAGACCACGAAAAGCACCGCGACCGGAAGGCCGGCGGCGAGGAGCGTCTGGAGCATCTTTTCGCGCGCGGCGAAGATTTCCGACGCGGGCTGGACGACGAGGACCGGGAATTCGCCGGCCATGTCGTACCAGCCGAACGACGGCACGCCGTGCATCGAAAAACGGAACAGCTCGCGCATCCCGCCGTCGCCGGAAAACCGCCCGCCGCGGTTTTCCGGGAAATCGGAAAGTCTGGTGCCGAGGAGGCCGGAAAGGCGTTTCGGGGCGCTGACGATCGTGCCGTCCGGCGTCGCGACGATCATGTAGCCGCCGATGCCCACGGGCGTCGTCTCCGTCACGCCGGCGGCGCGCGAAACGAGGCTCCTCCGGAACGCCTCCTCGTCGAGCGCGACCTGCAGGAAGCCGCCGCCCGGCAGCGACACGCCGGCGTACCGCATCACGTCGCCGCCGTTCGCCTTCGGCCGCAGGCGCTGCGCGAATTCGGTTTCGCCGTGCAGCAGGCGGAGGAATTCGGCCGACTGCTCGCCGGAATCCATGCGGTAGAACTTGTCGGCCGGAACCGTGGTCGCGACGATGACGCCGTTGGTGTCGATCACGTGCACTTCGGTCACCGCGAAGGCGTCGCGCTTGGCGCGCGCGAGCTCGTCCGTCGCCGTGGCGGCGTCGATCCCCGTCGCGACGAGTCCGGCCACCGAGATGAGGCTCTTGTCCGCCATGCGCGAAATCGTGGCGGCCATGTCGTCGCAGGCGCGCGCCGCGAGCTCGCGCGCCTCGCCGAAGGCCCTCCGGGACTCCACGGCCCGGACCGCGCAGAACAGGACGAAGAACAGGGCCACCGACGAGAGGCCCAGTGCGAGCTGGAGTTTTCTTGTGAGTTTCATGTGCCGGGCAGGTCGCGCCGCCGTTCCCGGAAAAACGCGCGAGGCCGGGAATTGTACCCGAAGCGGTCCGGGTGTCAATCAAGTTTCCGCGCCCGGGGCCGCTGCGCGGGTGTGACCCAACGTTGTCGGCGCCGACGTCGCGCCCGCCTTGCCCGGTTCCG